>CAZZAC010000005.1:0-51056 GCA_964652095.1 uncultured Dehalococcoidales bacterium | reverse complement strand
GACTTGGTTTGTCATTTGGGCTTTGGCATTTGAGCTTCATCCGTCATTTGCCTCCCTGCGTCACTCCGCCGATCTGCACGGCCCACAACCATAAAGGGCAAATGCTGACGAAACGAATCGTACGTATTTTAACAACTGAATCCGCCGCGGGTAGTCGCCTTACGTATGAAAAAGAGCTGTTGGACTCCAGAAAAAATAGCCATTTTTACAAAACGAATCATCCCGGCTTCCCTACTACTGTCGCCCATGCAACTTCTGTGAAATGGGATATTCTAGAGCGTTAAGACTAAATACTGGCGAATATAAGGCCATTTAAACTCTATTATTATGTATACCATTTAATCCATTATCGCTTAAATTCCATTGAGCACGTTTTGAAAGAATCATGATCTACACAACACGGGACTACACGGATTTGAGAAAGCTACTATGGAGGCATGTTGACTTGTTATAAATAATAAAGCTATTATTAATAGCACAGTTTCCAAGCGAGCAGAGGTCTAATAAAATAGCCAGGAGAGGCAAAATATGACGATAAATTTCGAAGAAGACGGAGAGCTGATTTTAAAATTGTGGTACATGTCGCACCGAACCCGCGCCCTGCTTAAGATGTGTGAGGACCAAATATATGGTGAATACAATCTTACTATGGAGCAGTATGCAGTGCTTGCGGCTATAAAACACATCGGTGGTCCTGCAAGGCCAACTGACATAGCCCGGTGGTTAGGGCGTAGCACGAACAGCATCAGTATGATAGTCGACCGCATGGTCAAAGCTGGTCTGGTCAGAAGGGTAAGAGACAGGAGAGACCGCAGGGTAGTAAATGTGTCTATCACCAGCAAGGCGGAGAACGCCCTTAAACCGGCAATTCTGGCAGGCTGGGAGTTTATCCAGAAAATCACGTCGCCACTAGCATATGAGGACAAGCATACCTTTGTCAGGCTGCACGAGGCGCTAAGATACGAGATACTTAAGTATCTCAATCCAGGAATGAATGTAGAGGAATTGGCAAGAAATGAGGACGAGCAACATGCCAATTTAATGGAGCGGCTGATCCAGTACGCTTTGCCCTCCACTCCTGAAGCCAAACGTCAGGGTGGTAAGAAGGGAAAGACCAAGCGAATATAAGGCCATTTAGCCAATCAAGCTTGCTGTTTAAGGTAAGCAGCATTTGCTCAATGTTAACAGAATCAGCCATAATGTCGGGTGACTGAATTCCCATAAACTCTAAGTCAATGAAACTCACCGTTGGTTTAGGTAATCCGGGCAGGATTTATGCCCACAATCGCCATAATGTTGGCTTCCGGTGCCTGAATTACTTTGCCAGGCTTCATTCTATTCGCTTTGACCACAGGCAATGCCGGGCTAAAGTAGGCCTTGCTGAACTAAAGGGCGAGAAGTTGCTGCTGGCCAAGCCTGGGACATTTGTGAATCTCAGCGGCAAATCCGTAGCTTGCCTGGTGCGCAAGCATGGCATTCCTTTGAGCGACCTCCTGGTAATATACGATGACCTCGATTTGCCCCTGGGCAAAATTCGCCTGCGGCAAAGTGGGAGCTCAGGAGGACACAAAGGCATGAATTCTATTATCTCCGCCCTGGGTAGCGAGGCTTTCCCCCGAATGAGGGTGGGGATTGGGCGGCCCCAGGCAGAAGAGCAATCCATTGGCGAGGACTCTATAGTCAATTATGTGCTCAGCGATTTCTCTCCTCAGGAAGAAGCAATAATCAAGCCTGTAATTGCCACGGTATCTGAAGCCATCGATTGTTTTCTCACCCAGGGGATAGAAGCAGCGATGAGCAACCTTGCGGTGTCACGGTAGGGAAGAAGGCGCTTAAAGGCGTGCAAAAGAAAAGTAAGGTATGCTCATCCTCATCTTCGGATAAAAGGGGAATCTCAGTGACGGAAAGCGGTGGACATGTGGCTCATTTCCGTGCCAACCAGGGTAGGTTGGAGCAAAGATATGCACCTCATGCCCTTCCCTGGTAAGTTTCTGCTCCGTGATCTGGATTATAGTAACAATACTATTTGTGTCGGGAAGGAATGTGTCGGTGAAAAGGCCGATTCTTATTAAGACTCTAAGACTCTAAGTCTAACGCGCGCAGAATCTTATTTAAGCTCCTTTACATAATTGTACACCATTGTCACGAATCTCTTCTATCATAACAGTTAAAAATTCTTGGTCATTCCCAGCAGCTAATGACATCTGCTGTGCCAAAGTTGGCAGAACGTTTTTTCTTTTTATGATTCGGTACCAGTCTTCGTAGTAGTAGATTCCCTGGAAGATAATGGCGGAGAGAATGCCGTAAGAGATCTCCGGTGCCAGAATGTAGAAGCTCTTTACCACGAATACTCCGCCAATAATCAGGGCAAGAAACCAGTGGTGCAGGTGGAGCTGATAGTTCCGCCAGGGGATGATTATTGACCTGACAATTCCCTGTTTATCGTCTGTCCGTCCGCTGAGGCACTTGGTAATGACGAAAGTGATAATCCAACTCTTGTAGCAGAGTACACCAAAGAAGCAAAAGCTGGCAATCAGGCTGATGAGGACTATCTTCTTCCTCATTCCATCTCTTATGATACTCCTAAATAACCCAAAAGTCCATTTGATATTACCACCTTTTCGCGGGGATTGGGGAAGCTCGGGAGCCTTTACAATGGATGTTTACAGCCATATAATTGAAGGGATGCAAAACGATGCCAGCGTAGCTCAGGGGTAGAGCAACGGTTTCGTAAACCGTCGGTCGTCGGTTCGAATCCGACCGCTGGCTGGGGGTAATATGAGCAAATTTGTAGATAAATTGCAGAGTCTTTCTAAGTCTTCAACCACGCCCATAGGTTTTCATCCGTCTGTCTCTGAACTAAAAAGCCCAGCAATGTTGCTTATTGCGGGGCTGTCCGGGACACAGGTCAAGGAAGCCAAAATCGTGGCTGATGTCAATGCCGATGCCGGGTTGATATTGAGCGAGGGCCCAAGCGCCAGGATTGTTAAGCAAATGGTCGAAGCTGTGGGCGATGTCCCTCTGGGGGTATTTGTGAAGGGCATGAGCGAAGAGAAAATAAATGAGCTTGCGAGCCTGGGGTGCGACTTTGTGGTTTTTGACATCAGGATACCTGCCGCAGTATTACACAAAGAAGAGGTAGGCAAATTTTTGATGATAGAGCCTTCATTAGACCAGGGTTTTGTTAGGGCCATTAATAGCCTTGAAGTAGATGGTGTGTTCATCAGTAGTAGAGGTGAAGACTCCTTTGTTGCTGTGGAGCATCTGCTTGTTTGTCGAAGGTTCGTCGAGCTCTTAGAGAAGCCGGTTATTATGGCCTTGCCTTCTTTGGTCACAAAGGCTGAGCTAACCAGTTTATGGCAAGCTGGGGTAGATAGCGTAGTTGCCCCCTCAACGCAGTCGGTTGAGACATTGGCAGAGCTAAAGAAGATGATTGGCGATCTGCCTAGAGGAGCCAGAGGTCGCCGTCCCAAAGCGGGTGTGAAGCTCCCTCATTATGGTGGGTTTGTGGCTGGGGATGAGGATGAGGAACAAGAGGAAATTTAGCCTGAATCTGGTTTTGCCCAAAGTAAGTCATGGAGACAAGCCTGGGCCTATTTTTATTATCAGCAGCGGGAATTTCTCTTACTGGCGTTATGCTACCCGGACCAATGACTGCGGCTACCATAGCCAAGGGGTATAGTGACAAACACGCTGGTGCCTGGATTGCAGCAGGGCATGCTGTTATCGAGATACCGCTCATAGCTTTAATTTATTTTGGATTCGGTCATTTCATCAGCTCTCCCCAGGTGCAAAAGGGTATATATCTTGCCGGTGGCTTGATGCTGCTTTACCTGGGTTTCCGAATGTTTCGAGCTACTGGTGAAGCGCCTGGTGCAGTAGGCGGTCTACCAGCTAGCTCTTTACTGACAGGCATTGTAATTACGGGAACTAACCCGGCTTTTTACATATGGTGGGCGACTGTGGGTGCAGCTCTGGTAACCGGTGCTGCCAAGTTCGGGCCTACCGGTGTTATTTTATTTACCATAGTGCATTTGCCTTGTGATTTGGCCTGGAGTGAATTTCTCTCTGTGAGTACATTTAAGTCAAGGCGACGGTGGACACAGAAGGTACGAAGGCTTGTGTTTAGCGTTTGTGCTTTGGTTCTAGCTGGCTTTGGTGTCTGGTTTTGCTTTTCTGCGTTTCTATAAACTCAAGGGACATTCTGGGTTGCCTGAAAGTATTTCCCTTCAGTCTTTATAGATGGGGCAATAACCATCTTAACTTTATGCATTTCTTTGATGGTTCGAGCGCTGCATACTCCCATGCTAGTGCGTAGAGCGCCAATTAAGTTTTGAGTGCCGTCGGTGACGGAAGTAGGACCGAAGAGAATTTGCTCTAATGGGGCGGTAGTGCCAACTCTAACACGTGTCCCTCTAGGCAATGCTGGATGAGAATGAGACATGCCCCAGTGATAGCCTTTTCCTGGCGCTTCTGTCGCTTGAGCTAAAGGCGAGCCAATCATTACAGCGTCAGCACCTGCAGCGAATGCTTTGCATAAATCGCCACCGGTGCGAATACCTCCATCTGTTATCACTGCTACGTATTTATCACTTTCTTTGAGATATGTTTCTCTAGCAGCGGCACAATTCAGAGTAGCAGTTATCTGGGGAACTCCAACGCCGATGACTTCCCGGGTGGTACAGGCAGCCCCAGGCCCCACTCCAACTAGGATGCCATCGACCCCTGTTCTCATTAGCTCTAATGCTGCGTTATAGCTGCAACAATTGCCTACTATGATAGGCAAGGACATTTGCTGGCATAGCTCAGGCAGGATAAGTCCCCGATAGCTCTTGGAGATGTGCCTGGCTGTGGTGACGGTAGATTGCACCACGAGTATATCCATCCCGGCATCCTTGGCTATAGGAGCCAACCGTTTGGTGTTGGCTGGAGTTGTAGATGCAGCACAGATGGCACCAGCCTGTTTTATTGCTCCAATGCGTTGGCTAATGAGCTTTTCCTTGATAGGCTCAGAGTAAATTTTTTGAAGCAGGGAAGTAACCTCTTTCTCAGGAGTTTGGGCAATTTGGTTTAAGACCTCATCGGGGTTTTCGTACCTTGTCTGTATACCTTCTAAATTAAGGACAGCTAGCCCGCCAAGCTTGTTAAATTTAATAGCAAAGGTGGGGTCAACAATAGCATCCATAGCTGAGGCTAGAATGGGGATGGACAAGGTGTAATTTTTTACGGTAAAGTCTATGTTGGTTTGGTCAGGATTAATGGTTACATCTCCGGGGACAAGCGCAACTTCATCAAATCCATAAGCGCGCTCCATCTCTTTGAATTTAAGGCGAGGCATTTTTCTTTACTTGATAAAAGTTGCCACAAACTATACAAGCATGGCGGTCTAAAGTCAAGGAAACTTGTAGATAAAATTATAGCTATTAAGTATAATTGTAGGTCATGCCTGTTCTTTATGTCATCGCTACTCCTATTGGCAATCTGGAAGATATTTCCCTGCGTGCCTTACGCCTTTTACAGGAGGTGAAACTTATTGCTGCTGAGGATACACGCACTACGCGCCACTTGCTTAATGCCCATAATATAAAAACTCCATTGACTAGTTATCATGAGCATAGTAAAAAAGCTAAACTTGATTATTTATTGAATTATCTCGAGAAAGAAGACCTGGCTCTAGTTTCGGAAGCTGGCATGCCAGGGCTAAGTGATCCTGGTTACGAGCTTATCGTTGCTGCCATTGAGCGTGGGATTTCTGTGGTACCGATTCCTGGTGCTTCAGCGGTGATTACCGCTTTAGTGGTTTCCGGGTTGCCGACCGACCAATTCCTTTACCTTGGGTTTTTGCCCCGACGTAAGGGGCAAAGGCAGCGTCTTCTCAGCTCAATAGTCGATGAACCAAGAACTATAGTGGCTTTCGAGACACCCCATCGCCTTAGGAAGGCATTGAGTGATATTGAAGAAATTCTAGGAAATAGAAGACTATCTGTATGCCGTGAGCTTACCAAAGTTCACGAAGAGATTTTCCGGGGCAGAGTGAGCCAGGCTAGGGAGCATTTCGTCGAACCAAGAGGGGAGTTTACTCTCGTTATTGAAGGTAGGACTCGAGCCTGGTTGAAATTTCAGGAAAGGAGCTAAAATGCGCCGTGGTTGTATTGCTACAGGAAAGGTGGAATGTGATGGTTGTCATCGTCCTATTAAATATGGAGAGCGCTATCTTTCAATCAACGGGGAAGCGGAAGGAGATGAAAAACAACGTCTTTGTATTGATTGCTGCCTGAGCCGTGGTTATATCTCATACAGAACGGAGAAAGGAAAGCAAATAATCACCTTTCTCCCCAAGGAATAAACGTTGGCAATCGTCATTTGAGAGCCTCGGCTCATGGCCATGACACGAGGCAATTTATGATTTACAATAGGCTGACTTTTGGGGAAAGAATTTGAGCGAGCGCATTTTTATCGGTGTTGCCTGGCCTTATGCCAATGGTCCTCTACATTTAGGACATATCGCTGGTGCTTATCTGCCAGCCGATATTTTTGCCCGTTATCATCGCCTTAAGGGCAATAAGGTGCTGATGGTTTCCGGTAGCGATCAGCACGGAGCGCCGATTACAATTCGTGCTGAACAAGAATCTACCACGCCACAAGAAGTAGTGGACAAATATCATCAGCAATTTGTCGATTGCTGGAAAAAATTAGGTATCTCTTTCGATTTATTTACCACCACTGGCACTCCAAATCACACTCAAGTTACTCATGATATATTCCTCACTTTGCTCAATAGGGGCTATATTTACAAAGACAAGATGCTTCAAGCTTATTGCCCTAATTGCCAGAGGTCCCTTCCCGACCGCTATCTGGAAGGTACTTGTCCTCACTGTGGCTTCACTAAAGCAAGAGGTGATGAATGTGATGAGTGCGGTAAGCCTTTGAATCCATGGGAGCTTAAGGATCTTCGCTGTTACCTTTGTTCCACTCCGCCTCGCTCTGAGTCTTCGGAGCATTTCTTTTTGCGCCTTTCTTCTTTTCAGGATAAGTTGACTGCCTGGATAAAAGAGCAGACTCATTGGCGGCGTAATGTGCTTGGCACCACGTGGAAATTTCTGGATGAAGGATTAAAGGACAGGGCGGTTACTCGTGATTTGGATTGGGGAGTAATTGTGCCGCAATCAGGCTTTGAGCGTAAACGTATTTATGTATGGTTTGAGGCAGTCATTGGTTATTTATCGGCAAGCAAGGAATGGGCAAAATTGCAGGGAGATGATACCGCCTGGCAAGCTTTCTGGCAAGACGATGCTAAGAGTTTTTATTTCATTGGCAAGGATAATATCTTTTTCCATACCCTTGTTTGGCCGGCGATGTTGATGGGTTATGGTAGTCTGAATCTTCCTTATGATGTTCCAGCTAACGAATTTTTGACTATCGAAGGCAAGAAGCTTTCTACCAGCCGTGGTTGGGCAATCTGGCTGCATGATTACCTGGAACGGTATGAGCCAGATCCTTTGAGGTATACTTTGGCAGTGAATATGCCTGAGACCGGGGACAGCGATTTTTCCTGGCGTGAATTCCTTCGTCGTAATAATAATGAGTTGGTAGCCACCTATGGTAATTTAGCTCATCGTGTTCTCACCTTTGCTTATCGCAATTTCGATGGAGCCGTGCCTGCACCTGGTGAACTGGATAAACGCAGCCAAGGCTTGCTTCATGAGGCTGAAGTTACGTTAGACGGTGTGGATAAGTTGCTTTATCGCTGTGAGTTTAAAGGGGCGGTTAAAGAGGCTATGTCTCTAGCCCAGGAAGCTAATCGTTATCTTGACGAACAAGCTCCTTGGAAGACAATCAAAACGGAACGAGAGACTTCGGCTAAATCCGTCTATACAGTCCTCTCTGTGCTGGCAGCATTGAAAACTGTTTTCTATCCCTTCCTCCCCTTCAGTTCCGAAAAGCTTCATTCCTTCCTTGGATTTGATGGTAGTGTGAAGGAAGCAGGTTGGAAAGTTCAGTTTTTACCTCCGGGGCAGAAACTTCGCCAGCCCCAACCGCTATTTGTCAAGCTAGATGAAGATATTGTCGCCAAAGAAAGTAGTCAGCTCGGCTCCCTGAAAGAAAATCAAAAAATTTGAATCTTGACTTGACCTTTGCTTTTTGATTTAGACGGGGGTTGCTTGTGGTGCTAAGCCTTCAAATATTTTGGCGAGATCAGGTTCATCCAGAGTTTCATGAGCTATAAGCTCTTCAGCTAGCTGATTTAATTTTTCTTTATTCGCGGTCAGAATTTTCTTGGCGGTTTTATAGGCCCGCTGGATAATATTGTGCACTTCTTCATCGATTTCTTGGGCTATCTTATCGCTGTAATCCCTCTGTTCGCTTATCTCACGACCGAGAAAGACGAGCTCCTGCCTTTGACCAAAGGTTCGCGGGCCCAATTTCTCACTCATGCCATACTCGGTGACCATTTTTCTAGCTAGCTTAGTTGCTTGCTCCAAGTCGTTTTGGGCACCGGTAGTTATTTCCCCGAAGGTGATTTCCTCGGCAACGCGTCCGCCCAAGCTCACTGCCAATCTATCATCAAACTGAGACTTAGTCCATAAATGGCGGTCTTCGGATGGCAGAAAACGTGTCCAGCCCCCCAGCATCCCCCGGGCAACAATAGAAATCTTATGCACAGGGTCGGCATTAGGCAACATCCTGGCAGTCAAGGCATGGCCACTTTCGTGGTAAGCAATTATTTCCTTTTCTTTGGGACTTATTACACGGCTTTTCTTTTCCGGTCCAGCTATAGTGCGGTCGGCAGCATCCTCCAACTCCTTCAATGTGATATCTTGACGGTTGCGCCGGGCAGCCAGGATGGCTGCTTCATTGATTAAGTTAGCAAGGTCAGCGCCGCTGAATCCCGGCGTTTCCTTAGCTACCGTTTCGAGGTTAACTCCTTTGGCCAGCGGCTTGCCCTTAGCATGCACCTCTAGAATAGCCTTGCGGCCTTTCATATCGGGTAAGTCAATGACAATGTGGCGGTCAAAACGACCGGGGCGGAGAAGGGCTGGGTCGAGGATGTCGGGGCGATTGGTGGCGGCTATGACAATGATGTTGGTATTGGTATCGAAGCCATCCATCTCAGCCAGAATTTGATTCAGGGTCTGCTCCCTCTCGTCGTGTCCTCCACCTAAGCCAGCACCACGGTGCCGGCCAACGGCATCGATTTCATCAATAAATATAAGGCATGGTGCATTACGCTTGGCTTGATCAAACAGGTCTCTGACCCTGGCGGCACCCACGCCCACAAACATCTCCACAAATTCGCTGCCACTAATAGAGAAAAAAGGTACCTTGGCTTCTCCAGCTATAGCTTTGGCCAGTAAAGTCTTCCCTGTTCCTGGTGGCCCTACCAGGAGCACTCCTCGGGGTATGCGTCCCCCCAGCGTCTGGAATTTCTGGGGGGACTTGAGGAATTCCACTACTTCTTGAACCTCTTCTTTCGCCTCATCTGTTCCAGCAACATCGGCGAAAGTTACATCGGGCCTCTTGTCAAGAGTTAATCGGGCACGGCTTTTGCTGAAATTGAAGGCTTGTGTGCCAGCGCCACGGGCGGCACGGAAGAATAAGAAGTAAAATAATGCCCCAAGCAGCACAATGGGTAGAATGACTGTTAGTGCTATCGTTCCCCAATCAAAGCCACTAATTGTAGCATAGAAATCTATCCCTCCTGCTCCCAGGTCTACCCCTTCTTCTCCCAGATAAGCAACCACGGCATCGGTATCAGCCTTGAATACCGTTGTAATTATGGCCTTACCCTCCTGACCACCTTGTAAACCAGTCAGCGTCTCACCATCATGCTCTATAGTGTCAATTTCCGCCTGCTTAGCGCTCTCGACAAACTCAGCCAGACTTACATCCCTAGGCCCTTCTACAGACATAACACGGGCGAGTATCAGAGCTCCTACCACTACTAGAAGCAGTATGTAAAAAAAACCGCTACGCCACCATTTTGCTTGCATATCTTTATCCTCGTTTTAATTATAGCAGATATATCGCAAACCGAAAAATTTCACTCGCAAATTTGCAAGTGGAGTAGTATTGCAATAGAGTTCTGATGCAGGGTGCATTATATTCAAAATATACATGGCAAGATAGTTTTGGTCAAATGTTGCCATAAGTGGTATAATATGGAAGGAGGTTAGTGCCTTTCTGGAAGCGGAGGAAATAGCGCGCTTGGCTACCGAACTTGCTTCTGAGAAGCAAGCAAGGGATATCGCTATGCTGGACGTTAGAGCCCTGTGCTCTTTTGCGGATTACTTTGTTATTTGCACTGGAGATACCAAGCGGCATATTGAAGCTATCTGGCAGGGTATTGATGAAGTGTTGAGAACTAAAGACGTCGTACCTCATCATAATGAAGGGACTCCTGACTCAGGTTGGATGCTTGCTGATTTTGGTTCGGTTATTGTTCATATATTTGCCCCGTTAGAGCGGGATTATTATCAACTGGATAAATTATGGGACAAGGCAACCCCCGTGGTTAGAATTCAATAGATCCACGTATCTAGCTCCCGGTCATAGTTGAAAATTTCCTCTGCTGAGAAGAATAAGTCTATTTCCTTCGAAGCATTTTCCAGTGAATCAGAGCCATGTACTAAGTTATGTCCAATATCAATGCCAAAATCGCCTCTGATAGTGCCCCTGTGGGCTTTGGCAGGGTCAGTTTCTCCCATCATTTGTCGTATTATTTCCACGGCATTTTTACCTTGGAAGACGATGGCGATGACTGGGCTAGAGGTAATGAAACTTACCAAATCATCGAAGAAAGCTTTCCCTTTATGGATGGCATAGTGGCGTTGGGCCAAATTTTTATCCATATGCAACATCTTCATAGCTACGATTTTAAGCCCCTTCCTTTCCAGGCGAGAAATGATTTCCCCGGCCAATCCCCGTTGTATGGCATCAGGTTTGATAAGAACTAGACTTCTTTCCATGATTTAAACCTCCTTCTTCCTTATCCTGGCTTCTTTCTAAACTCTCATGAGCAGGGTGATCAAATCCACGTTTTCTAAAGAGTCAACTACTCTGTCAGCCTCCTCGAGCTTTTGTCGGGGGTGTGTATTGGTTATGGCCAGGCATTTCATCCCCGCGGTTTTGGCTGCTTTGACTCCCAGGGGGGAATCTTCAATTACCACACAATCGTTAGGTGTCACCTCTAGCTTCTGGGCAGCTAAAAGATATATCTGGGGGCTGGGTTTGCTTCCGGATACTTCTTGACCAGAAACAATACAATTAAAAATTCCTGCCAAATTAAGCTCATTAAGGACCAAGTCGATATTTTCCTTGGGCGCTGAAGAAACCAAGCCTAGTTTAAAATTTCCCTTCTTTAGGGCATTAAGCAACCTTACTACCCCGGGAAATGGCTTGATGCCTCCTGTTGCCTTCCGTCGAAAAGTTTCTTCCTTTTCCTGTACCATGATTTTGACATCTCTTTCAGGGAATTCCCTGCCCATAATGGTGCCGATTATGAAGTCATTTCTGGTGCCAAAGAGCTTGGTAAAATCTTCTTTGGTGAATTTTATACCCCTTTTAGCGAAGGTCTCTTGCCAGGCAGCAAAGTGGAAGGAATAGGAATCGGAAATCACTCCGTCCATGTCCCAGAGAATTGTCTTCTTTGACTGTCTCCAGACGTAGAATAAGAAATTGCCATTGACTATGACTGTATTATCCTTGAGAGTAAGCACTCCTTTAGTTTCCACTAGCCGTTTTGTCAGTTTAGTGACCCAGGCAGAGGCTTTGATGGGCTCATTGATGGGTGCTACCTGTTTAAATCTTATCTCGCTCTTGGCAGTAACGCCAAGCTCAATCCCGTGGCAAAGCATGGCGTAAGCAGTTACCTCATCGAGGAGGGTATAGAGAATGCCGCCGTGAATCACATTATCCCAGCCTTGATGGAATTTTCCGGCGGTGAACTCCGCAGTGACTTTTTCTCCATCGTGAACAGGTTTCAACTTTAGCCCTATAGGGTTCTCCTGGCTACAGGCAAAACAAAACCTTGCGGTATATTCAACATCTAATTTGGGAATTTCCATTTCTTTGTATCCGTTGCTCCACTCGGGGTGACAAAAAGGGCGTTCTCTCTCTGGGCTTGGTTATATGAGGAGGGCGAAGGTATAATGGCTGAAGGGTGACCGGGTCATCATGTTCTCCTTTGCTCAATTTTTGCCAACCTAATATAGCCAAAGAGCTAGCTCGAGATGGACTATTACCTTGGGAAATTATAGCTCGCCTGCCCAGGTTTTGCTGTATTTCTCTTATTATGCCAGCAGGGATTTCACCACAAAAAAGCGTTTTTTGCTTAATCCGGCGGCACAAGGTTTTAACTGTGGTTAGATTTTCTGCCTCCAGGCATTGCCATTCATTATCTTTTTGTCGGTAAAGGGCAGTGGCTATTTCCTCGCGACCAGCCTTTTGAATAGGACGCAGAGGCAGTTCAGTAAAGGCAAAGGGATAAGCTTCAGATTCTAATGTGTTTACACCAAGCAAAGGAATACTTAAGGTAAAAGCGAGTCCCTTAGCAGTGCTTATGCCTACGCGGAGTCCATTAAAGCTTCCTGGACCTTTAGCTACAACGATTGCTTCTATAGAGCCTAGCTCCACCTTGGCTTGTTGTAACAAGCAAACTAAATTCGGCAACAGTTCTATTGTATGGTTTTGTGTTGTTTGCCAGGTTAGCGAAGCCAATACCTCACCTTTATGAGATAAGGCAACGCTGACGATATTGGACGAAGTATCTATAGCTAATTCCATATTACAAATCTGATTTCTAAACTCGACACAAATCCTTTCAGAATGCAAAAATATCGACTTCTCATCTTTGATTTTTGAATTTCTCTGTATGGTTTAGCATTTCGTATTCAGAGCCACAATTCCCTCTCTTTTTTTGAGTTGTTCTATTAGTTCATAGTAGTGCTCGCCTTGAGGTTTCAGGCAAATAGATCGTCCCGTCTCAGAGGCAGGACTATAGTGTATGGTGATAAGCAAATTATCCTGGGGTATTACCTGTAGTCCCTTCTCTGCCCATTCAACCACACAAATTCCGTTGCCATAAAAATACTCCTCCAGCCCCAGGTCAGCAATTTCCTCAATGTGATCCAGGCGATAGAAATCAATGTGGTGTAAGGGAAGTCGACCATGATACTCCCTAAGGATGACGAAAGAGGGACTGAAGGCATATTCTTTTACATCCAGCCCGCGAGCGATGCCTTGGACAAGACAAGTTTTGCCCGTTCCCAACTCACCTGTGAGAAGGAAAATATCAGCTTTTTGAGCTAGTTCCCCCAGGTAGCTTCCCAAAAGCTGAGTTTGTTCAGGGCTATGCGAATTTAACTTCAGGGACTCCATTCTTAAAGTGTTCCCAGCCCCCTTTTTTGTAAGGGATGATATTTCCCTTGCTATCCACTACAGTCACTCGTGTTGGTAACTTTTCTTCTGTTATGTCACCGATTACAGTCACCGGGCAGTTTAGGGCTTGCTTAGCCCGGGCAACAGTGGCCTCATCAGCGGTAAAAAGAAGCTCATAATCTTCTCCACCACATAAAGCCAGCTCCTGATGGTTAGGAAAATTTGCTCTGACTAGAGGGTGTATTGGTACTTGTTCCATCTTTATCTTAGCGTTGACTTTGCTGGATTCACATACATGGTCAAGGTCAGCAACAAGCCCATCGCTTATATCTATAGCGGTTTTGACTCCTTGTTCGACTAAGATTTGCCCTTCTTTTACTTTTGGCACGGGCTTAAAGTGAGCTCGTCTCAAGATATTGCTTGTTTCAGGATCTGAGATGGTTTTCCCCTTGAGCATTTCCAAGCCGGCTGCCGATAATCCCAGGTATCCTGTAACAGCTATTTGCTCACCAGAAGAAGCTGTTGACCTCTTAAGCATGGCTTTGCCTTTGGAGCAGCCTATGATTGTTACCGTGATAACTACATTGGGAGCGGCGGTTACATTACCTCCAACTATAGCCACTCCAAATTCTTGGGCGAGATGTATCATGCTGTTGATAAACTTGGAGATGTCTTCCACCTCCAGTTCGCCAGGCAGTGCCAGAGAAAGCAAAGCGTACTTGGGAATACCGCCCATGGCAGCTATATCGCTTAGATTTACAGCCAGTGCTTTCCAGCCCAATTCCTCCCAGTTAATGACGCCCAGGTCAAAGTGTACATCCTGGACTAGAGTATCTGTAGTAGCTAACTGGATGTGATTGTCACTTTGCCAAGCAGCAGCATCATCACCAATGCCCACTAAAACTTCTTGCCACGGAGTGCGTCCAGAATTTTCGTATCTAGCACTGCTGCTGCGTATGAGGTTAATCAGGCCAAATTCTCCCAACTCAGATACTTTCATTGGTGAGATTATAACACTGGCTTTATTTAACATTCTAGCTGGTAGATATAATAGATGGCTAAAACATAGGTCTTGTTGCCATTTTATTCCCTGTGGTATAAAATCTAGGCATGCGTGATTATGAGCTGGTAGCTATAATTAGTCCCGAAGTTGATGAAGAGGGAGTGTCTAAAATTGTAGACAAGGTGACTCAGTCCATTAATAGCCGTGGTGGGACGGTGGAAGAGATAAAAAACTGGGGGAGAAGAAAGTTGGCTTACCCTCTAAGGAAATTTATGGAGGCTGATTATATTCTAGCTCGCTTTAAGTTAATGCCAAAATCGGTTAAGGAACTTGAAAGAGAAATTAGTGCTTCGGGGGACATCCTGCGATATCTCGTGGTAAAGGTGGGTGATTGATATAGCAAGCTTAAACAAAATAATGCTCATTGGCAATGTAGGTAGTGACCCGGAGATGAGGTACACGCCTAATGGAAAGGCAGTTACCTCTTTTCGTATGGCTACCAATTATCGTTATATCGGCTCTGATGGGGAACGGAAGGAAGAAACAGAATGGTTCAGGGTTAGCGTTTGGGGCAAACAAGCTGAAAGCTGTAATCAATTCTTGTCCAAAGGGAGGCGAGTTTATGTTGAAGGGAGGTTACACTCTCGCAATTGGGAAGGGCAAGATGGACAGATGCGTACTAGCCTTGAAGTGTCAGCAAACCGAGTAATTTTCCTCGACAGAGCGGCTTCGGTGTCCCTTCCTGAGGAAGGGGAGCTTGAGCCTGAAGATTTACCCTTTGACTAAAATAAAGGAGAAGAAAATTTGGCTAATACTCGAAGAGTAGCTACTACTGGAAGAGTAAGAGGTACGAGGAACTTCATCGCCAGGCCAGCAGTCTGTCCCTTTTGCAAGGGGAATATGAAAATAGATTATAAAGATGGTTCTATGTTGTCTCGCTATATTTCCGGTCAGGGTAAGATCGTGTCGCGGCGGAGGAGCAGAACCTGTGCTAAACATCAAAGAAGCTTGGCACAAGCTATAAAGAGGGCTCGTTATCTCGCTATGTTACCTTACGCACCAAGACATATTTGGAAAACAGGAGGCGTCGGCCTATCCCGTTCGACAGTTTGAAGAATGCCAAAGCGGACTTATCAACCGAAGAAAATTCCCCGAAGGCGCAGCTTAGGTTTTCGTGCTAGAATGGCCACTCGAGGTGGGAGACGAGTGCTTAAAGCAAGGCGCCGTAAGGGGAGGTACAGGCTGACTCCAGTTTAACTCTATCCTGTGAAGGCGCCTCGTTTTTTAACTAATAGAGCACAATATACTTTGGTTTATCGACAAGGCAAGGTATGGGCAAATAGCTTGCTAGTGATGAAGGCGATACCCAATGGCTTAAGTCTAAGCCGATATGGTTTTTCCGTGACCAAAAAAGTAGGTAAGGCGGTGCAGCGTAATCGCTTGAAGAGGTTACTCAGGGAAATAATGAAGCTGCAATCGCTAAGGCCGGGATGGGACATTGTCCTCATTGCTCGGTCTGTAGCAGTCAATACTGACTATCACCAGCTAGAGAGGGCAGTAACCAAGCTTTTAGCTCGGGCGCAATTGTTGGAGAGCAACGGATGACTCAATTAGCTCTGGGTTTAATTAAATTGTACCAGAACACAGTGTCGAAGGTTCTCCCTAATGTTTGTCGTTTCCAGCCTACATGCTCTCATTATGCTTTTGAGGCAATTAAAAGACATGGGTTTGCCCGAGGTAGCTGGCTGGCAGCCAAGAGGATAGCTCGATGTAACCCCTTCTCTGAAGGTGGCTACGACCCAGTGCCTTAGTTATACAATGAAGCAACCAAAGATATTATTACTCCTCGTTGTAATTGCTCTTTTGCCCTTGACACTGGTTTCCTGTATTTCAGGTGGGACTCAGTCGGCGGGGGGATGGCCAGGAACTACAGTTCACGACGGTATCATCTATGCTGGCTCCACGGATGGCAGGGTGGTGGCGATAAATTCGTCAACTGAAAATCTAGAATGGTCTTATTCCATGGCCCCGGTCACCGCACCCTCCAGCGGCTTATCATGTGGCCAGACATCGGCTCCAACTGCTATATATGGTACACCGCTTGTAGATAGAGATATAGTTTACATTGGCACCTATAGTGGCCAGGTTCTGGCATTGAACATGTTGGCTAGAAGCCAGAATTTGACCTTTCCTCAGCAAAGGTATGGTGAATGGGAGTGGGATTGTCCTATAGATAATGCAAAAAGCAATGCTATAGTAGCTGACCTGTTACTGAGCGAGGATGCCATATATGTAAGTAGCTCCAATGGCAGGGTGTATTCTCTGGATAAGGAATTCGGTGATTTAAATTGGGAATCAAAGGTCTTAGACGAAAAACATAGAAAGCTATGGACCTCCCCGGTAATTCAAGGTAATACTCTTTATGTCAGTACTTACGATGGTCATATCTATGCTTTATCGTTAGAAACGGGGGAGTTATTGGACTGGTCTTTTGAATCAGAGGCAGGCTTCACTTCTTCACCAGTGATTGACGAAGATACTATATTTTTGGGCTCGTTTGACCGCTATCTTTATGCCGTAAAAATAGGTAGTGATGTGCCAATGTGGAAATTTCCCGAGGAAAAACCAGCCGGTAATTGGTTCTGGGCATCTCCTATAGTCAATGAAGGCATAGTTTATGCTGGCTGTCTCGATGGCAAAGTTTATGCTATTGAGGCACAAACAGGGGGAAAATTGTGGGAGTTTGATGCTGGAAACGCTATAGTTTCCCCGCCTGTTTTGATGGATAATCTACTAATAGTAACTGATGAATCAGGCACTGTATATGTTTTTGACCTCAGCGCCGAACTTGAGGACGAGGCAGCGCCGTTGAAGGTTATCTCAATTGGTGTTGCTGTTAGAAGTTCTTTTTGTGCTCAAGAAGGTCTGGTTTATATTCGAGGTGAAGATAACTGGATATATGTTGTGGATATTGATAGTGGGGAAGTGAGTTGGAAAGTCCCTTTGACTATTGAAGAGTGAGGGTCGCACCCCATGATAGAAGTATGGCATTTAATTATAGGTAACCCGGTACTTAATGTGTTGATTGCCTTGAGCCACCTCTTATCTGGTGAATTTGGGTTAGCAATCATTGCCCTTACTATTATCGTTCGTTTAATCTCCTGGCCCCTTACCAAGCGCCAGCTTAATTCCACTAAGGCTTTGCAGGATATGCAGCCGAAGATTCAGGAATTACAGAAGAAATATGATAAAAATAAGCAAAAGCTTCAGCAAGAAATGATGAAGCTTTATAAGGAAGCTGGGGTGAACCCTCTGGGCTGCTTATGGCCCATGTTGGTTCAGTTTCCTATCTGGATTGCTCTCTATCAATCCATCATGAGAGCTCTGGCTACCACGCCCGAGAACTTACTTGATTTAGCTCATCGGCTTTACTCTTGGGACATAGTGAATCAAGCGATTCCTTTAAATAGCCATTTTTTGTGGCTTGATTTAGGACAACCTGACCCATATTTGATTTTAGCTATCATAGTTGGTGGCACAATGTGGGTACAGCAGAAGATGACTCAGGCGCCAGCCGTTGACCCGAGGCAAGCGTCCACAAGCAGGATGATGTTGCTGATGATGCCCCTCATGTTTGGTTTTTTAACCTTGATGTTCCCCAGTGGTCTGGCTCTCTACTGGGCTGTTTCCAATATAATTGGTATTATAACTCAATATTTCGTCACTGGTGGCTGGGGTTATCTTAAATTGGGTTCTCCATTTTCGTCAACACCAGTGAAGGGAAAATGAGCTAGCATTACAGAGGCGCTCGCACATTGTGTTAGTAGTAAAGCAAATCTTTAAAAGGAAATCGGATTATGGAATGGACTGAGATAACGGCTGCGACAGTAGAACAGGCAATAGAGAAAGCAGAGGCACAGCTAGGGCTAAACCGAGACCAATTTGAAATTGAGGTTGTTAAGGAAGGGAAATCGGGGATTTTAGGAGTAGGGGGTAGAGAGGCTGTGATTAGAGTGACTCCAGTAACCCTACCGGAAAAGGCCTGCCCTGAGCTTGTCGAAAGGGATGCCGTCAAGGGGGTTACAGAGATTTTAGATATGTTACTTGGATTACTGGGTGTACAAGGCAAAGTTGAAGTACTATCGGATGAGCTACCTCTAGCGTTGGATATTAAGGGTGACGATTTGGGTATCTTGATTGGGCGGCGAGGTCAGACTCTAGCTTCCTTGGAATATATTACCAAACTCGTAGTAGTTGGACGGTTAAAGGCTTGGCTGCCGTTAACAGTTGACGTTGGAGGATACAAAAAACACCGTCGTGATTCTTTACAAAGATTGGCCTTATATATAGCTGAGCAGGTGAAGTCAAGACGCCGCCCTATAACTATGGAGCCAATGCCTGCTGACGAACGCCGTATTGTTCATTTAGCTTTGGCTGATGATCCTGATGTGACAACTCAGAGCATAGGTGAGGGTGAGAATAGGAAGGTGGTTGTTTTACTGAGACAGGGTTAGTCATGTTCCGACAAGTAAACAATAAGGTTAACTTTATTCAACTAGAGGAACATATCCTTCGCCTCTGGAAAGAGCAGGGAATTTTTAACAAGAGCATCGAGATAAGAAAAAAGGGACCACATTACGCCTTTTACGAAGGCCCACCTACAACTAATGGCAGCCCTGGAGTTCATCATGTGCTATCTCGTCTATATAAGGACATTGTTTGCCGGTACAAGACGATGAAAGGTTATCATGTGCCACGAAAGGCGGGGTGGGATACCCATGGTTTGCCCGTTGAGTTGGAGGTGGAGAGCTCTCTTGCCCTTACCAGTAAGGCTCAAATTGAGGAATATGGAGTGGCCCGATTCAATGAACATTGTCGCCAAAGCGTTTTCAAATATATTAAAGAATGGGAAACCATGACTGAGCGCCTCGGCTGCTGGTTGGACATGGAGCATCCTTATATAACATTAGACAATAGCTACATTGAATCCTGCTGGTGGATAACGAAACAGCTATGGGACAAGGGCTTGATTTATCAGGGCTACAAAGTAACGCCACATTGCCCAAGATGTGGCACATCTCTTAGCTCTCACGAAGTAGCTTTGGGTTACCGAGATGACGCTGAAGATCCGTCGGTTTATATAAAGTTTAAACTCGTACCAGGTTCAATTGAGGAAGGAACACGGCTTAATTCTTTTCTCTCGCCTTCTTGCATATCAAGTAAACCAGCATTTCTCCTGGTGTGGACCACGACACCGTGGACACTGCCAGGCAATACAGCTTTGGCGGTTGCTCCTCATGTTGAGTACGCGGTGGTGGAGGTAGACGATGGATATCTTATTCTGGCTGATGCTTTGCTTGGTGTGGTGGGGCTGGATGGCTATAAGGTGGTGAGTAAGATAATCGGGGAAGATTTAGTTGGAGTGCATTATGAACCCTTATATAACAATATTGACATTCGTTACGTCAAGGAGGATAAGAAAGCTTATCGTGTTATTGAGGGTGATTTTGTGTCCATGGAGGATGGCACAGGGATTGTCCATATTGCACCTGCATATGGTGAGATAGACTTCGCGGTAGGCGAGAAGGAAGGTCTGCCTCTAGTCCATACGGTGGAGTTGAATGGAATGGTGACGACTAATTTAGTGACAGGTTTTACACCTAAGGCACGGGAATATATTCAGAAAAGTGAAGTCCCAGTGATTTTAGAGCCAGCGCGAAGAAAGCTGGATTTACCGGGTGCCGGTAAATTTGTCAAGGATGCCGATGAGGACATTCTTGCTGACCTTAAATCGCGTGGTTTGCTTTATCGCAGTGAGAAGATTATTCATACCTACCCTTTTTGCTGGAGGTGTGAGACACCTGTCCTCTACTATGCCAAACCAGCTTGGTATGTCAGGACCACAGCGATGAAAAACGAACTTATCTCGGGCAATACCAAGATAAACTGGTACCCTGATTATATTAAGCATGGTCGGTTTGGCGATTGGCTGGAGAACAACGTTGATTGGGCTTTTTCCCGGGAGAGATATTGGGGGACCCCGCTCAATGTTTGGCACTGTCCTTCCTGTGACAATTATGAGTGTGTTGGCAGTGTAGACGGATTAAGGGCACAGTCAAGTTTCAGTGGCTTAACGACGTCCCTGGATTTACATCGCCCCTATGTAGATGAAATAACATTTGCCTGCCCTAAATGTGGTGGCAGGATGCAGCGTGTTCCCGAGGTAATTGATTGTTGGTTTGATTCTGGAGCTATGCCCGTAGCTCAGTGGCATTATCCCTTCGAGAACGAAGATAAGTTTAAGCAGAATTTTCCCGCGGATTTTATTTGCGAGGCTGTGGACCAGACTCGAGGCTGGTTTTACAGCTTACATGCCATGGCTACTCTACTTTTCAACCGTCCTTGCTTCAGGAATGTCATCTGCCTAGGACACGTTGTCGATGCTCAGGGTGAGAAAATGAGCAAGTCCAAGGGCAACGTAATCGATCCCTGGGCTGTGATTAATAATTATGGTGCCGATGCTCTAAGGTGGTATATGCTGGTTTCTACTACAGGAGAAGATAACCATCGTTTCTCCACTAAGATGCTTGAAGAGACGATACGTAAATTTTTCCTTACTTTGTGGAATACGTATTCCTTTTTTACCCTTTATGCCAATATTGATTGCTTTATTCCCCAGGCCTTGACGATTGATAGCGATCAGCCAAAAGCCCTCACGGAGCTGGATAAGTGGATTATTTCCGAGCTTAATCGACTTGTAAGCGAGGTTTCCAAGTTGATGGACGGCTATAATCCTACTTCTGCAGCACGAAGAATTGAGGAATTCATAGATAATCTCTCTAACTGGTATGTGAGAAGAAATCGCCGCCGGTTCTGGAAAAGCGAGAACGATGCTGATAAATTGGCCGCATATACTACGCTATATCAATGTCTGGTGACTTTATCTCAATTATTGGCTCCCTTTGTGCCATTTATTGCTGAAGAGCTTTATCAGAATTTGTTTCGCTCTGTTAATCCTGAAGCTAGAGAAAGCGTTCATCTAACTGATTTCCCCATAGCAGATGAGACTAAAATCAATGACAAGCTAAATGGCGATGTTGAGCTAGCTATGAAAATATCCAGCTTGGGCAGGGCGGCACGAGCTAAGGCGGGGATTAAAGTGCGCCAGCCATTGGATAAAGCAATGGTCAGTGTAGAGACCGAAGGGGAGAAGAAAGCTTTAAAAAACTTAGCTACCGAGGTAATGGAAGAGATAAATGTTAAGCAACTCGTCGTATTGAGTGAAGCAAAGGAACGAGAGGAATTTCCTTCAACCATGCCAGATTACAGCGTAGCTAACGACGCCCGATATTGGGTGGCTATAAGTACTGAATTGACCCCTGAGCTAATTGCCGAGGGAGTAAGTAGAGAGCTTGTGCGTCATCTTCAAAATATGCGTCGCAATGCCAAATTTGATATCACAGACCACATCATTACCTATTATCAGACAAAAGACCCTTTCATCGAGCAAGTAATAAATGCTTTTACCGACTATATTAAACAGGAGACCTTATCTAAGGAACTCATTGATAGTTTGCCTCCTGATGGGACTTATGGTGAGAAACACCGCATCTCAAATAGCGAGGCCTTCCTAGCGATTAAGAAGGCAAATGCTAAATGCTGATTTCTAAACTCTAGCAAAATTCCAAATTTCCAATTTCCAAATCCAAAATAGGGATGTATTGGTTACTGAGCTTGGGATTTGAATGAAGAAGGCTTGTCCTAGGAATTCGGGCGTTCTACCAGCCGGGCTGAGGTTGTTTTAGTATCTTCGCCTCTAACAAAGACTATTTCTACCTCCTCGTCAATTTGGCTGCTCCGGATGGCTTGGACAAGGTCGGCGACATTACTTATTTCATGATCCCCAAAGCGGATGATGACATCGCCCACTTTTAATCCTGCAACCTCTGTCGGGCTGTCAGCAACTATTTCTGCGATGAGCGCTCCCCCGTCCACAGACAGATTCTCTGATGCAGCTAGCAAAGAGCTGACGGTAGATACGCTTACTCCTAGCCAGGGATAGGTCACGTGACCATAACGAATTAGATCCTCGATGGTAGGCTTAGCCTCGTTGCCGCTTATGGCAAAGCCTATACCTTCTATTGCGGACGAAACTATCTTAACGCTGGTAATGCCTATCACCTCACCAGACATGTTCATCAATGGGCCACCGCTATTGCCGGGATTGATAGCTGCTGTGGTTTGAATCAAACCGTATAGGGTATTTCCGTCAACGTTGACAGATACATTTAAGCGGCTGACTATGCCCTGGGTTGCTCCACCTCCTCCTCCCAGAGCATTGCCAATAGCTAGCACCCACTCGCCAACAGATAGTGAGCCTGAGTCGCCCCAATAGGCATAAGGCAAATCTGTGGCATCTATCTTTATCACGGCAAGGTCAGATAGGGTGTCAGTGCCTACTATATTCGCGGGGAAAGTTCTGCCATCGGCCAACTCTACGTAGATGCTTTGGGCATCTTCAACTACATGGTTGTTGGTGGCAATATATCCATTATCATCGATAAGTATTCCGGACCCAGCAACATATTCAGTAGATTGACGACCGAAGAAATCAGAGACAACAATCTCTGCGGTTACGGAAACCACCGAGGGCATTACCTCGGCAACTACTGGGCGGAAATCAGGCAAAGGAGTAGCTGGCTCATTCTCTAGTGGGAATGTCCAATCGAAATCAGTGTGCTGGGTTGAGTTATCAGACTGAGTTGGGCTAGATGTTGGGGAAGGGGATAGAGCCCAAATACCGATACTTAACGTTAACGTTATCAGTATTACGGCAGCCAGAATGTATTTCCTAGACATTTTTCACCATGCTTATTATAGCATTGCTACCTTTTCTACAGAAAATTTGTGCCAGAATTGAAGACAGAGTGTGTCAAATCATTTTAGCAAAGCAGACTGATCTAGTTCAGATAGATGGGTGACACTTTATATGTTTGTAACGTTGGGTAGTAATCTCCTGTGTCATTGCGAGCCCCGACTTGTTGGGGCGTGGCAATCTGTATCCCCAGCAGCCCCACAAGATCGCGGAGCCTGTTCCGAAGCGTAAGCGAGGAATCTCGTTCCTCGCAATGATAGAAAAAGAAGTGTCACTGATCATATGAACGAGTACACAGACTTGACAATTTAGAACCCTACTTTCTATAATGAAAGGAAACCCAGGTTTGCTTCGCCTTTTAGAATCGACCTACAAGATTTGGCTTTCTCTATACTCTTGTAATAAGCAGTGAGCAAGTATATTTTCATTACTGGTGGCGTAGTTAGTTCTGTAGGTAAAGGGATTTCGGTAGCCTCTATCGGCAAAATATTGAAAAGCCGTGGCATATCTGTCTCTGTGCAGAAGCTCGATCCTTACTTGAATGTTGACCCGGGGACGATGTCTCCTTACCAACACGGTGAAGTGTTTGTTACTAAAGACGGTGCCGAGACTGATTTGGATTTAGGTCATTATGAGAGATTTATTGGAGTGGAGCTGACCCAAGCTTCTAACGTCACTTCCGGTCAGGTCTATTCTTCGGTCATTGCTCAGGAGAGGCGAGGAGATTTTCTGGGAGGTACAATTCAGGTGGTTCCCCACGTAACCAATGAAATAAAGAACGAAATAAGGAAAGTAGCCGAAATATCCAAAGCCGAGTTAGTTATTGTTGAAGTTGGCGGCACTGTGGGGGATATTGAAGGGCAACCATTCCTCGAAGCTATAAGGCAGATGAGAAAAGATGAAGGCAGGGATAATGTACTATATGTTCATGTCACCTTTTTGCCACACATCGCTGCCACCGATGAGTTAAAGACCAAGCCCACTCAACACAGTGTCAACGAGCTAAGGAGAATCGGTATTCAGCCCGATGTTATACTGTGTCGCAGCGATAAGGAGATATCTGAGGGGATAAAGGACAAAATATCGCTATTTTGCGATGTAGATAAAGAAGCGGTTATTTCCTTGGTTACCAGCGAAACCATCTACGAGGTGCCCTTGTTACTCGAGGATGCGGGGTTAGGGGAATTCATAGTTAGCCGATTGAGATTAAAAGCCGGGAAAAGCAATCTGGAGGAATGGAGAGACATGGTAGCCAGGCTAAAGGCTCCTAAAGAGCTTATAATTATTGGATTAGTAGGCAAATATGTGGAACTCAGAGATGCATATTACTCCGTGCGTGAAGCATTGTGCCATGCAGCATTAGCTCACAATCGCGAAGTGAAGATAGAATGGTTGGATTCCGAGGAATTGGATGGTACGGCCGATGATAAGCTTGGGCAAGTTCAGGGGATAATTGTTCCTGGCGGATTTGGCTACCGGGGAATTGAAGGCATGATAAAAGGTGCCAAATTTGCCCGAGAAAGGAAAGTTCCATACCTGGGCTTATGCTTGGGGATGCAAATTATGGTCATCGAATTTGGCCGTCATGTTTTCCATACTGAAAAGGTAAATTCCACTGAGTTTGATGCCAGTAGTGCTTATCCTGTCATCGACCTGCTCCCTGAGCAGCATGGCGTGGAGCAAAAGGGAGGGACTATGAGGCTCGGGACTTATCCTTGTCATCTGGTAGCGGGAACAATAGCAGCTCGTGCCTATGGCACTGAAGTGGTCTATGAAAGGCATCGCCACCGTTATGAGTTTAACAATCGTTTCCGCCAGCCATTGGAAGAAGCCGGTCTTGTACCATCTGGGTTATCCCCCGATGGGAGGTTAGTGGAAATTACTGAATTACGAGATCATCCCTGGATGCTTGCCTGTCAATTTCACCCTGAGTTCAAATCTCGCCCCGATTCTCCTCACCCGTTATTCCTGGGGTTCATCGGGGCAGCCAAGGAGACACTTGTTGAAGGTGCTCAAACAAGCCTACCCTTGAATTAAGAAGATGAAGATATTTTTAGATACTGCCAATGTAGAACATATTCGCCATGGGGTGCGACTAGGGGTGGTTACAGGGGTAACCACCAATCCCAGCATTGTATCGAGAGAAGGCAAGGTGGATTATCGAAGATTGGTCCAGGAAATCTGCTCCATTGTCCCTGGTCCAGTATCTACTGAGGTATTAAGCCAGGATGTCCAAACAATGGTGGCTGAGGCCAGAGAAATAGCTAAATGGGCGGAGAATATCGTGGTTAAGATACCAGCTAGCCTTGAAGGAGTGGAAGCTACCTCGGTGCTGGCCAGTGAAAACATAAAGGTGAATTTCACTTTATGCTTCACCTTGGACCAGGCTGTGTTGGCGGCGGAAGCAGGAGCTACTTTTATAAGCCCTTTTGTGGGCAGATTGGATGATATTGGTGAGGATGGTATGAAGGTGGTGGCTGACATCGCGGAATACCTTGATTATTATCAGCTACCCACTCAAGTTATCGCTGCCAGCATCAGACATCCTCAACATTGTTTAATGGCAGCTAAGGTTGGTGCTCATATCGCCACAGTGCCCTACGAGGTGTTGCTACAAATGATAAAACACCCTCTAACAGATATCGGCATTGAGCGTTTTAGGGATGACTGGAAGAAGGTAATGTCGAGGGAAAAATTGCTGTAAAAGCTCCCACAAAACCATAAATATAAAGGAAAAAGGTATTTAGAGAGAGGTTACTATGTCAACTATGGTACAACTAGAAAGCAAAAATAGGGATGAGCTGGAGGCGATGGCTAAGGAGTGTGGCATCAGCGGCTACACTACTTTGAAGAAGTCCGAGCTTGTCTACCACATCTTACAAGCAGAAGCACAGCAGCAGGGAAATATATTCATAACAGGCGTCCTGGAAACCATCAGCGAGGGCTATGGTTTCTTACGACAGGATACTTTCCGGCGTGGTGCTAATGATGTCTATGTATCAAACTCCCAGATCCGCCGTTTCAACTTAAGAGACGGCGATGCTATTTGTGGCCAGGCTAGACCTCCTAAAGAAAGCGAGAAATACTACAGCTTACTTCGAGTAGAGAGTATCAATGAACTCGACGCTGAACTAGCAAGGACGCGCCGCAATTTTGGTTCGTTGACGCCCACCTTCGCTAATAAGCTCATCAATCTGGAAACAACGTCAGATGAGTTATCCACTCGTCTAATCAACCTAGTGACACCTATAGGCCGGGGGCAAAGAGGGCTTATTGTATCACCACCTAAGGCAGGCAAGACTGTGCTTCTTCAAAAAATTGTCAACGCCATAACTACTAACTACAATGATATTCACCTCATGGTTTGCCTTATTGGAGAAAGACCCGAAGAGGTCACTGATATGAAGAGGTCAGTTAAGGCCGAGGTTATTGCTGCCACCTTCGATGAACCGGTAGAAAGCCAGACTCGGGTAGCGGAATTAGCATTAGAGAGAGCCAAAAGGCTAGTAGAAATGGGCAAAGATGTGGTCATACTCCTTGACGGCATTACCAGACTTACAAGAGCTTACAACTTAGCCCTGCCCCCTAGCGGGCGTACTTTATCTGGCGGTATTGATTCAACAGCCCTGCATCCCCCCAAACGCTTCTTCGGTACTGCTCGCAACAGTGAGGAGGGGGGGAGTCTAACCATCATTGCTACTTGCCTCGTGGATACCGGCAGCCGTATGGATGACCTCATATATGAGGAGTTTAAGGGAACAGGTAACATGGAACTCCACTTAGATAGAAAATTATCTGAGCGAAGGATCTTCCCGGCTATAGATATTATGCCTAGCGGCACAAGGAGAGAAGAGCTTTTGCTGGATGAAAATACCTTGAAACAAGTATGGCTGCTCAGGCGTGTGATTAATATGATAGATAGCGACTCACCTAATCATGGCGAGGCTACACAAAGGATCTTGGAAAGGCTAGCCAAGACAAAGAATAACGCTGAATTCTTAGCCACTCTATCTAAGGATATGTAGGGAATATTATTGCCCCGGCTGCCACTCCGAACGAAATGATGAAGCGAAGTAATCCTAGCTGGCTAGATAAATTCAAACTGAGGGTCAAAAAAGCCCTGGGCATGCATATTTTCCTGTGTGACAGTTGTAAATGGGACTGGAGAACTGCTTGTCATCACCCTGAACGCCCCAACGCTACCTGGTGCCCTGATTATACGAAGAAGGGGAAATAACTAAATTCCGGGTTGATGCAGGGAGTTGAATTCTAACTTACTGAAATAATCCTCTCCTGAACTTCTACTCATCTAGATTACCTTGATAGTTAAAAACATCCTCGATCCCACTTTGTCTACGAATGAGCATCTATTTGATGCATGGGCAAGCAATCTGCCAATGTGTTAGAAAACAGAAAATATCAGCTCTTTGCCATGCCCCCTTTTATTTAAGCTGGTCTCTTGAATAATTGAGAATTCTTCGGGCCACGATGAGCATATTAATCTGGCCCGTTCCTTCAAAGATATCATTTATCTTGGCATCGCGCATCCACTTCTCCAGTAGGTACTTTCGAGAATAGCCCAGCGGACCCATGATCTCAACTGCTTTCTGAGTGATTTTAGTAACAGCAAGGCCAGCTTTTGCTTTAGCCATTGATGACTCAAGACTATTGGGTTGAAGCTGGCTCATCATCCATAGAGCCCGCAAAGTAAGTAGCTTGGCCGCTTTATAATTCGCTTCCATTTCCATTACGTCCCGTTCCAGGGCAGTGAGCTTCTGCCTGGGCACGCCATAGCGTATTTTTATTCCTTCATTCTCCAGTGTTTCTTTAACAAAATCCAGGGCAGCTCGTCCGACACCAATGGCCTGAGCCGCTATAATAGGTCGTGTGGCATCAAAGGTTGCCATTGCGCCTTTGAAACCTTTAGTTTCGGATTTATCAACTTTTTTGACCTCCGGGCTGCCGAGTATGTTTTCAAAGGGAATACGGCAATTATCAAGAATGATAGTCGCCGTGTCACTGGCTCTAATCCCGAGCTTTTTCTCTAGTTTTTCCACTCTCGCCCCTGGAGTCTTGGCTGGCACCACAAAAGACTTCATGCCTGCTCGTCCTTCTGATTTATCCACCGTTGCCCAGACTACCACTAAGCCATCGGAATCTTCCAGAGCACGTTTCCCATAGGTGACAAAAATCTTCTCACCGTTGAGCACCCATTCGTCACCATCGCGCACAGCGGTGGTAGTGATAGCAGAGGTATCCGAACCACACCCTGGCTCTGTCATCGCCATGGCACCCCATTTCGGCCCCCCTTCATTGAAGCGGCCCAAAAAACGCGACAATTGCTCTTTCGTACCCGAGGCAAAGATAGCGGCCCCCCCAAGTCCCGGGCCAGGAATGCATAAGAAAAGACCTGCATCACCCCAGCATAGCTCCTCGATTCTAAGGGCTGCTGTTACATCCAAGCCAAGTGCTAATGTGCCCTCGTATCTTTTCTCCCACGTCTTGTCAATGAGTTCCTGTGGGCTTTCGTGTTCATGTTCATCGTAATAATGGCTTACAGGCCGAAATTGCTCTTTTGCAAACTCGTGAGCTATCTTGATTGCCTCTTTCTGTTCTGGAGTCGGTTCAAAATCTATCATTATGCAATACCTCCTTTTATACTATGGCCATGCCGTCAAAAGCAGCAAATCCACGACCGTTCCTCAGCCAAAGCTCCACCGGATGCTCGCGAACATAACCATGCCCACCCAGTATCTGTACAGCGCGGTCAGTTACCATTATGACCATATCGTCGGAATACGACTTTACCAGAGATGCTTCTTTAGTTGCCTCTTCCTTTCGATCTAATTTCCAGGCAGCCTCCCATGTCATCAGCCTAGTAGCATCGATTTCAATTGCCATCTCCGCCAGCATGAAGGCGATTGCTTGACGGGAGGCGATTGGCTCCCCGAAGGCAATACGTTCCTTGGCATAGTCCCTCGAGTATTCGAAGGCAGCTTTAGCTACTCCTACGGCCATTGCCGATAGCGCCACCCGTGAGCAATTTATGATACGGTTAAAATCACATCCCTTCGAACCACCCAACCGGTTTTCCTTAGGAACACGGCAGTTTTTCAGGCTAAGCTCGTATGTGGCTAGAGCCTTTATGCCCATATTCCTCTCCCGCTCGCCAATCTCAAGCCCTTTTGTACCTTTTTCAATAATAAAACCCTGACTGCTGCCATTTTCCGCTGCGTAGATGAGCAATAAGTCAGCCTCAGCAGCCAGGGGCACATAACACTTCTTGCCATCAAGAACATACCCATTGCCATCAGGTCTGGCAACGGTTGACAGAGAGTAAGGGTCGAAACCAAAACGTGGCTCAATGAAAGCAGCGGTAGCTGCCTTATACTTCTCATCACAGAAAAGCGGCAGATATTTCTTTCTCTGTGTCTCGGTGCCCATCTCCAAGACAGGATACGCAAATAGAGCCGGACAGAGAATATGCATTGCCATGGAGAGGTCACCCCAGGCTAGTTCTTCAGCTAGCAGCGAACCTGTGATAGCTGAGTGCTCGCCGCCGGGTCCGCCATACTCCTCAGGTATACTGCCAGAGGTAAGCCCCATCTTCCAGGCAGTATCTATAACACTGTCGGGAATCGCACCGTTCTCATCGCATTCCCGATAGATTTTGCGCATCTCATCATTGGCAAGCTGCTTTGCCATGCTCACAATCATTTGCTGTTCTTCTGTTGGGCTAAACGAAATCATATTACGCTCCTTTCACTGGACATGTGCTGCATTCAACGCAGTCTTAACTTAAACTTTTGTAGTTTATTAGCAGCATGATTTTTGGTCAAGATTACCAGGAACGTTGTATTATAAATGGCGTGGGAAAGAATTTCAAGGAAATTATGTAGGTACGAACCACGGAACAAAAATTAAGGGAAAATCTCAGCACCATAGCTAAGATTTGTTTTTCATTCTGAGCGAAGCAAAGAATCTCAGAGATTCTTCATCGCTCAAATTCATTTGGATCCCTCCGAATGACAGTATTCAATGCTTTCTTACAGCCTGATTGACATTAAAGCTGACACCTTCTAAAATCAAGAAGGTGACAGGTAAGTGACTGGTGACGAACTTAGGCAAGCCTTTCTAAATTTTTTTCAGGATAGGGAACATAAGATTATCCCCGGCTCTTCATTGGTGCCTCGCAGAGACCCGACTTTACTATTGACCAGCGCTGGCATGGTGCAAATTAAGCCATATTTCCTGGGATTGGAGACCCCACCTAGTCGGCGATTAGCTTCCTGCCAGAAGTGTTTTCGCACCACTGATATAGATTCGGTAGGTGATAGCAAACACCTTACCTTTTTCGAGATGCTGGGTAATTTCAGTGTCGGTGATTATTTTAAAAAAGAAGCTATTTCCTGGGCTTGGGACTTTGTTACAAATTATTTGAAGCTACCCAAGGAGCGGCTTTGGATAACTATTTACCATGACGATGATGAAGCCTTTGCCTATTGGCGGCAAATTGGTGTTCCTGTGGAAAAGATATTACGATTCGGGGAAAAGGATAATTTCTGGGGGCCTGTTGGCGATTCCGGTCCGTGCGGACCATGCAGTGAGATTCATTATGACCTTGGTGAAGAGTTTGGCTGTGGTAAATCTGAATGTAAGCCTAATTGCGAATGCGGTCGCTTTTCTGAGATATGGAACCTGGTATTCACCCAATACAATCAGGACCAAAGTGGACAACGCACTCCTTTACCCAAACCGAACATCGATACCGGTATGGGACTGGAGAGAACTTTGGCAGCTATCCAGGGCAAGTCCTCCCCTTATGAAACGGATTTGTTTTCCCCTTTGGTAGACCACATTTGTCGATTGTCCGGGAAGGAGTATGGTCGGGAGGAGAATATTGACCGAGCCATTAGAATTGTTGCTGAGCACTCACGCGGCATTGCCTTTCTCATTGCTGCTGATGTTAGACCTGACAACGTAGGGAGGGGATATGTCCTGCGCCGACTACTCAGGCGGGCTTCGCTCTTTGGCAGGAAACTGGGATTAGATAATCCTTTCCTTAACGAAATGGCTGAGGTCACCGTTAGCACAATGAGCCACATATATCCTGAGCTAAGAGTTAATCGAGACTTAATTAAAGAGGTAATCACGGCGGAGGAGGAGAAATTCCAGCAGACACTCCCAGTTGGGATGGCTATCTTGGAACTAACCTTCTTTAGAATGCGAGAGGAACTGCTAAATTACTTCCCGAAATTCGAAGCCTCTTTCGAGGATGCGATATCTCAGCGACGCTTCAGAGACCTTAAGCGTGGGGTAGAGGCTGCGGTGGAGGATTTTCAGATGGACTGTAGAACATGGGGGCACGTATTAATTGTAGGGGGGAGAGACATTGTGCAGGAAGTCCTAGTAGAACCTATGAATGCAGATTTGGAGAATCTAAAGAAGCTTATCTCTGACTACCGTGCGTCTACTCCCTATTCTTTCGATGCTCTTAAGCGAAGCCTACGGGAAGAGTTCCTAAGATTTAAGGGCGATGTCGAATCACGTACAAGAAGATTGATGGGCGTCGAGGTTTTTGTACTTTACGACACCTACGGTTTTCCCCCAGAGCTAACCGCCGAGATTGCCAGAGAAAAAGGCCTCTCCATAGACTGGGAAAGTTTTCAAGCTGAGATGGAGAAGCAACGGGAAAGGGCTAGGGTCAGCATGCGTGGGACTGGTAGTTTGAAAGTCAAGGCTACGGTTATACGTAAGCAAATACGTAAGCGAACAGATTTTGTTGGCTATAAGGTAGCTTCTTCTCAATCTAAAGTCATTGAGTTGACTGTCAAAGAAAAGCCTGTAGAAACTGCTTCTCAGGGAGATGATATTGACGTAATACTTGAAAAGACTCCCTTTTATGGTGAGATGGGTGGGCAAGTTGGTGACACTGGGCAAATTAGCAGCCAGAAGGGGAAAGTAGCCATCGTAAATACTATTAGAACACTCTCCGATTTGATTGTCCATCAGGGGAAAGTCATTGAGGGCAGCATATCTGTTGGCGATGAAGTAGAAGCCAAAGTTGATGTCCCTCGCCGGTTGGATATCGCTCGCAACCACACTGCCACCCATCTTCTCCAGGCTGCTTTAAGGCAAAGATTGGGCAGCCGTGTTTATCAAAAAGGCTCGTTAGTAGAGCCTGAAAGGTTTAGATTTGACTTCTCCCACATAGCTCCCATAACTGAGGAAGAGCTCAAGGAAATTCAGAGTCAGGTTAATGAATGGATACGCCAGGACTTGAAAGTGAAAGCAAAAAAACTCCCTTATACACAGGCCATCGCTGAGGGTACTATCGCCTTATTTGAAGAAAAGTACGGAGAAGAAGTTCGGATGCTGGAAATCGGGGAGCCAGCAATAAGTAAAGAACTCTGTGGTGGCACTCATGTGAGTTCAACGGGAGAAATTAGCATATTCCTGATAACCAGTGAAAGCAGCATTGGCACAGGACTGCATCGTATTGAAGCGGTAACGGGAAGAAAAGCTGAATCTCTAATTGAATCTCGTTTAACTGCTTTGCAGAGCGTAGCCAAAGAAGTAGAAGGCTCGCTTGACGAAGTTCCTAACAAGGTGAAAACCCTTATCAGTGAGTTGGAAGCAGAGCGTAAGAGAGTGCTTTCACTGGAAAGGGAGCTATCGCGCAGAATAGCGGAGGATTTGCCTGGGCAAGCCGAGCAGGTGAGCGGTGTGACAGTTCTGGCTGCCAAGGTGCCAGCATTGACCATGCCTATCCTCAGGGAAATGGGCGATATATTGCGGGACAGGCTAAAGAGCGCCATAGTGGTTTTGGCTACAGTTTATAATGGTAAGCCTAACTTTTTGGCTATGGTGACTCCTGACCTGATAGCCAAGGGGTTTCATGCCGGCGATATTATTAATCAAGTTGCCAAGGTTGCCGGCGGGGGTGGTGGTGGCAAGGCTGCTATGGCTCAAGCCGGCGGAAAAGACGCCGCCAAGATTGACGAAGCCCTGAAATTAGTCAAAATTGTCGTTGCGAGTCAAATCTCCGTTTCCTCAGAGGGTAAAGATTAATAAACCATACTTTCCTCTCTCTCGACGGGAGAGGATTAAGGTGAGGGTGAAATGCGCAGCTTAGGGCTAGATGTCGGAGATAAGAGAACCGGGGTGGCCATAAGCGACCCCCAGGGGATTTTGGCTACCCCCTTAACCGTGCTCGTCAGCAAAGACGAAGATGCCCTTATAAATGAGATCCTCAAGCTTGTGGAACAGTATAAGGCAGAATGTATTGTCGTTGGCTTGCCTCGCCGCTTAAACGGCGAGCTGGGAAAACAAGCTAGTAAGGTAACAGCTTTCACCGACAAATTGTCATGGCAAGCGAAGCAAAGCAATCTCAACCAGCTTGATATACAACTATGGGATGAACGACTCTCTACCAAAGCTGCCGAGCGCTTGAAGATGGGAGCTGGTGGCAAGGGAAGTAAACTGCACTCCAGGGCAAAAAGAGGAGCTAGAAATCACAGCTTTTCGGCTAAAGCCGAAATAGATGCCATAGCGGCGGCCTTTATCCTCCAGGGTTTTCTGGATAGCCACCGCCTGAGCAATAGTGAAGGATCTTAAGCAATGTCGAGATATATAGGCCTCATCGGTTATCCTCTTAAGCATTCTATCTCTCCTTATTTCCAGCAAGCGGCCCTGGATTATTATCGACTTGATATTCGTTATGAGGCTTGGGAGACAAGTCCAGCCCAACTTCGTGACAGAATGAATGATTTAAGAAAACCTCAAAATGTTGGAGCTAACGTAACCGTGCCCTATAAAGAGGCAGTTTTACCTTTATTAGATGAAGTTGATGACCTGGCAAGTTCGATCGGTGCTGTCAATACCATAGTCAAAAAAGATGATAAGCTTCTGGGTTTTAATACCGACGCCTATGGTTTTATTGAGGCGCTAGACAAAGAGGGCCACTTCGCCCCTGAAGGAAAACAGGTGATCATCCTGGGTGCTGGTGGGGTAGCCAGGGCAGTGGGCTTTGTCCTGGTGCAAAGGAAGGTAGCCTCACTGGCTATTACGGATGGTATCTTTGAGCGAGCCAGTGCATTGACCGAAAATTTGGTGAGGTATATCAAAAGAACTTCAACAAGCTCGAAGGATTTGGAGCCAGATGTCACTGCTTTTCAGTGGCAGAATCTAAGCTCAGCCAAAACTCTTGATAACTGCGATTTAATAGTCCATTGCACTACCATAGGAATGAAGGACAGTCCTCAAGAAGGACAATCACCTTTGAGCTTCAAAGTAATTCCTAAGAACGTGCTAGTTTGTGACGTGGTATATAATCCCTGGCTAACACCGTTGTTAAGGCTAGCGCAAAAAGCCGGGGCCAATACACTTGGCGGCTTACCTATGTTAGTATATCAGGGAGCGGCTTCCTTCAAGCTATGGACAGGAAAGGAAGCTCCATTTGACATAATGTTTAGTAAGGCTCAGGAAATATTGCCAAGAGGAAAGGGATGAGAAAAAAGATAATCATTATCAGCGTGTGCGTATTAGCATTGCTTGCGGCAATACTAATTCCGATTATCTTACTTTCCAGACCGGCAGCAGGCAAAATTATCGTAATCCCGCTCAGTGGAACCATAACCACCGGAGACTATTCATTGGTCTCCAGTTCGACTATTACCCCGGGGTTGGTGAGGTATTATTTATCGAAAGTAGAGAAAGATAAAGCGGTCAAGGCGATTGTCCTCTGTATAGAGAGCCCTGGCGGTGAGATAGAGCCCTGCCAGGAAATCCTCTGGGAGATAGAAAGAGTTAAGGAAACAATGCCCATCGTGGTGAGCATGGAGGGCACAGCTGCTTCAGGCGGCTACTATATCTCAACCCAGGCGGATAAGATTGTTGCCCTTCCCACCACACAGACGGGAAGTATTGGGGTCATCTCGCAGCTAGTTAACATCGAAGGGCTTTTGGAGAAGCTGGGTATCCAGATAGAAACTTTCAAGGGCGGCAAGTATAAGGACATGTACTGGGGATTCAGAGAACTGACGCTTGAGGAAGAGGAAATCATGCAGGCAATGGTCGATGAATATTACGAGCAATTTATCGATGTGGTAGCTGAGGGTAGAGGGCTAAACAAGGAAGAAGTCAGAAGTTTAGCTACAGGGCAACTTTACAGTGGTACCAAAGCCAAAGAGTTGGGTCTGGTTGATGAGCTAGGTGATCTGGATACAGCCATAAATTTGGCATTAGAACTGGCTGGCCTCGAAACTGCGATAGTGGAGTATTATCAACCGCCTAGATTTACACTATGGTCGCTGTTGGGATTTGTCAATGCTATACAGGTGAGGTTATCGGGATTGAGTGCCCAAGATATAACTTTGTTGGAAATCTTAAGCCATAACTATAGGCAACCTCTATTTTTATATCAAAGCTAATGGGACAATTTCGTTTTCTTACTGGTGGAGAATCCCACGGAAAGGGGTTGATAGCCATCGTGGAAGGGATGGTGGCTGCCCTTCCCCTGGAAGAAGGATATATCAATCAGGAGCTCAAGCGCCGCCAACAGGGCTACGGGCGTGGTCCCCGCATGAAGATTGAAGAAGATAAGGCGGAAATTATGGCCGGCGTTCGCTATGGACTCACTATAGGTAGCCCCATCGCTCTCTTTATCACCAATCGAGATTGGCAAAACTGGCAGGAACAGTTAAGCGTTTCTCCGGTAGAAAAAGAAGTCGAGTCTGTAACCTGTCCCCGGCCGGGACATGCCGACCTGGCAGGGGTGACTAAATATGGTCTCAAAGACATCAGGCCGATTATGGAAAGAGCCAGTGCTCGGGAAACAGCCGCCAGAGTAGCTGTCGGAACCATAGCCCGAAGATTTCTGGAGGAGTTAGGCGTTGCCATTCACAGCCACACTGTGGCAATTGGGCGACATCACTGGGAACAAAGGGAGGCAAGCTCTATAGATTGGCAACAAGTAGAAGCCTCTCCAGTCCGTTGTGCTCATGCCAACCTGGAAAAGGCAATGATGGCAGCCATCGATGAGGCCAAAGCTAATGGCGATACGCTGGGTGGTATTTTTGAGGTGATTGCTATTGGTGTCCCTATCGGCCTGGGCAGCCACGTTAGCTGGGACCGCCGTCTCGATGGTAAGATTGCCCGAGCAATAATGAGCATCAATGCCGTGAAAGGGGTGGAAATCGGAGCGGGGTTTGCTTTAGCCGGGATTAAAGGTTCGCAAGCTCACGATGTTATAGAGCCTAGCCCTCCTTCTGTCATTGCGAGCGAAGCGAAGCAATCTCCACCCTGGCGACGCGCCACCAACCGTGCTGGTGGCATCGAAGGTGGCATAACCAATGGCGAGGACATAATAGTCAGGGCAGCAGTCAAACCTATCGCTACCCTGGCTAGTCCTTTACCTTCTATAGACCTTCGCAGCGGTGAGGGAGCCAAAGCTCACTATGAGCGGAGCGACATTTGTGTTGTCCCGGCCGCCGGGGTAATCGCCGAAGCCATGTTAGCCATTGTCCTGGCTGATGCTTGCCTGGAGAAATTCGGCGGCGATAACCTAAAAGAGACGCTGGCAAATTATCGTAATTATTTGAGGAACATATTCTAGTTGCTCGACCACAATTCCCCAGTAGATAAGGTAGTATTAACAACGCCGAAGATGCGTTAACAGAATCCTTTAAGGGGGAATATCATTAATACCGCTTGGCCGGCCGGAACGCCGCTCTGACCTGCCCGTCACTCACTCGGTAAGGACTTGATGAACTCACCCACCAGATTGACATTGGCCAATTCATGCTTCCATGCCTCGTCATCATGTTGCAAATAAAACGGATCAGAGGTAACGACAATAACCATGTCGAGTTCATCCAGCAAAACAATCAGCTGCCCTCCATGTCCCCACGCAAAGTCGAAATGATGCTCGCCTACCCTGGCAGACCACCACTGATAGCCATACCCGATGTCGCTGATAGAAAGGCCCCAGTTTGCTGGAAATCCGCCAGTCGCATTGATATCCTCCGAGTACTTCTGCAGGGAATCATGCACCCAGTCGGCGGGAACGACCTGGTTCTCCTCGTATTCACCATCGTTGAGATATAACAGACCGAACCTGGCCGCATCACGTGCCGAAAAGTGGAGGTCCCCACAGCCGTTGTTATGGCCCTCCGCATCCGTGCCCCATTCACCCACCTCCACGTCAATTGCCGCGAAAAGGTGCTCCTCGGCGAATGACTTGAGATTCGTACCACACGCCCGGGCTACGATAATCCCCAGCCAGTTGGACGATAGATTGCTGTAATGGAACTCGGTTCCCGGATCGGCGATGAGAGGAAATTCTTCTATAAGGGGTGGATAGTACCCCGATAAAAGCCCCTCCCAAAGAGCAGGATCGGTCTCCTCCCAGGGATATCCGGTGCGCATCTGTAATAGATGCCGGATGGTGATCTGCTCCTTCCTCGGGTCGGTTATCTGGTCGGCGACCTCCGGGAAGAAATCGAGCATCTTCTGATCCACGCTTGACAAATAACCCTGATCCAGTGCAATCCCGACCAGCGCCGAGGTATAACTCTTCGTTACCGATTGTAATCGGGCTTTCTGCTCAACAGACCCTTCATTCAAGTACTTTTCGGCTATCAGATAGCCGTTCTTGATAACCAACAGACTATAAATGGTCTCCAATTCAGCCGCATTGTAATAGAGCTCCGCCACAGGCATCGGATCCAGCCCTTGCTCTGCGGGTGTCGACACCTCCCAGCCATCCCCGGGCAGCGGTGTATAGTCAACCGCTAAGAGGTCCTCAATCGAAGGGCCGCAACTGGCCAGCGCTGACAGGACCAGGAGCACGCTGGTCATTATCAGGAGAGAATACTGACGCCAGTTAAAGCAGAACTTAGCCTTTTCACCCATTGGCTTCCTTCACTTAGCCCCATCTGATGTGGCCAAACAAAGGGCTTTTAAAGTTATCTTACCATAAAAACCTGTCTGTACCGCCGATTTGATATACGAAATCTGGGGTAAAAGGTTTAATCACTGGAGGAAAGGATTTCCCCGGCGCTCATCGCCGATAGTGGTGAGTGGTCCGTGGCCAGGGTAGACAATGGTTTCATCAGGCAAAACCATAAGTTTTTCACGAATGCTCTTCATCAAACGTTCGTGGCTGCAACCGGGAAAGTCGGTCCTGCCAATGCCAAAATTAAATAGAGTATCACCGCTAAAGACTATTCCATGCCCTGAAAGACAGATTCCACCAGAACTATGTCCCGGGGTATAGAGGACTTCAAAGCGTAAGTCGCCTACATCTATGCGGTCACCATCCTTGAGTAACCTATCCGGCCGAGGGGGGGATTTGATTGGAGAGATGCCGAGCGATGTTAACATACGCATGGGAGCGGTAAGTAACAATCCCTTCTCTGCCTCATGAATGGCAAATTGTGTATGGGTCTTTTCTTGAACTTCGCGAAGGGCACCAACATGGTCCATATGGGCATGGGTTATCACGATTATAGTTATAGATAATGCCGTCTGCTGCACCGTTCTCAAAATAGTCTCAGCTTCAGCACCGGGGTCGATAATCATCCCCTGCTTAGTTGAGGATGAACCAACGATATAGCAGTTGGCAGCAAAAGGACCGACCACTAACACCTTTATAATCATTGCTCTTTTCTCTGGTAATTATGCAGTCGAATTTGTGAAGTATAGCATGAGTTTGCACTCTGGGAAAAATCGCTGGTAGATGAAGTAAATAAACACAGATGGGGAGTGGGCTAGTGGTCTACAGAGGATGAAAGCAGGCAACGTAGTGATCGTTCCTGACAAGCTTGAGCTCTGGCTCAGATTCACGGCACTCGTTGGTCGCCTGAGAACATCTGGGATGAAAAGTACAGCCAGGTGGGGGGTTGGCCGGGCTGGGTACCTCACCGGGAAGGAGAATCCGACCGACTCTTCTCTTGGGATCAGGGACTGGCGTTGCCGCTACCAGGGACTGGGAATAGGGATGATGCGGTGTGTGAAATATCTCCTCCGGCCTCCCCATCTCCACTACGTTGCCAAGATACATCACAGCGATATAGTCGCAGACACTCTCCGCAATCAAAAGCTCATGGGTAATGTAGAGGTAGGTAAGGCCAAATTCATTTTTGAGATCCTTCAAAAGGTTGAGTATCTGTGCTTGGACAGAGACGTCCAGGGCGGAGGTCGGTTCATCAAAGGCGACAAACTCCGGTTTTGTAGCCAGGGCACGAGCGATGGCGATGCGCTGGCGTTGACCGCCGCTGAATTGGTGGGGATAACGCCCCAACTGCCCTGCGCTCAAGCCAACCGTGCCCAATAATTCCTTGACCGCCGTTTTCTGTGCCTCGCCCGAAAGCACCCGGTGTATCCTCAGTGGCTCAGCAACTATATCCTTCAACTTCATCCGCGGATCAAGGGAGGTAAAGGGGTCCTGGTGGACAAGCTGGGCACGGCGGCGCAATAAGCGGACCCTGGCACCGGAAAAGGTTCCCAGGTCATTCTCCTTCAGAAGAGAAGTCAGCTTACCACTGTTGTTGCCCGCCGACTCCAATGCTTCTATCTCCGCCTTCACCACATCAGGGACATCAAAATAAATGTGGCCACTGGTTGGTTTCAAGAGACGGACAACTGTCTTGGCCAGTGTCGTCTTGCCACAGCCGGATTCGCCGACAAGCCCGAGCCATTGCCCCCGCTTAACGGCCAGGCTGACGCCATCAACCGCCTTGACCATTCCCACCGGCCTTCTCAAAACGCCACCGCGTATTGGGAAGTATTTCTTCAATCCTCTGATATCAACTAGGGTGTTCATATGTAAAGTCATAGATCAGAAAAGATAACAGGCCACCATATGGTCCTTGCCGATCTCTTTAAGTTTGGGTCTCTCTTGCTGGCACATCGGCATGGCGCTCGGGCACCGCGGGTGAAAGCGGCAACCCGGCGGCGGGTTCAACGCATCAGCCAGAGCACCAGGGATGGTCTGCAGTTCCTTGCCGGGGATAGGAACAGCATTCAACAGGGCCTTGGTATAAGGATGCGAGGGGTGAAGGAATATCTCTTCGACATTGGCTACCTCGCAGAGCCTGCCGGCGTACATAACAGCCAGCCGGTCGCAGACCTCAGATGCCACTCCCAGGTTATGAGTGACAAAAATAACAGAAGCCCCTTTGTCCGCCTTGATGCGCCGGAAGAGTTCCAGCATCTGTGCTTGGATGGTGACATCAAGCGAGGTAGTGGGCTCGTCGGCGATGAGAAGCTTCGGAGAGCAGGCCAGTGCCATGGCAATCACCGCCCGCTGTTTCATCCCCCCGGAGAGTTCGTGAGGGTAATGAGCGGCCACACGGGCCGCGTCGGGGATTTCTACATCTTTTAGCATATCGACCGTGAGCAACCCGGCCTCATCTTTTAGTCGCCAGAGAAGTCTCCTGAACAGGGGGAGATGGCTCAAGAAGCGGGGCTCAAGGGGATGAGGCCCCTCGGCTATCTTGCTGTAAAGCCTACTCTGCCAAAGCCAGAACGGCCTCTTCAGGCTGGCGGCGAGGCCGTTTCCATCGCTGAGCAAGCTATCTACCCGTTGCTTCGCCTGGCGGCCCAGCTCCTGGCGTCGGTGAAGCAGGAAAACTTCGGAGATCTGGTCACCGATGGTAAAGACGGGGTTTAAAGCAGCCCCTGGCTCCTGGAAGACCATGGATATCTTGTTGCCGCGAATGGCCCTCATCCTATCCTCTTTCAATTTGAGCAGCTCAAGTTCACCGCCGCTATCCTTATCACAAAAGACGATGCTGCCCGATTCTATCTTACCGGGGTAGGGGATAAGGCGAAGGATGGCCAGGGCGGTCATTGACTTTCCGGAACCGGTTTCGCCTACTATACCCAGCGTCTCTCCCTGCTTGATGTCCAGGTCCAGATCATCGATGGCGTGGACGACGCCCTCATAAGTGTAAAATCTGACGGAGAGGTCTCTTATCCTGACAAGGTCTTTCATCTTAACGCCTCGCCAATCTCGGGTCAAGAATGTCCCTGAAGGCATCGCCAAGAAGATTCCAGCCCAGCACGAAAAATAGGATGAACAGGCCGGGAATGGTCACGGCGTACCAGTACTTGAACGGGTTAAGCGGCGGCCCTACGATCCAGTTACGGGCGAATGAAGTCAGCTGCCCCCAGTCGGCGTAGCCCTCGGGGGCGCCCAGGCCCAGAAAGCTCAGTGCTGCCGCTGCCAGGACTATTGCCCCTATGTCCAGCGAAGCCATGACAAGTGTGGGGTAGATGGCGTTGGGCAGCGCATGGCGAATTATGACCCTCATGCTTGAGGCACCCAACCCACGGGAAGCCTCGATGAAGTCCTCCTCACGCACCTGGAGTATGTCGCCGCGGATGAGCCGCGCATAGGAAGGCCACGCGACCACGGTAAGAGCTATCATAACGCTCCTCAAGCTGGGCCCCAGGACAGCGACGATTGCCATGGCCAGAATCAGACCTGGGAAGGCCATGAAGACATCTGTGATGCGCATGATAACCTCGTCGACAAACCCACCGAAGTAGCCGGCCAGACTGCCCAATACGATTCCTATCACAAGTACAATGCCTATCACTATCAGGCCGACCTGAAAGGCAGAGCGCGTGCCCCAGATAACCCCGTAGAAGATATCGTACTGCCCTTGAGTGGTGCCGAAGATATGCTCCTCGGAGGGAGGCTGTGGTGTGGCCGAGTAACCGTCGCGGGGTATCATATAGTGGTTCAGATGACCTTCCGGCGGTGGAGCAATAAGAGGAGCGAAGGTGGCGATGATGACAAAGACGACAACGATTATGATTCCCAGGAGCGAAAGCGGGTTCCTGACCAGTTGCCGTGCCATGAATTTCCAGTCGGTCACTGTACTCCTTGTCCTAACCTAACTCGGGGGTCGACGCGGGTGTAGAGTATATCCACCACCAGGTTGATCAGCACAAACAGGGCGGCATTAAAGAGGGCGAAGCCCAGCACCGACGCTATGTCCAGGTTAACCGCTGCCTGCCACGCCCACCAGCCGATGCCCTTATAAGTGAAGATGGTCTCCGTAATGACGACCCCATTCGCCAGGCCGGCAAACAGGTAACCCGATATGGTTATCACCGGGATCAGGGCATTGCGGCGGGCGTGCTTATTGACTACCACCCTTTCAGCAAGCCCCTTGGCCCTGGCGGTGAGGATGTATCCCTTGCCCAGAGCCTCCAGCATGCTGGAGCGCATCAGCCTCATAATAAAGGCCACCTGGACCACCGAAAGGGTGACTACCGGCAAGACAATGTGTCTTAAGGCGTCCAGAAGGAGCGGCCCATTAAGATTGAGGATGGCATCAATGGTGTTGATATGAGTGTAACGGATAAAATCGGCGGAGTGGATCACCAGATCCATCTGGATACTCAGCCGGCCCGGCGGCAGCAGGCCGCGGAAGAAGCCGTAGAAGATCATTAGCAGTATCAGCCCGAACCAAAAGGTCGGCAGCGACCATCCGAAGATGGCCAGCACTCGTGTGCCATGGTCAACCGGCCTGTCTTTATGGGCAGCGGCCTGAGTACCGAGGAAGATGCCCGTCAGAATGATGAGTGGCGCGGCGAATATAGCCAGCTCCAGGGTAGCCGGCAGAAAATTCCAGATGGCATCCCATACAGACATCCCCACCACCACTGACCAGCCCAGATTACCGCTGAGCACGTGGCCAATCCAGGTGCCGTACTGCACGAAGAATGGCTCATCAAGACCATACTGCTCGATAACAGCCGGCAGGTCCGCCATCTGCCTCGGGCTACTGACATAAAGAGTTGCACGTTCTATCGGGGAGAAGAACATAGTAATGGCGAAGATAAACAGGGTTACCCCGAAAAGGACCGGGATAAGAAGAAGCAGGCGCCGGATAATATAAGCCCTGAGTTCCAAAGCACACCTTTATACCATACAGAGACCCCCGCCTGCAAGCGGGGGTCTCTTGACTTGTCTCAGCAGGCTCACTAGGGAGCTCTGCGAGGTCACTTCTTGCTTCAGGACTCTGACTTTGTCAGGTCGATGAAACGCCCCGGATAAGAAGACTCAACGGGGTTGTAATAGTAGCCACCTATATACTTGGTGAAGTAGCGCCTCGCAATCGGCTGGGCTAGCGTGATGCCATAGGGATCCTCGTAGCAGAGCTCCTGTAGCTCACTGTACTTCGCCTGCTGCGCCACAGGATCGGTCTCCTCAAACGCCGCCTTGATCTTGGCATCGAGTTCAGGAGAGCCGTAGCCTATGTAGGCAGAGAAGGCACCGAACGTGCTCTGCATAAAAGGAACGACGAAATTGTCGGGGTGGGGATAGTCAGGCAGCCAGCCTATCTGGAACATAGGCATATCCCTAGTGCCCCAGATCTTACCCAAGAAAGTGGGCCATGAGATGGGCTGGATGCTGACCTCGAATATGGGATTGATAGCGTACAGGGCCTCAGCCAGGATCTCACAGGCAGTCTTACGCGGTATGTTACCGGAGTTGTAGAGCAGGGTCATTTTGAATCCCTTGTCCCAGACGTCGCCGCCCCAGGCAGCCTTGAAGTGCTCCTCAGCTTTGTCCAGGTCCTTGGCATACAGCGACGTGTCAGGATCGAAGTACGGAAGACCCTCAACCACCGGCGAGCCCCTCTGTATGCCCTGGCCATCCAGGCCGTCGCGGATGTAGGTCTCAAAATCGAAGGCATAACAGAAGCCCTTGCGCACGTCTATGTCAGTGAAGAAGTCCAGGGGTATGCCCTCGCCGTCGAGTGCACCGCTGCCAACAAAGGTGCTCTCGGGGGCGATATCCTGGTTGAAGAAGAATGCGTCAATACTGAGGGAAGGCAAGTCTTTGTAGATTAAGAGGTCCTCAGTCTGAGTCTCAATATCGTCCATCTCGTCAAAGAAAGTCGCCGGTACATAGACAAGGTCGGCATCCCCGGCCAAGAGTGCCAGCTTCCGGCTAGTCCATTCTTCGACTATCTGGGTGATGACATAGTCAAACGGTACAGAGCCGCCCCAGTAGTCTTCGTTTTTCTCCACTTTGATCTGAATGCCCGGTTCCCACAGGTTCAGTTTCCAGGGTCCGGTACCACTGCAGTGGTTGTAGAGTGCGGTGTCGCCAACAGCGGCGGGGACGTTATAGTCCATCCAGGTAGCTTCGGTGCCGTCCCAGCCCCCGTTAGCGATGCAAAAGTCCTTATCGACAATCCCGGCCCATCCGCCGCACAGAATCTGGAGGAACGCCAATTCCCAGTGGGCACCACCACCCAGGTGGAACACCACGGAATCGCCGTCAACCTCTACTGCGCCGACGATATCTGCGAAGGTAACGTCAGCACTGCTGCCCGCATCTAGCAGCGGTCCGAAAACCATCCAGGTGGGTCCGCCGGCTCTGTCCATGACCATCCATCGCTCCATGGAATATTCAACATCTTCAGGGGTCAGGTCGTTACCACTGTGGAACTTGACGCCGTCACGGATCTTGAAGGTGAAGGTAAGATCTGTACTGTTGAACTCCCACTCTGTAGCCAGAAGGGGCATAAACTCGTCCGACTTCTCGCCGTCAAAGTATATGAGTGTCTCATAGATTTTTCCCGTCTCCGTGGCGCTACCTGTGTCGTAGATCCAGGGAGGATCAAGGCTCTTGATACCTCCTATGGTCTGAAAGACAAAAGTACCATCGTTCTGGAATGGTATCGTAACCCCAGGTTCTTCCTCCTCTTCTTGTTCAGCGGTACATCCTGGCATCAGGATAAGAGACAGGCATAACAAAGCAGCCAGGACTATCCAACTCATTTTTGAAAGTCTTTTACTCAATTCTAACCTCCTTTACCTAATTTTTTTCGTTCCTTCATCCGCACCACATCCTCTAGTTGTTGTTACTTAGACTCATTTAACACTATTTCGGTATTAAGTCGCCCTCCTTTCTATTATTTTACTTGCGTTATCTGTCGCTGTCAGAATCCACACCATAAACTGTTTTTCCGTCCTTCTGCACCCCTGTCGAATCCGCCCAAAATCTAGTTCTGCAAACTCTCCTCCGATAGGCATCACCCCCCCCTCTATAAGTTGTGCTTTGTCTCTAAGAATACACTGCTAATGTTAAAATCCTGTTAAGTAAGTCTACAAAAGTCCAAAAAGGCGTTCTGCCTAGATTTTTTCACAATTTCATCCGTGTCTGTGGGAAAGCGAGCCAACCTGGCTGAGAGATGCCGAGCACTGGCTCTGATACAAATCCACAATAGCAACCTCACAAATGCAAAACTCGCTCTTTTTCAGGCGAAAACACGTGTTGCGGCTGGGCGCACTTATCGTGAACCTGTATGGTAACTTACCTTTGGAGATTTGTCAATAGGGTGTACTCGTTCCTATGATTAGTGACACTTTTTTTGTCATTGCGAGGAGCGATAGGGACGAAGCAATCTCTAAGCGAGGTTCCTCAGTCCAATTATAGCAGGCTCCAGCTTTGCAATGAGATTGCCACGCCCCGACAAGTCGGGGCTCGCAATGACACGGAAGGTTATTATCCAATGTTACAAACATATAAAGTGTCACCCATCTATCTGAACTAGATTAGTGACTGCGGCGAACGGGTGAAACACAATCGCTAGCCAGTTCAGTTAGTCGAAAGCCCAATGCACGCAATATACCATGAATGGGCACCACAGATAAAACCGCTGGTAAATGAAATCATTTAGAAAGTTGAATTGTTGTTGCGAGCCTTTCGCTTCCTGTCATTCTGAATCCTTCACCTCTCGTCATTGCGAGCGAAGCGTGGCAATCCCGTGCCCTCCGCGAGATTGCTTCGTCCCGGCAAATCGGGACTCGCAATGACAAAAAAGAGGCGTCATTCTGAATCCTTCACCCCTCATCATTGCGAGCGAAGCATGGCAATCCCGTGCCCCTCCACAAGATTGCTTCGGCTGACGAAATCAGCCTCGCAATGACAGAAAAGAGGCGTCATTCTGAGCCGAAGGCGAAGAATTTCGCGTTCGCTCTGGATAAACTCCGCGTGGCAATCTCACGAGATTGCTTCGGCGAGTTCCCCCAGTATGACACATGGTAATTAGCAGTCAATCTCCTACAAAGCTGATTCTTGCTCTAATCTGGATTTTTCAATATACTGACAACTATAACCAGATGAAAGTGGACAAGGGAATAGCCAATCTCGTTATCACAGGTTTCTCAGGCACCGGTAAATCTTTGGTAGCTAAAGAGGTAGCCCGAAGATTAAATTGGGATTTCATCGATACCGATGATGAGATAGTTAAAGAAGCTGACAAGCCTATCTCCGAGATTTTTCGTCAGGATGGGGAGGGCAAGTTCAGGGTACTGGAGCGCGAGACGATTAGAAAAGCTTGCCAGCAAAGGCAAACAGTCATAGCTATTGGCGGCGGCGCCATAGTTGACCTGCAAAACCATGAGTTGCTTGCCAAAACTGGGTTAATAGTTTGCCTGGAGGCTAAACCTGAGACAATTTATGAGCGCTTATTCCGTGAGGCTGCTTGTAGTCCTGGAACCGAAGTTCGCCCCCTTTTAGCTAATGATAACCCTTTGGAACGCATCAGGCAGCTTAAAGCCTCCCGGCAGCCTTACTATGCTAATGTTGACTGGACGGTTCATACCGACAATTTAAACATCAGCCAGATAGCAGAGGAGGTAATAAAGGCTTGGAGATTGCTTCATCTCGCTCACCCTCACCTTAATCCTCTCCCGTCAAGGGAGAGGAAATTAGGCTCGCAGCTAAAGGCTAATGATGACGTTGCCTGCTTGGTAGAGACTGCGACTCAAATTTATCCTGTCTTTGTTGGCTATGGTTTATTGGACAAGCTGGGCGAAAAGATGAAAAAAGCTGCTTTGTCCGGTACAGCTACCGTAATCAGCGACGAGAATGTCTTCTCTCTTTACGGCAGCAAAGTTGAGGGAATCCTCAAGAGCGCTGGCTTTGCTGTCAATTCTTTTGTAATGCCGCCGGGTGAAGAAACAAAAAACATGGATTATGCTATGAGAATTTACGATTTTCTTGTCGAGCATCGAGCGGAGCGAGACGATATTATCATCGCCTTGGGTGGGGGCATGGTCGGCGATTTAGCGGGTTTTGTCGCTGCCACCTTTTTGCGGGGCATGCCCTGGGTGCAGGTGCCAACCAGTTTGGTAGCCATGGTTGATGCCAGCATCGGGGGCAAGGTCGGGGTTAATCATCCAGAGGGGAAAAACCTTATTGGTGCCTTCTATCAGCCTAGCCTGGTTTTGGCTGACCCTCAGACTCTTGCCACTCTGCCTGGGCGTGAGCTGATTTCGGGCTGGGCCGAAGTTATTAAGCACGGCTTGATTTTAGATAAGGAATTTTTTGAGTTTCTAGAGACTAATGTAGATAGACTGAAAGAACTAGAGCCGGAACTGCTTACCCGAGCTATTGCCCGCAGTGCTGCTATCAAGGCTCAGGTCGTCAGCCAGGATGAAAAAGAAAGGGGAGGGAGACGTACCATCTTAAATTATGGACATACCATCGCTCACGGCCTGGAGGCGGCTACTCAGTATAAGCGCTTTCTTCACGGCGAAGCGGTAGCCATCGGCATGATGGGAGCCGCCAAGCTCAGTCAGCGATTAAGTCTTTTGTCTCCAGCGGCAGTGGAGCGGCAACAAGCCCTATTACAGAAGTTCGGCCTGCCCACGTCATTGCGAGCCGAAGCTACGAGCCAAAGGCATGGCAGGAAACGAAGCAATTTCAAGTTGAGCATTGGCGGGATAAATAGAGCCATGGAACTGGATAAAAAAGCGAAGGAAAGGGCAATTCGCTGGGTGCTGTTACAAGATATCGGCAAAGTAGTAATTCGTAGCGATGTGTCTCAGGAGGATGTGTCAGCCATTCTTCAGGAGCTAATGGAGCCGTGACCTCTTAGCTTGATGCCTCGACAAGTAAGACAATTGTGGCGACACGACACCTAATTCAAATGTCGCCAAGACAGATTAATAGTGACTAACAAATAACCCCAGCGGACGGCTTTCAGTCGCTGCTGATTTAGAACGTTAGGCAAGAAAAAATGATATAATCAAGAGGAGGAATATCAAGGAGGGGATTATGGGTACCACAAGATTTATATACTGGCAAGATGATGACATGTGGCTCGGCTATTTGGAAGAATATCCAGACTATATGACACAAGGGAAGTCGTTGGAAGAATTAAAAGAAAACCTCAAAGATATCTATGACGATTTAACTAGCGGTGCTATTCCGTATGTTCGCAAAGTTGCCGAACTGGAAATAGCGTGAACAAGGAAAGAACTGGTAAGGCAGCTGGAAGGGATGGGTTGTAGGCTTATCAGGTGGGGCAGAAGGCACGACTGGTATCAAAATCCGAAAACAAAAATTGCTCAACCTGTTCCGAGGCATAACAAAATCAACGACAATCTTGCAAAACATATCATAAAAATGTTGAAGCAGGATGGCTAACAAATAAATCCAGAGGACGGCCCTGCTGCGCACCACTGATTTAAAACGTTAGGCATTTTGGTATACTGGGAGGCTAAGCATGGATGACTTATTACAGTTAGGAAAGCAGGCCTTGGCGTCACAACCTTTTAGTGTGCTTGTCGGCACAGAACTAACAAGCTATTCGTCAGGGTGGGTTGAATTGACCATTCCAATCACTCCTCAACTGAAGCAGCAGCACGGCTTTGTGCACGGAGGTGTGATCAGTTATGCTGCAGATAACGCCCTTACGTTTGTGGGCGGAAGTGTTCTTGGTCCAGCAGTTGTGACGTCAGAGTACAAGATCAATTACCTAAAGCCTGCTAAGGGGACGGCTTTGATTGCTAGAGCCACAGTCATCTACTCGGGCAAGACCCAGGCTGTTTGCCGTTGTGATGTATTCGTAGTTAGCGAGGGCAAGGAGAATTTATGCGCCGTTTCGCAAGGCACAATCGCAAGAATAGGCCAGTCTTCGGAGGCCTAAGACTAACCAAAGTTACAGCCGAGTGCCCTCGGTGCGGGCTGAACCACATGGCGAGCTGCCCGAGAAATTCTCATCAAACAAATTGAAAGCAAGCCCTTTTATAGGCTATAATGAGCAGTCCAGAAAAGGAGACTTCCTTGCTCAAAAGCCATAACTGTGGTGAACTAAGGGAAAAGCATGCCGGACAAAAGGTAACTTTAGCTGGCTGGGTGCACCGGCGTCGTGACCATGGGGGGAAGGTATTCATTGACCTGCGTGACCGGGAAGGCATAGTTCAGGTAGTGTTCAATCCCCAGGTATCACAAAAGGCATACGAGGTAGCTGGTTCGCTCCGTAGCGAGTATGTGATTCAGGTTACTGGAGAAGTCGCGCTCCGCCCTAAAGGGACGGAAAATCGCAAATTGGCTACCGGGGATATTGAAGTCATAGGCAAGGAGGCTGTCATCCTTAATCAGTCGAAAACGCCGCCATTTTACATAAGTGAAGATGAAGAAGTTGAAGAATCACTTTGCCTCAAAAACCGGTACCTGTATCTGAGAAGACCGAGGATGAAGGACAATATTCTCTTACGCCACAGGATGATAAAGTTTATACGAGATTTTCTGGATGCTAAAGGGTTTGCTGAAATTGAAACACCTATTTTGATTAAGAGCACCCCAGAAGGAGCCCGGGACTATCTTGTACCCAGCCGTATCAATCCCGGCAAGTTTTATGCTCTCCCTCAATCTCCACAGCAACTCAAACAAATCCTCATGGTAGCCGGGTTTGATAAGTATTTCCAGATAGCTCGTTGCTTCAGAGACGAAGATCTCCGGGCAGATCGGCAGCCTGAATTCACCCAACTTGACCTGGAAATGAGCTTCGTTGAAGCGCCGGATATATTGCAGCTTATGGAGAAACTTTTTACCTCGCTTGTGAAGACTGTTAAGCCGGATATGCGATTACTAGAGCCCTTTCCCTACCTTTCCTATAAAGAAGCGATGGAGAAGTATGGCACAGATAAACCGGATATCAGGTTTGGCCTGGAACTCAAGGATATATCTGATATCGCCGCTAACACCGACTTTCAGGTTTTCCGTTCGGCCCTCGATAATAATGGCAAGGTGAAGGGAATGTGTGTCCCTGGCTGTGGTCATTATACTCGCCATCAACTTGATGAATTGATAAATTTAGCGAAGAGCTGTGGTGCCCAGGGTTTGATGACCATGGCTTTTACAGGAGAGGCAATAACTTTGGATGAGGTAAAATCGGCGGCTGCTAAATATTTAACCTCTCGCCAATTGGAAGAAATAGCCGGTAGATTCGAAGCAAAGCCTGGTGACCTTTTACTTATCGTGGCTGATAAACTGGAGGTAGTCAACAAGACACTGGATGAGTTGCGCCGCGAGATGGCACAGCGGCTTAATCTAGCCGATGCCGACCTGCTGGCTTTTGCCTTCGTAGTTGATTTTCCTTTTTTGGAGAGGAATGAGGCCGAGAATCGTTGGGAACCCATGCACCATCCGTTTACTGCTCCTCGATGGGAGGATTTGTCGCTTCTTGATACAGAACCAGCTAAGGTTTATGGTCAACATTATGATGTAGTGTGCAATGGTTGTGAACTTGGCAGCGGCAGTATCAGAATTCACAATCGTCAGCTTCAAGAAAAAATATTTAGCCTCCTTGGTTACAGTAAAGAAGAAACGGAGAGCCGATTTGGAGGTCTCTTAGAGGCACTGGAATATGGAGCACCGCCCCATGGCGGTATTGCCATAGGACTAGACCGTTTGGTGATGTTATTTGCCGGGGAGCAGAGCATAAGGGAGGTTATTGCTTTCCCGAAAAATCAGAA
>CAZZAC010000004.1:0-53796 GCA_964652095.1 uncultured Dehalococcoidales bacterium | reverse complement strand
AGGTCATCAAGGCCCAGCTCGAGGAGGAAAAGAGGGCCAAGGCCGCCGATGAGGCTGCCCTGGCCGAGAAGGCCGCCCGCATCACCGAACTCGAAGCCTCGCTAAGCGAAGCGAAGCAGGGAAGCGAAGCGGCCGCTGCCAAGCTTGTTCAGGTCAAGGAAGCTAAGGGCCAGGCCCTGGCCAAATATCTCAGTATGGCTAAAGCCCTTAACCCCGCCATCCCTGAAGGCATCATCGCTGGGGAGACTATCGAGGAGATAGACACCTCCGTTGAGAAGGGCAAGGCCATCGTCGAATCCGTCAAGAAGGCCATGGAGGCCGAGGCTTCCCAGGCTAAGGTCCCCGCGGGAGCCCCCACCAGGGGCGAGATATCCCCCGAGGGGCTAACCCCCAGGGAGAAGATCGCCGCTGGAATCCAACAAGGAAGTCAAGGATAAAAATGCAAAACGCAAAAATACAGGGCAAAAATCAAAAAATTTTCATTTTACTTTGTCATTTTGGTCTTTTATCTTTGATTTTTAATTTTGAATAGGAGGAAATATGAGCATATCGTTAGCAGAAGCAAGTAAGCTCTCGACCGATATCCTGCTTAAGGGAATCATCGAGACCATCGTCAAGGACAGCCCAATCTTACAGGAGCTGCCCTTCATCCAGATCGTGGGCAATAGCCTGAAGTACAACCGGGAGAAGACTTTGCCCATCGTAGGCTGGTACGCCCCGGTGACCGGCACCTGGACACAGTCCGAGCCGGCTTTCGAGCAGTGCTCTGCCAGCCTCTGTGTCCTTGGCGGAGACGCCGACGTGGACAACTTCCTCAAGTCCACCAGGAGTAATGTCCAGGACCTCGAGGCCGCTGTCATCGAGCTGAAGGCCAAGGCTTTGAGGAACGAGTTCGAGAACACCTTCCTGAACGGAGACTCGGGCGTGGACGCCAACCAGCCCGACGGCCTGTACAAGACCATGAAGGGCACCGCCTGGACGGCCGACACCGCTATGGATGTGGGCGACATCGTCGTCCCCACGGCCGGCAAGGAGAACGGCTTCCGGTATGAGTGCACCGCAGCAGCAGGCGATAAGAAGACCCACGCCACCACTGAGCCCACCTGGCCCACCACCGAGGGCGCGACCGTGGTTGACGACCAGGTTACCTGGACCTGCCGCTTCGGCAACCACCTTGGCTCGGGAGTTAACGGCGCTACCCTCGCCCTGACCAGCATGGACAAGCTCATTGACCTGGTGAGGGGCGGCAAGCCCGACCTGCTCTTAATGAGCCGCCGGTCCCGCCGGAAGCTGGCAGCGCTGGCCAGGGCTCAGGGTAGCAACCTGCAGGTCGGAAAGGGCGAGCTCGGCGAGTTCGTTGAGCTCTACAACGGCATCCCCGTCGCCATCTCCGACTGGGTCAAGGACAACTACACCGTGGGCACGTCCAGCGATTGCTCGGCCATCTTCGCCTTCCAGATGGGAGAGGGCGCCGTCTGCGGCCTTACCAGCCCCGAGGTGATTCAGGTCGAGCGCCTCGGCTCCCTGGAGACCAAGGACGCTTCCCGGACCAGGGTCAAGTGGTATGTATCCCTGGCCAACTTTTCCATCGTTAAGGCCGCCATGCTCACAGGAGTGAGAGACTAGGCCAAGTTGTTGAGTTTGTTGGGTTCTTTGAGTTGCTCAAAATTCATCGGGCTCAACAAACTCAACGAACTCCATAAACTCAATGAACTCAACAAACTGAAGGAACTGACATGAACCTAACTGAAATGCGAACCCGGGTCCGTGAGGACCTCCAGGACACCGACGCCCAGAACTACCGCTGGACGGACGACGAGGTCGACGGCGCCATCACCAGGGTAGTTATAGAGTACTCCCTTCATGCCCCCATCGAGCAGCAGGACGATATCGCTACCACCGACGGCGATACCGAGCTCGATATCTCCTCCCTATCAGGACTGCTTGAAATCGAGTCGGTCGAGTTCCCTATCGGCCAGAGCCCTAAATATCTCCAGAGGTTTGAGTATTGGGCCGGCCACCTTTATATGGAGGACGAAGGCAACGGCAACGATGCCCGGGTAAAGTGGCTTAAGAAACATACTCTGGACGCCCAGTCCACCACCATCCCCGCCGAGCACGAGGAGATTATAGTCCTCGGCGCGACAGGCTACTTAGCCATGTCAGCCTCGGCCTACACAGTGGACAGAGCCAGCATTGCCGGCAGGCATGCCACCATCAACTTCAAAGCCTGGGGCAAGGAGCGCCTTGACCGCTACGACAAGAAGCTCAAAGCCGTCTCCCGCACCTCTAAAGTCATCCCTCATGAGCTCTACACCGATGAATAAACCAAAATTCCCCTAAAGTCATCCCTCATGAGCTCTACACCGATGAATAAACCAAAATTCCCCTCTTAAGATAAGAGGGGCTAGGGGAGTTATGCTAGAAATCGGCATCCTCAAAAACTTCGACAGCGGTACCTACAAGGCCGGCGTCCAGCTCGCAGGCTCCCTCACGACCTACTTCGATGACATCAGCGTGGCCAAGAATATCCCGTCATCGGCCTTGGTCATCGGCAACTATGTCATCCTGGCCATTCCCGGGGGCAACCCCAGGGACGCCTGCGTCATCGCCACCTGGCCCGGGGGCACGCCCGGCGGAGGCATGGAAGTTCACGACAACGAATATCATGACCCAGATTTTGCCACTGAGGCCGCCCTGGCCGCCCACGCAGCCCTTACTACAGGCGTCCACGGGCTTTTTGCTAAAAGCCTTGCCAGAGCCCAGCCAACGGGAGGACAAACCATACCAAACCAAACCATGACCGTAGTCAGCCTGCCTGACGAGATTTTCGACCTTCTTAATGAATATAACCCCTCAAACTACAGGTTCACCGCTCAGAACGCAGGCTACTACCTAGCAGTCGGCTCCATTCGCTATCCAGCCTCTGAAATAGTTGCCGACAAAAGCTACTGCGCCGTTGTGAGAAGGAACGGCAACTCAAACGACCAGGTCGCAACCATCCAAGCTCACGCGGCGGCCGCTGGACACACACTACTCATCCAGAGCATTGGCTTCACCTATTTGAACGCTAATAATTATCTTGAGCTGTGTTCTTACCACACCGCAGGGCAAGCCGTCACCATAAGCACCGGTAACCTCTATCAAACATTCCTGGCAGTTTGCCGCCTAGCATAAAAAGGAGGAACCCATGAAATCCAAAGTCAAAGAAGCCATCGAAAAGGAGGAGACCAAAGAGGGACTCCCCAAAGAGGCCTTCGCCATAGTCGGCGACCCGGAGGATCCTGAGACCTGGAAGCTCCCCCACCATACCAAAGCCATCTTTCGGGCCCTCCGTAGTGGCGGGGCTAGTCCCCGCCTAGATATCGAGAAGACCGTGGACTGGGACCGCATGCCGGCAGCCGTCGCCGCCCTGAGTCGAGGCGGTTACCGCGGCGAGAGGGTCCAGGCCTCCGAGGAGGACATCATCCAGGCCGCCCGGCATTTAGCCAGGCATTATGAAAAGGCAGGGAAGCCCGTCCCCGACACCCTGGGCGCCCTCATCTAGTTCCCCCTCTTAAGATAAGAGGGGTTAGGGGAGTTATGAAAAAGAGGGAGCTAAAACGAACCTCTGGGTATCATAAGTGGCAAAAACGAAAACAGGGGCTTTCTTGAGCCTCTCAGGACTCTCTCGCTGTCATTGCGAGGAGCCTCTCACGGCCACTTCACAAGATTCCCGTAGGGGCGGGTCTCGTACCCGCCCTCAGAGGCCAGGGGAGTTATGAATTAAGGAGGAAACATGTCAGAACAGTCGAACAAGTCTAGCCCGACTCTAGTGGAGGTTTTCACTAACTTTTTCCGGGCCGCCACCAGGCCCGCCGTCACCATCATCTTCGCCGCCGTCATTGCCCAGGTCGTCATCGAGGGGATTGATGCCCCGCAGTGGTTCCTGGGCCTGGCTGCTACCTGCATCCTTTGGTGGTTCGGCGATAGGACGGTGCAGCACATCAAGGAAAAGAAGGGAGGTACTAATGCCCAAACATAACGGAACAGGTCCACCCACAGGAGCCAGAGGCCCTAGAGATGGCCGTGGTGCTGGCAACCCCGGAAGACCCGGACCAGGCTCAGGAAGCCGAACGGGCGGACAAAAGGGCCCGTGCAAGTGAAACAACCGAATCCCCCTCTTAAGATAAGAGGGGGCAGGGGAGTTATGAAAGACAACAAGGAGCAAAGCTAATGGAGTTCCTGAAAGGCATCAGGCTCTCAGCCTTCCTGGATTGCTACCAGGAATGGCACGCCTGCGTCATCGGCTTTTGTGAGGTCCTTTGTCCTTGGCCGCCACGACACTCAATAAACTCAATAGACTCCATAAACTCGGAATACCATTACTATATGTTCGGCCGAGCCATGGGCGTCATCGCCTGGCTCATCATCGCCAAAATCATCCAGGAGGCCTTTTGGTAAAACCAAAAATTAAAATGAAAAAATCAAAAATCTTTAACCTTTAATTTGTCATTTTGATTTTTTATCTTTGATGTTTGAATTATGAGAACCCTATCAGCCACACTCCTCGCTGCCCAGAAGAAAGCCGATCGCCTTCCCTATGTCGAGGCCAAGGTCTATGACTATGAGCAGGGCATCAAGCGCCTCACTTGGACTCGCCTCTATGAAGGCTCCGAGCCCGACAACCACCACGGCATCGCCTTCGACGGCCAGGGCTCCATGCACCGCATCCGTAGTGGAGGGTCTGGTACCCTCCTCCGTCAGAAAATCACCAACCCCGGCCCGAGCTCCGATTATTCCCAGTGGACCCAAATCGCCACCGACTGCGACGGTCCCTGTGCCATCGCCGCTTATGGCGCCAAGGTTTACATCTTCTACAAGACCACTGGCAGCGTCCTCTGGAAATACTACAGCCACGACTATGGGGCCACCTGGGATGACGCCCAGCTCGTATCTTATGCCGACGTCCTCTCCCTGGCTGCTTGTTGGTGGGGGACGGGCGACATCGTCGTCTGCTTCGCCCTCAAGTCCAGCCAGCTTAACGGCATAACCTTGGACACCGGTACCCAGACCGCCACTCAGCACACTTGGTCCGACGCTAACCACTCCTTGCTCGATACCTACGGCATCGGCGCTACGTATAATCCTTTCTGGCCGGCCATCGAAATCGTCTTCGCTGGTAAAGATTCAGATTCCCCCTATAACCACTATGACCTCTTCCGCACCTGGTTCTCGGACACCTATAATTTCGGTGCTCTTGAGAGCTTCCTCATGTCCCCGGATGGAGAGGACATCACCTACGAGTATCCCGACTGCCACCTGCCTGCATCGGCCCAGTCCTATGAGACAAACCGTATCATCGCCGTGGAGAAGTTCACCGGCACCACCGCCTACACTCGCCCCCTGGCTTGCCACATGGTCAAGGGTACATACTGGAGCGATACGACCTTTACCGAGCCCAGGCCTCACCCTGTCATTGCGAGCGGAGCGTGGCAATCTCCTTACGGCTTGAGGCTCCAGAGCGCCAGCGATTATTGGTGGATGGAGAAGCCCAACGGAGTCTGGCAAGCCCCCCGCCCAGCCGATTCCCCCCTCGACCTCAGCAAAGATATCATTACACTGTCATTGCAAAATGTCATTGCGAGCCCCGATTTATCGGGGCGTGGCAATCTCGTCTTTGAGCTTAACAACTCCAAAGGCATCTACAACGTAGGGGCGGGTCTTGTACCCGCCAAACTCAACAAACGCTACGAACTCGTATTAAGGCTCGGTTATAAGACCACGGCCGGCGACGAATCCGTCGACGCAGGCACCTACTGGGTCGATTCCTGGGAACATTCCTCCACTCCCAACCAATCACTATTCACCATTCACTGTTTAGACGCCCGGGGCCTCATGGACCGTTGGTCCGCTCGCTATCAGATGAGGTGGAATAAGGACGAAGTCAATCCCAGGTCCGTCTGGCAGATTCTTTATCAGCTCTTAGCCCGGGTAGGTATCAGGCTCACCAATACCCCGCCCAAGCCTCAGTCCTCCGCCATCAGTAACTTTTACCCCGACTTTACCGTCAACCCCGGCACTCAAGGAACTCAAGCACTCAAGAAACTCCTTTCCTTCGTCCCCGACCACCTCGTACTCCGTGGTCAGGAAGCCTTCACCAAGAACCCCCTGGCGGACGAGGAAAGTTGCTATTCCTACGGCACAGACCATGTCATCAATAGCGGCAAATATAGCGACGCCGTGACCCTGTCCCGTTCCCGTGCCCTGGGTCAGGCTGGCGACGATTCCCGAATCGTCCAGGACGCCTTCGACTGGGAACTATTGCAGCTCGCTATTGACATCCTGGAGCAGGACTACGACCCCAACCTCACCACCACCACCAGGGCCCAGGAGAGGGCCGACGCTCTCTTAAGGCAGGCGTCATTGCGAGCGCAGCGCGGCAATCTCGTTATCCCAACCAACGTCGGCCAGGAGCTCCTCGATGTCGTCGAGGTTACCGACGCTCGCTGCGGCATCTCGGAGGAGAACTATAGAGTCCACGCCATCCGCACCGATTATGATCGCCGCAACGCTCGCTATCAGCAGTCGCTAATCATAGGGGCCCCATGATTTGTTTTCCGTTTAGCGAGTTAATGCTTGCTTCAAATCATTGAGCCTTGGGGTAAAAGCTTCAATGAGTCCCTGACGGGCTAGATGCCATTGGTGGTCGGTTTCGATATTGATAATATCTACTGCTGTCCCTGAGATTCTCAATTGGTGCAGGGTTTCCCTGTAGTTGCCTTCTAGTTCCTGCCTTATCTTCTGTTCTGCCCCTTCATACTCTTGAACAAGCTGGCCTATTTCTTCTGCCTTTGGCTGCAATTCAGGCCTTAAGCTGCTTATCGCTTCGATTACCCTTTTCAGCCTATTTATACCCTGCGTAGTTGTTAATTCGATAGCCTCTACCAGGTGCTCGATTACGGCCTGCTTTATTATGTCTCCCTCTTTTTCTTCGTGTTTGTTTAGCTCCGCAGTCATATCCAGTTTTTGGGAACTGTCTAGCCATTTTTGTGCCAGCACCTGGCCGGTTTGGCGATACTCTTGTCTTTCTTGCTGTTCCTTTTCCTCGGCTGACAGCTTGCCCAATCTATTTGCTCGCTCTTGAGCAATTTCCCAAGCGCTCTTTAGCTCACTCATACAGTTCCTTCTCCCTACGTCATTGCGAGCCGAAGGCGAAGCAACCTCACATCCCATTCCTCGAGATTGCTTCAGCACTATCGTGCTTCGCAATGACAGGGTAGTGACATTATTAGCATTAGCAGTGCATTTTAGCCTATAATATTGGTGGGTTCAACAAAGTGAGTTTGAGGTTATAGTTATGATTTACTATGAATCGGTGAAATTGACGGAGTATTTTTATTGTTATGTATGGCAAGGCAGGGGCAATAACTGCAATGCCATTCTCTGGCCCTCGGTTTTAAGGGGGGAGCATCCGCACGTATTAGTTGACCCTGGCCATGTCAGGAATGAGCTTGGGGAGCCCTGTTTTGATTCACTGGCTCAGGCTATGGAGAAGGATGGCTTCAAAATGGAGGATATTGGTCTGGTGATTGCCACCCATAGCCATCCCGACCATATTGAAGCCACCGATTTGGTGGTGGAAAAAAGCGATGCTTTGTTTACTTTATCCCGTGAGGAGGATGAATTTTATCGCACGATGGGAAAGATGTTCTTTCAGGCGTTTGGCGGTACGCCGCCGCAGGTTAACCCCTCCTTTTATCTTAAGGAGGGCGATTTGTCCCTGGGGGCTAAAAATAATAAAGTGGCGGTCAAGGTTTTCTTTACCCCGGGACATTCCCCCGGTTCTATTTCCCTTTATCTAGAAGAGGATAAAATATTGATCAGCGGTGACGTGGTCTTTGCCGGCAGCATAGGCAGGACTGACTTTCCTGGTGGCAGCCCTTCCTTGCTACGGAAGAGTATTGACGAGCTGTCTCAGCTTGATGTGGAATACCTTGTTCCTGGTCATAGTACCGAAGCAGGCAGCATAATTGCTGGCAAGGATAAGGTGAAGCGTAACTTTTACACGGTCAAGATGTTTATTTAAAATATAGAATGGTGGAATTGACATGGAGACGGATGACAAAATCAAATATGCTCTGGAGCACACGGAATTAGTCCGGGCACCACGGCAAGAGCTGGACACTTTTGGCAGTTCTGTAATTGACTATTACGTCGTCACTGAACTGGTGGGAAATCTTAGCGTGGTTCGGGATGGAAAGGTAATTGCGGAAAGGCCCAAAATTGTCACCCCTGCTTACCTCGTCAATGTAGAAGGCTTCAGCGAGCAGGCAAAAAAATATATAGCAATGATGGCCCGGGAGCGCTCTTATGAATCGGGCATCTTCTACCGATATAAGAACGAACCAAAGGGGATGAATGTTGTCTCCGAGCCTATCAGGCAGGTAATAGAAAAGCTCAGCTCTCAAATAGAGGAGGAACATAACCCCTTAAGCACCATAATCAGGGGGGTGGAGGAGCTATGGGATGTATCCTTGCTCGTGTTCATCTATGAGCTAACTACTCAGTCGGTCCGCACTAACGTAGCTGAATTTAATCGCCGGGGTTTTTTAGACATAGATGCCAGTGGTGTGCCCCAGGGTGCCCGCGATTATATTGAAGAACTTTTTGAGCAAGCAGGCCGCAACCTTTCCCGGGCCCCGGAGTTGGTGATTGAGTTAAACCGCTGGGGTCTATTCCCGGAGTATCAGGACCGTTTCTTTGCCCTGTTCGGAAGAAAGTGAGCCTGCCCTGGCTTTACATAAAGTGCGTTAGGTGGTTACGCGTAACCCACAGAGATTAGTTCCTAAATCCTAATATCTAAATCCTAAACAAATTTCAAATCCTAATTTCAAAATTCAAAACCTTCATGTTTTGGTCATTAGAACTTGGATGAGAGGAATTAAATTTTTCCTTTCTTTTGTTTAGTATTTCGTATTTAGTGCTTAGGATTTTCTTTATTTGTCCATGACCTTCACCATACTACATTAGTCCCAGGTACCAGCTTAGTATATCGCTTCCCCAGAGCAATGTTATCATGGCGGCTAGGGCTAGGAAGGGACCAAAGGGAATTGTCTCCCGGCGTGTTTTCTTTTTAGCTATCATCAGCGACACAGCTACTATGCCACCGAGGATAGCTCCCATAATCAGAGAGAAAAAAACCAGAGGAAAGCCAGTAGCCAGACCAATCAGAGCAGCTAGCTTAACATCTCCCCAACCCATGCCGCCACGGGATACTATGGCAATCAAAAATAATATAACAAAGCCAACAGCTCCGCCCAGAGCAGCATTGGCAACTCCGGTAACTAACCACTGGGTGAGCCAGGGTCGAGGCAATAAAGCCAGAAGAAAAGCCACAACCATGCCGGGATAAACCACCTTATTCAAGATGAGCCCGTGCTCCAGGTCAATGATAAAAATGATAATAAATAGACAGGCGTAGAAAGCCATAATCCCCAGCTCCGCGCTTAAGCCGTATTGCCAATACAGGAGAGCGAATATCACGCCGGTGGCGAGCTCCACCCAGAATAACTTCCGGGGTATGGCAGCCTGACAGTATCGACAACGGCCACGAAGCCTGAGGTAGCTAAATAGGGGGATGAGGTCTTTAACGGCTAGCTTGTGCTGGCAAACTGCACAATGAGATGGCGGATTTACAATGGACTCATTCCGGGGCAAGCGGTCGATGCACACGTTAAGGAAGCTGCCTACTATTAGACCTAGAAGGGCGAATAGGAATATTAGAAGTATTTCCACGGGTGTTTATTGTGGACGTATTATGTGCCTGAAGTCAATACTTGGCGGGCATTATTGCCAGGCGTAGCTTCTTTTGTCATTGCGAGTCCCGATTTATCGGGACTCGCAATGACATTTATGAGACTAGACACCAGATTAGGATGGTAATATAGTAATGTGGTTGTCAAATTTATTGGGTGGTTATGTCTGAGGAAGCGGGCAACGACAAAAATCGGGGGTGAGGGGCAATATGTCAGCGAAGTATTATGTTGGTTGTAGTGGCTGGTATTATGAGCACTGGCGTGGGATTTATTACCCCGGGGAGTTGCCCAAGTCTAAGTGGTTGCCATTTTACGCCCGGCAATTTACTACTGTAGAGCTCAATAACAGTTTTTATAAGCTGCCTTCGGAGAAAGCTTTCACCGCCTGGCGAGAATCCACACCCGACAACTTCATTTTTGCTGTTAAGGTGAGTCGATTCATCACGCACATAAAAAGGTTAAAGAATTTAGGTTCGGCGGTGGAGAACTTTCTATCTCGGGCTGTTTTGTTGGGAGAAAAACTGGGTCCTTTGCTATATCAACTGCCTCCCAGCATGAAGCGCAACGATGAGCTATTACAGAATTTCTTATCTTCGTTGCCGCCAAAATATCAGCATGTAATTGAATTTCGCCATGAATCCTGGATTGATGATGCTGTATTCGATATTTTACGGGGATACAATGCTGGGTTGTGCGTTTTCGACATGCCTGGCTTCGGTTGCCCCCTTGTCGCTACCAGTGATTTTGCCTACATCCGATTCCATGGCAGCGAGGGTCTGTATTCCAGTTGTTATTCTGACCAAGAGCTTTCTCAATGGGCACAAAGAATTGCCGGGCTGGGTAAAAACGTTAAGGCCAGCTATATCTATTTTAATAACGATGCTGAGGCATTTGCGGTTGAGAATGCTATAACATTTGGGAACTTCCTACAGTCGCTCCGCTCCAAATTCTAAATTCCAAGCACCAAATACTAAACAAATTCCAAATGTCAAAATCCAAATGACAAATGAAATCCAAATGCTTAGATGCCAAAACTATTTTTTTTCATCCTTTGGGTTTTGAGCTTGATTTGATATTTGAGCTTTGTCATTTGTCATTGTTTAACGAGTTCTTCTTTAACTTTCTGTGCCAGGGCCAAGGTTATGCCTCCTGTGCGTCTGAGCTCCTCTAACGAAGCCTCCTTGATAGCTTCAATTGAGCCAAACTTTTTTAGCAAAGCCTTCTTGCGTTTTGGTCCGATTCCGGGGATATCATCCAGTACGGAAACGATGCCTTCTTTGCGGCGCAACTTCCGGTGGTAACTTATAGCGAAGCGATGGGCTTCATCCCTGGCTCTTTGTAGTATATGGAGGGCTGGAGAATCTTTAGCTATATAAACTGGCTTGGGGTCGCCGGGTATAAATACCTCCTCGTTTTCTTTAGCCAGGCTGGCCATGGGGATAGAGTCTAGCCCTAATTCTCGCCTCAGCTCCAGGGCGGCATTAAGTTGTCCCTTGCCGCCATCAATGAGGACAAGGTCGGGAATGATTGCCCAGGTACCTTCGCCTGTCAGGCCCCGTTTAAACCTGCGCCTCAATGTCTCTTGAATCATGGCATAATCGTCAGCGCCAGCCACAGTTTTGATGCGGAAGCGGCGATAATGTGCAGGTTTAGGCCAGCCTTTTTCCAGAACAACCATGCTGCCCACAGCCAAAGCGCCCTGAATATTAGAGATGTCATAGCATTCTATTCTCCGGGGCATTTTGGGCAGGCGCAGTCTGTTTTTTAACTCTCGTAAGCCGGAACTTATAACCTCTACCTTCATCTCTTTAGCCTGGGCAAATTGTAAACCTCGGGTGGCGTTTTCAGCTGCTGTATCCACCAGCTTCTTTTTGGCTCCTCGCTGGGGCACTTGAAGCTCCACCCTGCTCCTTCTTTGCTGTCCAAGCCATTCAGAGAGCACTTCTGGCTCGTCCACCGGGTGCTGAAGCAATATCAGCGGTGGGATATATGAAGCCGAGGCATAGTATTGTTTCACAAAGCTGGTCATTATTTGCCCGAGAGACTCACCCTGGATGCCTTCCATAATAAAATGGTCCTGGCCGATAAGTTTATTATTGCGAATGGAAAAGAGCTCGACATAAGCCTGTTTTTCATTTTGTGCCAGACCAATGATGTCCTTTTCCCCCTGTAGGGCTATGGCAATCCTCTGTCCCTCTATGACTTCTTCTATGGCCTTAATTTGGTCGCGTAACAAAGCTGCCTTCTCAAACTGAAGCTGCTGCGCTGCGGCTTTCATCTTGGTGTTTAATTCACGAAGAATAAGTTCCTGCTTCCCCTGTAAAAATAAGATGACTTGGTTTATTACGTCGTGGTATTCCTGTTTTTCCACTGCTCCAATGCATGGTCCGAGACAGCGGCGGATATAATAATCGAGACAAGGCCGCTTATCTTTACCATCGATGCGCTTGCTGCAACTACGAAAAGGAAAGATTTTCTTTATTAACCTTAAAGTTTTGCGTACTGAGCCAGCGCTGGCAAAAGGTCCAAAGTATCTGGCTCCGTCTTTCTGGACCCGGCGGGTGATGTAAACACCAGGCCAATCTTCGTTAATGTCTATCTTGAGGTAAGGGAAAGTCTTGTTATCTTTAAGGCGCACATTGTACCGCGGGGTATATTTCTTTATCATGTTGCATTCTAAGATAAGCGCCTCTTGCTCGGAATTGGTAACTACGAACTCGAAATCCTGTATTTTCGACACTAATCGTTGAATCTTGGATGACAGGTTAGAAGTAGCGCCAAAATAACTCCTTACCCGACTCTTCAAGTTAGTAGCTTTGCCAACGTAGATAACGTTACCATCTTTGTCCTTAAACAGATAGATTCCGGGCTTTGCTGGCAAAGCTCTTAATTTAGCCCCGGTCGATTTGGTTTTAGATTCGCCGGGTTCCCACGAAAATCTTGCGGTTTTCCTGGGTGGACTTAATTGCTCTGATTTCACGGCAAATTTATTGTAGCAAGTGGCTTGTATAGAGGCAAAATAACTTGCATTATGTTAAAATGACTCTGATGAAGCTGGATATCGATGCCTTCCTTAAATATTTGACTCAAGAGAAAGGCTATTCTCAGAATACTTTGGCTGCTTACCGCAATGATTTGACTCAAATGGCAGCCTTTATTACCGCAGAGCAGGCAAAGGGCATAATCACGTCCTATGGTGAGCTTTTGAAGAGCTATTTGCTCAAGCTCAGGGAGAAGAGATACTCTGTGGCCACAACCGCTCGCAAGGTCGCATCAGCCAAATCATTCTTCAAATTTATGGTTGATTCGGGGAGGATGAAGGAGAATCCGACACAAAATTTGCCCTCTCCTCAAGTTAGCAGGCATGCGCTCAACTTCTTATCTCCCTCCGAGTACCAGAAGCTGCTTGCCGAGGCCACAAAGCTATCCACTCCGGAAGCTAAAAGAGATGCGGTGATGCTGGAATTACTTTATGCCACTGGTTTACGCATAAGCGAATTAGTGTCATTAAGTGTCAAAAATATTGATTTGAAGCAAAATTGTGTGCATATTAATTCTAAGAGACAAGTTCCTTTTGACCATCGCTTAAGCCTGATTTTAGGAAATTTCCTCAGGAGTGATAGACTGGATTTATTATATGACGAGAGAGAAGAAGCCCTATTTCTTAACCGACGTGGTAAGAGGTTGACTCGGCAGGGGTTCTGGCAGATTATCAAGGGTTATGCCTCCAAGGCAGGTCTGGGTGGCAAGGTCACACCGCAGACCTTGCGGCATAGCTTTGCCAGACGTAAATTGCAAAATGGCATTGAGCTCCATCAACTCCAGCAACTTTTAGGTCACGCATATATCTCCAGCACGAGAGTTTATAAGCAATCTGCACCAAGGAGAGGATAATGGCGAAAAAATCACGACGTGCTAAAGCCAAACATCGGGCTAGAGTGGAGAAAGCGGTGCAGGAGGGGCGTTTGCAACAACCGAGGCCGTTGTCTGCTGAGGTACAATCGCCCACCCGAGTATCACCAAAAGTTCAAGATTTAACCAACCGCTATCAATATGTTATACCTGAAGTAAAACGCATCGGCATCATTGCCGGAGCTATAATTCTGGTCCTCATAATCCTGTCTTTTGTTCTTGGTTGACATCTTCGGCTGGTGAACTGCGGTGGATTTAGAGCGGGCTAGGCAGAGTTTACTTAATTCTCTTGACCACGAAATCGCCGACAAGCGTGTAGTTGAAGCTATGAAGCATGTTCCCCGTGAGGCCTTTGTATCACCAGAGCAATATCATGCTGCTTATGACGATAGACCATTGGGCATTGGCTTTGGGCAAACTATCTCGCAACCCTTCATTGTGGCTCTGATGGTACAAGCTTTGGAGCTCAAGGGGGATGAAAAAGTGCTGGAGCTGGGTACTGGAAGCGGCTACGAGGCAGCGATATTAACTGAGTTAGCTCAAAAAGTGGTTACCGTGGAGTGTATACCTGAATTGGCGGAATCGGCTAAGCAGGTTCTGGATAAGCTTGGTTATTCCAACATTGAAGTTCACGTAGCTGGCAAAACTTTGGGTTGGCCAGAGGGAGCCCCTTACGATGTTATTATAGTTTCTGCTGGTGCTCCCACTGTGCCTCAAGTTCTTTTGGAGCAACTAACTTGGGATGGGCGGTTGGTAATCCCTGTCGGCTCTCGATGGCAGCAAGAATTACTTAGGATCACTAAACTAAGAAAAAAAAACCACATAGAAAACTTAGGTGGTTGCTATTTCGTGCCCCTTATTGGTGAAGGTGCTTGGGGGAAGTGAAGAGGTGGATGAAACTGTGAAAAACTCAGGAAAAAACATTTGACTGTGTGAGGGGCAGACCATATAATCCATAAATCTTGAAATTTCGTGGAAAACTAAATTATTGAGGCCGTTTAATTGTCACCCTGACCCTGAGTGAAACGAAGGAGAAGGGTTTCTAAATTCTTCTGGCGCCCAGGGCAACCTCAGAATGATAGGGGATTATTAAACAACATCGACGGATAATAGGAGATGACAATGAAAAATAGAAAAAACCTCTTAACAGCGCTACTCTCTATTGTTCTGGTCTTCAGCTTTGTTTTACCTGTGTCAGTCGCTGAAGCCTCATCAACCGTGTATCTGCCAGATGACAGTTCGATTATTCATTCAGTGGTAGATAGCTCCAGCCTTGCTTCGGCAATGGCGCTGAATACGCCTCAAGGGCAGGTAACGCCCATGGTCGCTGCCGACGGCTATCACACGGTGGGGCTTAAGGCTGATGGCACCGTGGTCGCCGGGGGAGACAATCCCTATGGTCAGTGCGATGTCGGCAACTGGGCGGATATCACTCAGGTCGCCACGGGCTACGGTCAAACGGTGGGGCTTAAGGCCGACGGCACTGTGGTGGCCGCGGGAAACAACGATTATGGTCAGTGCAATGTCGCCAACTGGACGGACATCATCCAGGTCGCCGCGGGCGGCTATCACACGGTGGGAGTTAAGTCCAACGGCACTGTGATTAACGTGGGGAACAACGATTATGGTCAGTGCAATGTCGCCAACTGGACGGACATCATCCAGGTCGCCGCAGGCTACGGTCACACGGTGGGGGTTAAGTCTAATGGCACCGTGGTCGCCGTGGGATTGAACGACGAAGGACAATGTGATGTTGGCAACTGGATGGACATCATCAAGGTCGCCGCAGGCAACTCTCACACGGTGGGGCTTAATGCTGATGGTACCGTGGTCGCCGTGGGATATAACAAGGACGGTCAGTGTGATGTTGGCAACTGGGCGGACATCATCCAGGTCGCCGCCGGTGGCTATCACACGATGGGGCTTAAGTCTGACGGCACCGTGGTTGCCGTGGGGAACAACGATTATGGTCAGTGCGATGTTAGCAACTGGGCGGACATCATCCAGGTGGCCGCAGGCGTTGCTCACACGGTGGGGCTTAAGGCCGACGGCACCGTGGTCGCCGTGGGATCGCACTACTACGGGCAGTGCGATGTCGGCGGCTGGACGGACATCGTCCAGATCGCCGCGGGCTATGGTCACACGGTGGGAGTTAAAGCCAATGGCACCGTAGTCGCCGTGGGATATAACAACGACGGTCAGTGTGATGTTGGCAACTGGACGGACATCATCCAGATCGCCACAGGCTACGGTCACACGGTGGGAGTTAAGGCCAATGGCACCGTAGTCGCCGTGGGATATAACAACGACGGTCAGTGCGATGTCGGCAACTGGACGGACATCATTCAGGTCGCTGCCGACGGCTATCACACGGTGGGGCTTAAGGCTGATGGCACCGTGGTCGCCGGGGGAGACAATCCCTATGGTCAGTGCGATGTCGGCAACTGGGCGGATATCACTCAGGTCGCCACGGGCTACGGTCAAACGGTGGGGCTTAAGGCCGACGGCACTGTGGTGGCCGCGGGAAACAACGATTATGGTCAGTGCAATGTCGCCAACTGGACGGACATCATCCAGGTCGCCGCAGGCTACGGTCACACGGTGGGGGTTAAGTCTAATGGCACCGTGGTCGCCGTGGGATATTTCGACTACGGTCAATGCAAGGCTAGCGGCTGGATGGACATCAAACAGGTTCCCACAGGCGAATATTATCACACGATAGCCGCAGGCTACGGTCACACGGTGGGGGTTAAGTCTAATGGCACCGTGGTCGCCGTGGGATATTTCGACTACGGTCAATGCAAGGCTAGCGGCTGGATGGACATCAAACAGGTTCCCACAGGCGAATATTATCACACGATAGCCGCAGGCTACGGTCACACGGTGGGGGTTAAGTCTAATGGCACCGTGGTCGCCGTGGGATTGAACGACGAAGGACAATGTGATGTTGGCAACTGGATGGACATCATCAAGGTCGCCGCAGGCAACTCTCACACGGTGGGGCTTAATGCTGATGGTACCGTGGTCGCTGCAGGCCTTGAAGTTGAGTTTGCCAAATGGAATCTGGAAGGTGCCGCCCTCTACCTTATCATCTCCGGTACCACTGGCGGTGAGGTAACCCGACCGGGAGAGGGGACCTTCCCCTATTATCCTGGTAGGGTACTCAATCTGGTAGCCAAGCCTGAGGATGGCTACCGCTTTGTCAACTGGACTGGCGATGTGGGCACCATTGCCAGTGTTAATGCTGCCCAAACCACCATTATCATGAACGACAACTATTCCATAATGGCTAACTTTGAAGAGAAACCACCAGTCAGTTGGGCTCTCATTGGCGGGATTATAGCAGCGGTGGTAGTAGTGGGACTGGCGATTTTTTTCGTGCGTAGAAAGAGAGCTGCCCAGACCAAAAGACACTGAATTGAGCTTTTTCCCGTACCTCCGTCCATAAAGGCGGAGGTACGGTTATATTGTCGTTGCAAGCCACCTTTCCCTTCCTGTCATTGCGCGCACCTGAAAGGTGCATGGCAATCTCCACTCTCACCCACCCCATCGTGATTGCGGAGCCTGTTCTGGAGCGTAAGCGCGGAATCTCGCTCCTCGCAATGGCAGAGAGAGGAAGAGCTTTCTCTGGTTGAGAGATGGCCATAGCAGGCTTGTTGGTGCTGGAAGCGGAGAGATGTGAAAGTTGCCGCATTGTGAGTTAAAATAGTAAGTCTTGGATAATAAGAAAAAAAAGGAGGAAAGCATGGACATCGTTGAAGCTATCCAACAAAGGAAGAGCACTCGGGCTTTTAAATCCGACCCTGTACCACAGGAAATTCTAAAGGAGATAATGGAGCTGGCTTTGCGAGCTCCTTCATGGGGGAATACTCAGCCCTGGGAATTCGCCATAGCGACCGGAAAGAAGCTGGAGGAAATAAGACAAGCTTTCATCGAGAAAGCAGCAGCAGCGGCACAAGACAATCCCGATATCCCTCGTCCCCGAGAATTTCCCCAGCCTTACGATACTCGTTACCGTGTTGTGGGCAGGAAAGTCCTCGAACTAAAGGGAATAAGCAGGGAAGATAAGGAAAAGAGGAGATGGTGGATCTTGCAGGGCCTGAGATTGTTCGAAGCTCCATGCGCGATCTATATCTGTATTGACCGCTCTTTCTACCGGCAAGGCGACGGGTTAAATGTTTGGCCTATGTTTGATTGCGGTTTGGTAGCTGAGAACATCATGCTGCTGGCTACCAAGTATGGGCTGGGAACTATTGCTCAAATACAAGCTGTCGTGTATCCTGATGTGTTGAGGAACGTGTTGCGAATACCAGATTCCAAGCTTATAGTGCTGGGAATAGCCGTTGGCTACCCTGATTGGGATGACCCTGTAAATCAGCTCCGCTCCGAAAGAGAACCGTTGGATAATGTGAGCACCTGGTATGGCTTTGATTAAAAGATACAAAAGGTGTGTCCCTGAGCGTGAAAAGAAATAATTCCTGATACCTTTTTATTGGCGATTTAGCTTCGATTTGTACCGCTATGTAACTTTTGGTTTTTCGTGGCGGTGAAAAGTTCGTTAGCAAAAAGGAATGAGATAAATGCTATAACTCATTAAATCGTTCAAATATATGGATTATATCATTGAGAGGGTTAGGGTCTGATTTCATAGCTTCAGCTATGTAAGCTCGCTTTAGCATACCAAGTCGCATGCCTGCTTTGTGAGAAAAAATATTCAGTATACTTTTACCAGGGATCAACTTTTTCCACTCGTCAGTATCTTTTTCGATACTATCCTTAATTCGCTCCATTGTATAATCGATGAATTTGGATATATTCGTACTATCAATTGTTTGATCGACTCGGGTTTTTTCAGTGGTTGCCTGACTACATATAATACTCTTAAGCTGTTCATTAGACTTTCCATTACAATCTTTGGGCATGAGGTTTATATTGCCCACTCCCTCGCGGAAATGAGCCGAAGTATATAATGCTACAGTATAGGAAATCATTTCCTTAGCAATATCTTTGAGAGTGTTTCTTATAGAAGCTGGAGTTCTTAACCAAGAGCCCTCAGGTGCAAGAGGAGAAAAAACACGCGCCAAGATGTCTTCTTCTAAGAAATAATTTTCTAGATGATACTTATCTAACACACTCAATCGATCTTTACTCGACTTCGTGAGAGCACTCTTATCCTGTGATAAGGGTATTGTATCACCATCGCAAACCATGAAGAATTCAACTCCCCAAATTGACTTATCTAAAACTTCTTCTACTAGTGTCGAGAACGAACGTATGAGACCTTTACCACCACTAGGTACAAGCACTAAGTCGGGGAAGCTCTCTCTCAATATTGCTCCATATGTCTGCTTATCCAAGCTAGCATGTGTTCCCTCTATTAATACTATCTTTTTACCCAAGGCAATGATTCCGACAGACTGCCCCAGAAGCTTTAATGCTTGATTTGTTTCATCATCTTCACTAACCGGTATAGCTTGATTTTGTCCCTCAGAAAGTGGAGGCCCAATGAAAACAACTGAGTGTTCCAGAGAGGCAGTTATAATATCTGGGGAATGAGTGCAGAAAATGAATTGATTATTCTCCCCTAGCCCCGTTAGTGTTTGTATAAGTTTGTGGCTGAGTTCTGGGTGCAAGTGAAGTTCCGGTTCATCGAATATAACTATACAGTCACTGGGACTTCTAAGAATAAAATCAAAAACAATATTGATAACTTCGCTCTCACCTGAGCTCAATGTTGTTAGCGGGAATTCTTGGCCTTCAAGTGCATATTTTAGCTGCTGAGCTTTTAAATCTGCGTCAAGCAATTCTTTAGGTGCTAATAATTTTCGAAATGCATCTTTGAAAGGTTCTAAAGGGTCAGGAAAGTCGAGTTGCATGCTTTTTTCACCTTGGCGCATAAGCCTTTCAGCCTTGGAAGATATCTTGTTTCTATGAGCTTGGACTTTACGAAACATTGCATGAAGAGTATCTTGATATCTGCTTTGAAATCCACCGAATGTGAGATTCCAGTTAACCGACTCTTCATCAGGGTCAACAATATCAAAGCTAAATCTATATGGGTCAATCTTTCTAATCGACCTATCGCTTTCTATATTAACAACGCTGCTTTTCCAGTTTCTCCGAAGACGATTTGCTTGAAGTATAACTTGAAGAAGTTTGGCATCCTGAATATTGGCAGTATCAATTTGAGATTTTCCCCAAGCTTCATGTTCAGTTTTACATGTAACATCTACAACTAATTGAATATTTTGATTATTGGTAGGACTCTGGCAGTGATTAACTAACTGTTGTATAAGGCGTGTTTTACCAACTCCATTACGGCCTGCGATGACGACAACATTGGATAATCCATCGATATTGAAACATTTTACAGGAGGAACATCTTTTACGCGGATTGTATCAATGTGCATTTTTATACTCGTTAATCTTATATTATTTTTATTTGGTCTTCATTTTAGCTTTACGTACTAGATTCTAATTAGGTTTTGATTCAGAAATCTGGCGACTCTATCGCTTTTCAGTAAAATTATAGCACATAGCCAATTAACCGGAGAACGTCGTTTTGGTATTTTTGACTATTGACAAGGTGAACGCGTAGTGGGCCTAGGCCTTCAGCATCTCCTTCTTCCTCAGCACCTTCTCTGCATTCTTCTTGGCACCGACCTTCTGGAAGATGGTAAGTGCTTCATCCAGGTCCTCATGCGCCTTGTCACGGTCTCCCTTGCCGCCGCGAGCAAGGTACATCAAGCCTCGCTCATAAAGGGTCCTGGCTTCATCCCAGGGGAGCTGGTATTGCCTGTTGATTTCGACCGATTTGTCGAAGGACCCGGTCGCTGTATCCCAGTTCTTCCGCGCTGTGGCCAGCATACCTCTGGCCAGATACATGGGTGCAGGCAGGCCATACCAGTTCTGTTCCGGTTTTAGCAGCTCGAAGCCCCTGTTTACATATTCCGCTGCCTTGTCAGGCTGGCCCATCTTCAAATAAAGCTCAGCCAGCACCGGAAGCACCCACAGCTCGAAGAGAACATTACCCCCGTTCCGGCAGATTTCCAGGCTTTTCAGCAGCAGCTCTTGGGCTTTTGGAAAGTTTCCCTCCTCCAGACTCAGGCTTCCCAGGACAAAATAGAAGGCTTTGACGGCAACGGTGTTGTGCCTGTCATAATGAAGAGACAGGGCCTCCTCCAGCACCTGCCGTGCCCTGTCCCAATCTCCCGCGCGGAGATAAAGGAATCCCAGACTGGCCGAATCCTCGAGCCAGCAGGTAAACGCAGCATTAACGTCAAAGCTCTGAGCTATCTGGCATGTTTCCATTGCCTTGGGGATCTCCCCGGACAGCGCGTGCGTTAGCACCAGAGAACGATTGGCCGCATTTGGAGACGCCCTGCCAACCTTTGCCACCTCCGGCGCGACTATCCTCTCCCATTTCAGGGCCAGGGGGATGTTGCGCGCCAAGGTGCGCGTCAGAATGGCCTGATGGCCACATAGCATCATCCCCAGCGGGTTGCCACCCTGGACATAAAACTCCCAGTCTTTTTCCTGATATTGCATCCCCTTATCAAGCTCTCCCATGCGTGCCTGAGCAGTGCCGAGCGGAGTGCCCACAAATGTGCCCAACTTTCCGGCCAGGTCCTCAGCTTTCCTTGCCCAGGTGACCGAGGTGGCAGGCTCATCTGTGTGCAGATATTGATGAGCTACAAGCGTATAGAAAAACGCCTTCTCCGGGGTATCGGGACCGGGCTCGGCAAGAAGCCGCGCAGCCTCCAGATGTTCCAGTGCCTTTGCCTGGTCCTGCAATAGCAGAGGCCCTTCGGCAAGAATACCCACCAGTATTGTGTGCTCCAGGACCAAGTTTGGAAGGTCGCCGAGCTTTTCGTAGAGTTTCAAGGCCTCCTGCCCATGCTTCAGGGCGGCACTATAATCCCCGCCATAAGCTTCAGCGGATGCCAGATTTTTTAGTATCTCCGCCTTCTTGGCTAGTTCTTCATCCATCGTCGTCCTCTCTATTTGAAAGCAGCACACTAGGCGCCAAGCATCTCCTTCTTCCGCAGCACCTTTTCCACATCCTTCCTGGCACCCACCTTTTGGAAGATGGCAAGTGCTTTGTCCAGGTCCTTATGCGCCTTGTCCCGGTCTCCCTGGCCGCCGCGAGCCAAGTACATCAATCCCCGCTCATAAAAGGTCCTGGCTTCATCCCAGGGGAGCTGGTATTGCCTGTTGATTTCAATTGCTTTGTCGAAGGACTCGGTCGCTGTATCCCAGTCCTTCCGCGCTGTGGCCAGCATGCCCTTAGCCATATATATTGGGGCAGGTAGTCCGTACCAATTCTGGCCCGGCTCCATAAGCTCGAAGCCCCTGTTCACATATTCCGCCGCCTTGTCAGGCTGGCCCATCTCGAGACAAAGCTCAGCCAACACCGGAAGAACCCACAGCTCAAACAGAACGTTACCTCCGTTCCGGCAGATTTCCAGGCTTTTCAGCAGTAGCTCTTCGGCTTTCGGAAAGTTTCCCTCCTCCAGGCTCAGGCTGCCCAGGGCAAAGGAACAAGCGTCCACGGCGGCGAGGTTGGTTCTGTCTTTATGGACGGCTATTGCCCCTTCCAGATAATCCCTGGCCTTGTCCCATTCTCCTTGGCGCAAATAGTGAAATCCAACGCCGGCAACGTCTTCAAAGGGGCAAATCGCCCCGGTTTCTGCCACTGAGCCCTTGTCCTGTATAGTCTTGATTGCCCGGCAGGACTCCTCCGCCTTGGCAACTTCTCCGGATAGCGTATATATTAGCGCCAGCGGGCGTCTCAGGAAGAGCTCAATTGTAGGTATGCCGAACTTAGTCGTCTCGGGCAGAGCTTTCTCCCCCCATTTCCTGGCCATTGGGACATCCCGCAACAAAGCCAAGCTGAGGGTAAGCTGTTGGCCCAGCATTGCGAGGGGAAGCGGACTTCCCTTCTTGACGACCGGCTCCCAGATATTCACATTGTAGGCTATCCCCTCGTCTATCAGCCCAGTATAAGTCAAGGCAATGCCCAGGCTAGAGGCTGCCTTCAGCCGTGTGCCCATAGGCACACCCAGCCCTGCAAATAAGTCCACAGCCCTATGTGCCCAATTGAGGGCGGTAGCCGGCTGTCCCAGGTGGAGATATACATGTGCCATACGTTGATATAATAGCCCCTTCTCTACACTATCAGGGTCCTCTTCTAACATGGTCCTGGCCGCCTCCACGTGTTCAAGGGCCAAATCTTCCCTGCCCAAGGCACTGTATATGGTTATGAAACTCATCTGAGCGCGGATTATCTTTTGTTTGTCGCCCAGCTTCTCATATAGCTCCAGCGCCGACCCGGTATAGCCAAGGGCAGCATCATAATCCATTTGGGCTAAAGAGACGCTGACCAAATTCTCTAATAGCTGCGCCTTCTTGGCAAGCTCCTCTTCTATCATTGACCCACTTTTCTCCATCAGCTTCAGTGCGGTTTCATAATATCGCCTCGCTTGGTCCCAGGCGAACAGCCTGGCTGCTTTATCCCCAGCCTTCTGAGCGTAGTCAACAGCCTTGGACAGGTCATTCCCCTCAAGAAAATGGTATGCCAGCGCTTCCAGATGGTCGTCTATCTTCCTGGCATATACTCTCTCTACTGCCTCTCCCACCTTCAGGTGGTGCCTTCTCCTTCTGACGGGGCTGATGCCTTCATAAAGGACATCTCTGAGCTGAGTGTCGGCGAAGGCGTAGACCTCGTCCCCCAGGACGTGCCGGGCGACCACGAGGTGGGCCTGCAAGCACTTATCAATTATGTCGATCAATTTGTTTTCATCTAAGCCAGTAACCTCGCTTAGCACCGGAAAACTGAACTCTCTGCCAATCACCGCCGCCGCACTCAAGACGTGGCAGGATTCTTCATCCAGGCGCCCTAGCCTTTTCTGGGCTATCTCCTTTATGCCACGAGGAACATGTACATCAGAAAAGTCCTTGACACCCCAGCCATTTTCCACCGGGTATACTGCTCCCTCTTCGACCAAAGAGCGTAATACTTCCTCGACAAAGAAAGGATTGCCTTCCGTCTTGGCATATACCAGGTCAGGCAGCTCGCTGGGAACCTTCTCGCCGAACGTCTGCCTGATCATTTGAAGAACATGATCGAAGGCCAGTCGTTTTAAGGGAAGCGCATAAGACAGCCTCTCCCGGTTTATTTCAGCAACAGAGCAAGAGAGGGAACGCTGGTCTTCCAACTCCAGGTCACGATAAGCACCCACAACCAGGAGGTGCTCAGCGGTGATGGCACGCGCCATGTGGAGCAAAAGCCCCATCGAGGCATCATCGAACCACTGCAGGTCATCCAAGAACAGCACAAGCGGAGACTCTTTGGAGATGTTGACAAAGAACTGAGTAACCGCCTCAAAGAGGCGGATGTGCTGTTGCACATTGGGTGCCGATGTTGGAGATGGGATGGTGCCCAACTTCTCGCCAACCTCAGGTATCAGTTTTGCCAGCTCCGGGGCGAAGGTGTCCACGGCCTTGAACAGAAGAAGTGGTGGTGCCCAGCGGAAATATTCCTTAATGATATTGCTCCAGGGCTGGTAAGGGACAGCTCCCTCGCGCTCGTAACCGCTGCCCATGAGACACTGGGCACCTCGGAGCTTGGCGTAGCTTCTCAGTTCATAGGCCAGCCTGGTCTTACCAATGCCGGCCTCTCCGGTAATAAACACCAGGCCTCCTTCACTTCTCAAGGCTGCATCCAGGCGTGCCCTGAGGATTCTTATTTCTTGCTCCCGGCCCACCAGCGGCTGAGCCCACTGTGGCTCGGGACTAGGAATCGTCTCAGTAGCTTTCCCTTCGGTTGTCACCTCCACATATGTGGGTCTGGCTTCGGGCGTCTCAATCACAGACTTGAGAGCCTGCGAAAGCTCACCGGCCGACTGGTAGCGTTTTTCGGGGTCTTTGGCAAGAAGCTTCAGGATGACCTGCTCCAGCGCTTCAGGAATCTCGGGGGCTAGTCTTCGAGGCATCATGGGCAGGTCATTGATATGGCTGAAAATGATTTTAACTGGGTCATCTCCGGGGAAGGGAGGCCTGCCAGTAGCCATCTCATAGAGAACGCAGCCCAAAGAATAGAGGTCTGACCTGGCATCGGAGCGCTTTCCTAGGGCTTGCTCAGGAGGCAGATAGGCGGGGGTCCCTACTATCACACCTCTCGGTGTGAGCTTAGGTCCGCGTAATGCTCCGGCCAGGCCGAAGTCCATCAGCTTGGGCAGCCCCGCGGAGGTAATCATGATGTTCTCCGGCTTGATGTCTCGGTGGAGGATGCCATGAGAATGCGCATATTCCAGTGCCTGGCAGACCTGGCTGCCGATTCTGAGCGTGGTAGCGGCATCACAGCGTGCACCGGGTTGAGAGCTGATCAAACCGCTTAGGTTAGGGCCATCGACGAACTCCAGGATGAGGTAATGGCTCTCGCCCTCCTGGCCGATGTCGTATATGGCGACAATATGAGGATGAGAAAGGCTAGCGGTGGCCTTGGCTTCCTGCTCAAAGCGGGCAAAGGACTCCTGGTCAAGGCCTTCACCCTTAATGACTTTAATGGCTACGGTGCGGCCGAGCCTGGTATCCTCAGCCTTGAAGACAATACCCCTGCCGCCCTCTCCCAGCTTCTTTGTGACCTTGTACCTGCCGCCCTGGAACGATTCAAACACCGCTCATCTCCTACCACCGTTGGCAGATCCCACCGCTCAAACTTATGAGCAATTGCTTCATGATTTGTATAATCATACTCGTGGGTGAATATGGAGTCAATGCCCCCTGACCAGGCGTGCTGACACCCTGATTAAAAGATAGATTAACGCAGGAAATGCCCCCAAGGGGATTCGGACCCCTGATCTTCAGCTTGAAAGGCTGATGTCCTAGGCCGCTAGACGATGGGGGCAACGTCAAGCATTTTACGGGTAAATGGCTAAATGTGCAAGGTCTGACTAAAATATAGCCTGCTTTGACTTGCTAATAACTTGGATATGAGGTATTATGTGACGGTTGTCATGCACACAACTGGTAATCTCAAATTGAAAGGAATTGCCCGAAAGCGCCAAAAACATGGACTGTGCTGTTTATTCTCTATGATACCTACGCTCTACCTGTTTGGTTCTGGAAAGGATGACTATCGAGGTCAATGTATATGACTCAAAGGAGGTTTGATAAATATGATGAAAGAGACAGATAAAGTTGCTTCACGAGTTGAGGAAGTAATTGATGAAGCCAGCGGCAAGATATATTTGCCTCCTTGCCAGGTTCGCTGTCCTCTTAAAATAGATATTCAGCGCAATCATGCCATGATTTCATGCCTTCCCCTGGATGAGAAGGAGGCCTCCAGCCAGATATTAAAGATAGGCGATGAAATCTATGACAAAAACCCCCTATTTCCGATAATCTGCAGCTACGTTTGTGGGCTTTGCGAGAAAGAGTGTAATTATGAAGACCAGACCGGAGCGGTGAGAAGAAAATTGCTTTTGCGATTTATCGCCGAGCGTTATCTGCCTTACTTGGAGACAAAACCCTCATACGCTCCTCCTACCAGGGAAAAGGTGGCAGTGATTGGAGGAGGACCGGCAGGGCTGATGTGTGCTTATACACTGAGCAGGAATGGTTACCGGACCACCATTGTGGAGAAAAGTTCGAAATTGGGGGGTGCCCTGAGATTAATTCCTCGATATCGCCTTCCTGAAAATATCATGGATGCTACCTTGAATAATTTAGTCAGGATTGCTCATATAGATGTCAAACTCGGCCACAAAATGGGAGATGGTGAGAAAGTGCTGGACGAACTCAGAAAAGAAGGTTACCAGGCCACATTTATCGCTACCGGCACCCCCTCTCCAAGACCTCTTAACTTCGAAGGGAAACTTGTGGGGGGAGCAGACCTGGAAGGAGTCATGTTTGGGTTGAACCTCCTCTCTGACGTCAGCCAGAAGAAAGTTCGCCCTCGACTCTTCGAGGGCAAAAAGGTCATAGTAATTGGAGGCGGTAATGTGGCTTTTGATGCCGCGAGAACTGCCCGACGACTTGGCGGAAAAGTTACCCTCATGTGCCTGGAGAGTGAAGACAAATCTTCTAAAGATGGGATACCGGCTGATGTTGAAGAAATTGAGGGCGCCACTGAAGAAGGAATTCAAATCATCTATTCCCGTGGTGTAGAAGAGATAATCGGTGAGGATGGCAAATTCAAGAAGATAAAGTGCCCTCGGTGCACATGGGTCTACGACCAGATGGGATACATCGGATTTAATCCCAAGTTCGATAAGAGTGACGTGATATATCTTGAGGGAGACGTGCTACTCATTACCATTGGACAAGCTGCAGAGAGAAAATTCTTCCAGCAAGAAGACCTGCTGGATGAAAGAGGCAGGATTGACGTCGACCCACTTACTCTGATGAGCAATCGCAAAAAGGGGATTTTCATCGGAGGTGATGTCAGGCGAATCGGCTATGCCTCAGAGGCAATGAGAGAAGGGATCATAACTGCCGAGTCTATAGACCGCTACCTTAAAGGCGAAGACCTTAAGAAAGGCAGAGAGAGCGAGTATGAGAAAGCAGCTATTCCCAGGGCTACAGAGTACAAACCTCAACCTGAGCTTAAATGGTTGCCGGCGGGAAAGAGGTTGAACTTTGAACCTTTTGAGAAAGGATTTACCCTGGAACAGGCGGTGGAAGAGGCTAGTAGATGTCTATGCTGCGGCCCGTGTAAGAGTTGTAAAGCATGCGTGATGCTGGAGCTTCAACTTGAGATACCAAAAATTGAACTCAATCAAGAGATATGTAGCGGATGTGGGGTCTGTGTTCTCCTATGCAGCTATGACGCCATCAAATTAGAGAAATCTGGGGACGGAGCTGTAGCAGTTATAAATGACATCGGGTGCAAGCGATGCGGCGTGTGTGCTGCTGCTTGCCCCAGCGCGGCGATTGCCCCTGAACACTTTACTAACGAAGAAATTATAGCTGAAATCGAGGGCGTGTTAGTATAGATTTCACTGAATATTGCATTCCTCAGGAATCGTCTTATAAACTAATCCCAGGCGAATTTTGAATTACGGGGTTCCCACGAAAATCGCAAGATTTTCATGGGGTAGTATATGTCAAAGGCAGCAAGGCAGTCCCTCAAATTAGCTTCTATTAGCGTCCATGGCATTGTTCAGGGCGTCGGCTTCAGGCCTTTCGTCTATGGACTAGCTGTTAAGCACAACCTTAAGGGATGGGTTTACAACACTTCAGAAGATGTCAAGATTGAGGTAGAAGGTAAAGCAGAAGCTATTAAGCAGTTCGAGCGGGAGCTCGAGACAAAAGCCCCACCGCTGGCTCACATTGAGAACGTAACTATTGAGTATCACCCACCCCGCGGTTATAAAAACTTTGAAATTCGGCAGAGCCAGGCACAGGAAGGGAAATATCAGCTTATCTCTCCGGATGTCGCTACCTGCCAGGCTTGCCTTGGTGAGTTGCTAAATCCTGAAGACCGCCGCTACCGCTATCCCTTTACCAACTGCACCAATTGCGGCCCACGCTTTACCATAATTGAAGATATGCCCTATGACCGCCCAAAAACAACCATGCGCTCCTTCCAGATGTGCCCCCAATGCCAGGCGGAATATGATAATCCCCTGGACCGCCGCTTCCATGCTCAACCCAACGCTTGCCCAAAATGCGGTCCCCAGGTCGAGCTGGTTGATAACCAGGGCAATCTGGTAACCAAGTCGAATTCTATTGCTGCTGCCAGTCAGCTTCTTAAAGAAGGGAAAATTGTGGCCATTAAGGGCTTGGGAGGGTTTCTCCTGGCTTGCGATGCCACGAACGATACCGTGATTAAAACATTGCGGCAGAGGAAGAAGCGCTCCTCCAAGCCTTTCGCCATAATGGTAACCGATGTAGACGAAGCTAAACGGCATTGCTATGTCTCGCCAGAGGAGGAGAAATTACTTACCTCACCTCCAAGCCCCATTGTGCTCATGAGGTGGAGGGAGGACTCATCTGTATCTCGGGAGGTAGCGCCAAATTTACGATTCTTAGGGATTATGCTGCCATATACACCGCTTCACCACATACTGCTCAGGGATACAGGCCTGCCTTTAGTAATGACCAGCGGTAATCTCAGCGAAGAGCCTATCGCCAGAGACAATGATGAAGCCTTAAGGAGGCTTTCCGGTATTGCCGATTACTTTCTAATCCATAATCGGGATATCTATTCCCGCTACGACGACAGCGTTGCCATAGTGGAAAGGGGCACAAGCCAGCTTATAAGGCGGGCGCGTAGCTACGCTCCCTATCCCATCTGCCTCTCATTTGAAGCCAAGCAGGTGCTTGGTTGTGGCGCTGAGGAGAAAAATACCTTCTGCCTGACAAAAGATAACTATGCCTTCTTATCGCAGCATATTGGCGATATGGAGAATATGGAAACCCTGGAACATTTTGACAGCACTATATCCCTGTATAAAAGGCTTTTCCATATAGAACCTGAAATCATTGCCCATGACCTTCACCCTGATTATCTGGCCACGAAGTATGCTCAGGAGTTAGGCGAGTCCGGTATGAAGCTCATTCCTGTGCAGCACCACCATGCCCATATCGCCAGTTGCCTGGCTGATAATGGGCTGGAGTCCCCGGTTATAGGCGTGGCCTTCGATGGCACAGGGATGGGTGCTGATGGAAATATCTGGGGAGGGGAATTCCTGGTAGCCGACTACCGTAATTTTCGCCGAGCAGGACATCTGGAATACCTGCCTTTGCCCGGAGGAGCCGCAGCTATAAAAAGACCCTACCGCACCGCCATCGGCTATATTCTCACTCTATTAGGGGAGAACGCCCTCAACGCTGTCATTGCGAGCGAAGCGAAGCAATCTCAACTAGCTTCTATCGGGCAAGTTACTGAAGTTGAGGTGGAGGTTATCAAGCGCCAGATAGAAAGAAAGATAAATTCACCGCTTAGCTCAAGCATGGGACGCCTTTTTGATGCCATATCAGCCCTGCTGGGCATAAGGGGCGAAATAGATTACGAAGGACAGGCGGCGGTGGAACTGGAGATGGCTGCCCTCTCTTCTGTCATTGCGAGGCCTGTCCCGGGCGAAGCGAGGGAACTCGACGAAGCAATCTCCGGTAATAATGAAAGCTACCCATACCGCATAGTAGAAGATGAGGGAATAAGAATCGTGCACCTGAGGGACCTGGTCTCAGCCGTAATAGAAGACTTACGTCAGGGTATCTCAAAGGGGAGGATATCAGTCAAATTCCACAATACCGTAGCCCGGATGATAAACGAAATGTGTCACTTGATAGCCGATGAAACTGGCGTCAACCAGGTAGCCTTAAGTGGTGGCGTATTCCAGAATCGCTTACTGTTGAGAAAAACAGTCAGCTTACTGGAAAGCAGCGGTTTCCAGGTTTTTACCCACAGACACGTACCCTGTAATGACGGTGGCATCTCTCTGGGTCAAGCAGTTATTGCCAATTTCGCCGTCTAAAGAGTTACCTCCCCCTTTGTCATTGCGAGGCTGGCGAAGCCAGCCGAAGCAATCTCTTCCCTTGTGTCGTTGCGAGGAGCCGCAGGCGACGAAGCAATCCCATTCAAAGATGGAGTTGACCCTTTTTATTGCCAGCTCAGGAAGGGATAAGTTTCGTCGTCAACGATATTCCAGGTGTGGGCGGGGTTGGTCTGGCCAGGATTAACTGCGATTATGTTCCAGCCTGCACCTGAGAAAGTGGCGATGTTCTGCATTTGCGCTGTAGTCTTGCCCGTCCCACCATCCGAGGTAGCTTGTCCGCTGGTTTGCGTATCCCAGAAGGAGTTGCTCACAGTGGCCGTGTTCCATCCCACCAGACCGCCAACCTGCGTAGAGCTGGTCACGCTGCCGGTGGAATAGGAGTGGGTCACGTTGCCATAATAATTCACTCCCACCAGACCGCCAACCTGTTTAGAGCCAGTCACGCTGCCGGTGGAATAGGAGTTGCTCAGAATGCCCCTGTAATACCAATTATCCCCCACCAGACCGCCGACACGCGAATCGCCAGTCACGCTACAGCTGGAATAGGAGTTGCTCAGGGTAGCCTGATTCCATCCCACCAGACCGCCGACACGCGAATCGCCAGTCACGCTGCCGCTGGAATACGAATTGTTCACAATGCCCCCATTATGTCCCACCAGAACACCAACCTGCGAAGAGCCAGTCACGTCGGCATTGACCACTCCGACATTCTCGACGACCCCGACATTGTCGATGTAACGTATCCAAGAAATATGAGTGAAAAGCCCCACATAATCTTCGTCAGGGCGGTTGATAAACAAGTCCCTTATCTCATATCCCTGACCGTTGAAACTCCCGGTAAACCGGTCATCAGAGGTTCCAATTGGCCACCACCCCCTTCCCCCATTGGCTGTCTCACTCGCCAGTTCCATATAACCGGCAGTAGTAGAATCGAGGTCGTTCATCAGAATGTAACTGCCGCCCAGGTTATTTCTGATGGCATGCAAATCATACCAATCCCGTATTTCAATAGGAGGAGGAGCACAGCTTGTTATCCCTGCAATTAAGACTACCATGATCGAAAAGATGCCAACTCTTTTCATGTAACGGTGTCTCCTCGAACTAAGTATTGTCTTCGTATTTCACCTCCAGATTTTTGTAGTCGCCTGAATAAATTCCAAATCTCAAAATCCAGATGACAATTGAAATCCAAATGCTTAAATGACAAAACTACTCCTTTTTCCCATTTTGGTTTTGAGCTTTGTCATTTGTTATTTTTTACGAGCCCAACAAATTGGGCAACAACATTATTTAGGCAACCTCAATGTTTTAGTTTCCCAAAATCTCTAACTTATAGTGTATTATATCCCCTCGCCACGCTGTCAATGAGTATTACAGGGTCAACTCTATTTTTCTTTAGGCTCGGCAAGCAGGGGGGAGAACGGGGAAAAAATAGAGTTGACCCCTTTACCTTCGCCGTATAAAGAGGAACATAAGCAAGGCAGCGATGCTTTTGGCATCGCAGATTTCGCCCGAGGCAATAAGTCGGGGTATCTCATCCGGGGAAACGCGGACCAGCTCGATGTCTTCAGTATCCTCAGCCACGAGACGAGTGGGCACAAGGTCGGTAGCCACAAAGCAATGGAGGTACTCCGTGCCATAGCCTGGGATGGCGTAAAAGCCTCCCAATGTGTCTATTTTCCGGGGGAAGTAGCCAATTTCCTCCTGTAATTCGCGGCGCACAGAGTCAATGGGCTCTTCACCAGGGTCAATGCCACCAGCCGGTATTTCCAGAAGAAACCTGTCCACGGGATGGCGGAATTGGCGAACTAAAAGGACTTTATCTTGTTCATCAAGAGCCACTACAGCTATACAAGCGCTGTGCTCCACTACCTCTCTTGTGGTCTTTATGCCGTTAGCTTTTTCCACGGTGTCCACGCGTATATTTACCGCGCGCCCGCGATAAATCTGTTGGGTAGCTAGCTTCTTTTCCGGCTTCACCATACTATTGCTACTTAGCTAAAATTGCATCGCTTTGCTTGCAGATGACAGCTTCAAAGGTGGCGAATAAGAGCTACCTCATCGCAGTTGGGAAACTTGGGACAGCGATAGCATTCCGCCCATACCTTCTGGGGCAGCTCCGTTTTGTCGATTAGTTGGAAGCCATGTTTTTCAAAAAAAGCCGGCTTACGAACGAGACAAAAAACCCTGGGTATGCCTAATTCCTTAGCCTCTTCCAGACAGGCCTGGGCAAGCAAAGAGCCAATCCTTTGGTTTTGTTCATTTTCATCGACAGCCAGAGACCTGATTTCAGCTAAATCAACCCAGGTGACATGCAACGCCGCACAAGCGATAACCTGACTTCCCCTCCTGACTACGAAGTAATCTCTAATATCCTCATATATCTCAGATAAGGCGCGAGGCAACATCTCCCCCTTATCAGCAAAATGACTGATCATCTGGTGCATGGAGGGAGCATCGCTCACCCTTGCCCTATCAACCTTTATGTCAGCTTTCATTTCTTCTTCCTCCCAGTTTTTGCCACAGCGAACTATAAAAATAAGTTGGCTCGTGAATTCTTAAGAAGCGGGCTATGTGAGGGCTGAGCTTCACTCTGACATTTTGCCCGTCGGATAATGGCAATTCAACTTGTCCGTCAATGCTAAGTATGACCTTTTCTCTGCGGGCAACCTTCAAATCAATTATGCTCTGCGGAGGCAGTACCAGGGCATGACTCAATCCCAGGTGGCAGGATATTGGTTGGAGGACGATTTCCTTGGATTGAGGATGAAGAATTGGTCCGCCAGATGCCAGGGAATAGCTGGTGCTCCCGGTAGCGGTGGCCACAATTATGCCATCAGCCCGGTAAGTGGTTATCGCTGTGCCATCAATTTCTGCTTCTATGTTAACCAGGCGAACTGCAACACTTCGTAGCACGACATCATTCAAAGCATGAAAGCTTTTGTCTTCAACCTGAGCCTCGAGCATGGCCCTTTCCTCAATCCAGCCTTTCCCCTTGAGCAAATCGGGCAAATCGGACAAAACCTCATCGCCATCTATCTCTGTGATAAATCCCAGCCTGCCCAGGTTTATACCTAAAATGGGCACCGACAGAGGAGTTACGATTCGAGCAACATGGAGAATAGTGCCATCTCCGCCAATACTGAGAATTAACTCCGTGCCCGCTATCTGGGATCTAGCTTCATCTTCGTCCTTGGTTGAGCATCGCCAAGAAGAGACTCCCCGAGAGGATAGAAACTCTTCCAGTTTCTCAGCTAAGTCTCGGGCTTTCTCACGTAGAGGGTGATACAGAATACCAATACGCTTCACAGGTGAGCGAAGTGTAGCACTGGTAAATTCTGACTGTCAAACCAGCTAACAGAACCAGCTTTGATAGTCAGTATTGTCTTTGGCAAAGTCCTCTGTAATCGAGAGTAGGCTCTTTCTCATGCCGACGGTGAGGGCATGCCTCTTGTGCAGAGCATTCAGGATTACGGTAGCAAGGTGTCCTCTTTTTCTGGTAGAAGGTCTGCGTAGTCATTCTGAGTCACCCCATGTCACTTTTCGACAGGCAGGCAAATAGTGCTTATTTCCCCTTATACCTGGGCAAGGGCTTCTTCTCCAGGAAGGCTTTCACGTTTTCGCGGTGGTCCTCACTCTGCCGGCATATGCGTATAGAGTCGGTTTCAAGGTCAAGCTGACGCGCCAGCCTGTCGAAGAGACCGCGCCACACCATCTTTTTGGTTAGTTCCACGGAAAGAGGTGCCTGCTGGACAATCTTGGCGGCCAATTCTCTGGCTATCTTCATCAAGTCATCAGGTGGAACTACCCGACTGACAAGGCCAATTCGCTGGGCTTCAGTGGCATCGATTAACTCGGCGGTGTACATCAATTCCAGAGCGTTGGACATTCCTACTGCCAGGGGCAGGTAACATGTTAGGCCAAAGTCGGGCACTAGTGCTCGTGCCACCTGGGCAACACCAAACCTGGCTGTCTCCGAGGCTATTCTGATGTCACAGCTCAGTGCTAAGGACAGACCGGCGCCCACACAAGGTCCGTTTATGGCGGCAATGGTTGGTTTTTGCAGCCTGGGGAAAATATCGGCAGCGGGCCACCCGGTTACTTGGAGACGGTTGAAGCGGGATTGCTCGGTAGCCCCGGTTAGCACTTGCATGGCGGAAACATCAGCGCCGGAGCAGAAACCACGCCCGGCACCGGTAACAATCAATACCCTGACATTATCGTCCTCGGCCACTTCATCTACTGCCAGAGGCAGGTTCATTCCCATTTTTAAGGTAAGGGCGTTCAACTTCTTCGGTACATTGAGGGTTAAAGTGGCAATTCCGCAATCATCCTTTTCTAGTAAGAGGTCTTCATATTCCATCCTGATTTACCTCCTGTTCATATGGTTATTTGAAAGAACAATTATACAAGGGCAGAGAAATTTTCTGCCCATCCCGCACCCATTTAGCATATTCGAGGTAGCAATTCCCCGGATAGCATATCAACGATTCGGGAGGGGCCGAGCTTTGTTTTCATTATCACCTTCCCCGGGTGGTCCTTGGTTACCTCGCCGATGATGGCAGCATCTCTACCATAGCTATTTTTTCTCATTCGGGCCAGAATCTTATCGGCATCGGCGGGGTCCACTATAGCTACCAGCTTGCCTTCATTGGCCACATAAATGGGGTCAAGTCCCAAGAGCTCGCAGGCAGCTTTAACCTCTTCTTTTACTGGTATCTTGACCTCTTCTATCACAATGCTCACCTTCGATTGCCGGGCCAATTCGTTGAGCGTGGTCGCTAGCCCACCCCTGGTAGGGTCACGTAGGCAGTGAATACTGGACGAGACCTCCAGCATCTGAGACACTAATTTATTCAATGGAGCACAGTCGCTTTCCAAAGTCATGGAGAACTTTAATCCTTCACGCTGACTCATTATAGCTATACCGTGGTCGCCAATGGTGCCACTGAGCAGAACCTTATCCCCAGCTCTGGCGTTAGCTCCTGAGATATCAACTCCGGGAGAGATTATCCCTACTCCCGAGGTGGTGATAAACAACTTGTCAGCTTGTCCTCGATTTACCACCTTGGTATCCCCGGCGATTATGCTTACCTCGGCTTCTTCAGCAGCTTTCTTTATTGATTGCACTATCTGCTCAAGCTCACTTAAGAGAAAGCCCTCTTCTATGATTGCCGAGAGACTCAAGTATAAGGGCTTGGCTCCATTCATAGCTAAGTCGTTCACCGTGCCACAAATGGCCAGCTTGCCGATATCACCGCCAGGAAAGAAGATGGGATTTACCACGTAGCTATCGGTGGTGAAAGCCAGGCGCCCACTGGCTTCGAAAACAGCTGAGTCATCTAATTTATTCAATGCCGGATTAGCCAGGAAGGGAAGGAATTTTTTCTCCACCAGTTCGTGGCTCAATTTGCCACCACTGCCATGGGCTAAAAGAATGCTATCATCCATAAGCCTGCTCCATATCTACCCTAAAAGCCTTGCAAATTTTCCAGAGTCCCGTATTGATAATAGGCGGCGCAGGCGCCTTCACTGGAGACCATGCAGGGACCGACAGGGCTTTCCGGGGTGCAGACCTTTCTAAAGAGTTTGCACTCAAGCGGTGTAGCTGCGCCACGGATTACATCCCCGCACCGGCATCCTTTAGGCTCCCTCGGTGGTTTCAGGCTCACTGAAAAAGCCTTGTCGGCGTCAAATCGCTCGTATTTTCCTCTCATTTTCAAGCCACTTTGAGAGACAATTCCAATCCCCCGCCAGTTAGCTTCGCCAATCTCAAAAACGTTCTCCGTAAGTTGCCAGGCCTTTCTATTTCCCTCTGGCTTTACTCCTCGGGGGTAAGCTATCTCCACTTTGGGCTCGCCCTTTTCAATTTGTTCCACCAGCTTATCTATGCATAACAAGATATCCAGTGGTTCAAATCCCGAGATAACACAGGCAACTCCATAATCCTGGGGGATAAATTCATAGGGATGAGAACCAATTATAACACTGACATGTCCGGGGCCGATGATGCCATCTAGCTTTACCTCGCCTGAATCGAGCAACGCTTTCATCACTGGCGGGGTCAGCTTATTAAGAGATAGAACGTGGAAGTTTTCTATTTTCTCCCGCTGGGCTTTAAGTATAGAAGCGGCTATGGTTGGCGCCGTGGTCTCAAAGCCGATGCCGATGAAGATGACTGATTTCCCAGGATTGGCTTTTGCTATCTCTACAGCATCTATGGTGGAATATACTATTCGTACATCTGCTCCCTCAGCTCTCGCTTGTTGCAAGCTCGAATAGCTGCCGGGAACTCTTATCATGTCCCCAAAAGTAGTGATGATAACGTCAGGCAGGTGTGCCAGGGCGATGGCCTTGTCCAGGTCAGCAGTTGCTGTAACACAGACGGGACAGCCCGGCCCCGACCTCATTTCCACTGTTTTGGGAACTAATTGGCGAATTCCATATCGCAATATGGCATGCGTGTGCCCACCGCAAAATTCCATTAGTCTTATGGTTTTGGTGGAGCGCTGAGCAATTTTGTATGCTAGCCCCCTGGCTAGCTTGTTGTCCTGATACTCGTCAATGAACTTCACTTAGACTTGCTATCTCTTCCAGGAGCTTCAGGGTCTCCTCGGCTTCAGCTTCATCTATAACGCCTATGGCGTATCCCGTATGAAGCAATACGTAATCTCCCAGCTTGGCCTCTGGAGTAAAGACAATGCTAACTCGACGCCTCACCCCGGCGATTTCTGTTTCAGCCTCATCTCCGTCTATGGAAACAACCCTTACTGGTATTGCTAAACACATGACTTCCCGTATTTTAGCCTAAGTTTACCTGTAATACAAACCCGAGATTCTTGCCCTCTATTACAATCCTTCACCCTTGCAATCGTGAAGAAAGGAGCATTCGTGCCTCGAAAGCCATTCTGTAGTTGCCCGACCTGTCAGGCTTCCCTCGTCATTGCGAGTCCCGATTTATCGGAATGATGCAATCCTGTTGGGAAAATAGAGCCGACCATTTTTTGTATATTTGCCGGGGCGAGTTGGATATAGTTCATATAGGATATAGGGCTTCAGACAATGGTAACATATATTAAAAATTAACAAGATTTTAACAAAGGTAGGATATTATATTATGAGGTAGAGATTTTAAGAAAACTGAACCTTAGAAACGGGAGACTTTCATATGCACGAGAGGTATCTCGGTTTTCAGATGACGGATAGTGGGAGGTGACAATGAAAAATAGGAAAATGCTCTTACCAGTTCTGCTCTCTATTGCTCTCGCCTTCAGCCTGATTCTTCATGCGGTGGTTGCTGAAGCTTCAGATGACTATAACCACTTCCCGGAGTGCGACGTCGGCGACTGGACGAATATCATTGAGGTCGCTGCAGGCTCCCTCCACACCGTGGGGCTTAAGTCCGACGGTACTGTGCTCGCCACAGGAGACAACTCAAGCGGGCAGTGCGATGTTGGCAGCTGGACAGACATCATCAAGGTCGCCGCAGGCTTTGAACATACGGTGGGACTAAAGGACGACGGCACCGTGATCGCTGTGGGAGCCAACTACGACGGGCAGGGCAATGTCGGCGACTGGACAGACATCACCCAGGTCGCCGCAGGCTGGTATCACACGGTGGGGCTTAAGTTTGACAACACCGTGGTCGCCGTGGGAGATAACTCCTCAGGGCAGTGCAATGTCGGCGGCTGGACGAACATCACCCAGGTCACTGCAGGCAGCCATCACACGGTGGGGCTCAAGTCCGACGACACCGTGGTCGCCGTAGGATGGAACAAACACGGGCAGTGCAATGTCGGGGGTTGGATGAACATCACCCAGGTCGCCGCAGGCTGGTATCACACGGTGGGGCTCAAGTCCGACGGTACCGTGGTCGCCGTGGGATGGAACCGCCGTGGGCAGTGCAATGTCGGCGGTTGGACGAACACCACCCAGGTCGCCGCAGGCCTGTTTCATACGGTGGGGCTTAAGTTTGACGGCACTATGGTCGCCGTGGGAGGCAACTCCTCAGGGGAGTGCGATATCGAGGCCTGGACGGACATCATCCAGGTCGCCTGCGGCGAATCGCACACGGTGGGGGTTAAATCCAACGGCACCGTGGTCGCCGTAGGCGGTACCGTCTGGGACGAACCAGCACCTGGGTGCTTCATCGCCACCGCAGCTTACGGCGCCCCAATGGCCGAGGATATACAAGTTCTCCGTGATTTCAGAGATGAATACCTGCTGACCAACCCGCTGGGACAAGCCTTAGTAGACTTCTATTACAGGGTCAGCCAGCCAATAGCCGAGTTCATAACTGAGCATCCCAGCTTGAAGCCAGTAGTGAGGGCTGGGCTAGTGCCCGCTGTGGCCATGAGCACCATGGTTGTCAACACTACTCCGGCCGAGAAGACGGCCATAATGGGCTTGTTGGCGCTGGTTTCCGTGGTGCTGGCTATCTGGGTGACGAGGCGGCGAGGCAGAGACCCAGAGTATACCCGAGGGTGAAATTGAATATTGGCTGTTTAAAAATGTGGTTGCCCGAAATTAAACAGCCTCGACGGATAATGGGAGGTGACAATGAAAAATAGGAAAATCCTCTTACCAGCTCTGCTCTCCCTCGCTCTCGTCTTCAGCCTGATTCTTCCTGTATCGGCAGCGGGAGCTTCAGCAACCGTGTCTCTGTCAGATAACCATTTTATTAGTCATTCGACGATGGATAGCTCCAGCCTTGCTTCAGCAATGGCCCTGAGTACGCTTGCGGGGAACGTAACACCCATGGTGGCTGCGGGGGACGGTCACGTCGTGGGTCTCAAGACTGATGGCACTGTGGTCGCCCTGGGGTCGAACTACTACTACCAATGCTATGTCGGCTGCTGGACGGACATCGTGCAGGTCGCCGCAGGCGGAAGACACACGGTGGGAGTCAGTGCCAATGGCACCGTGGTCGCCGTGGGAGACAAGGAGCTAGGGCAGTGCAATGTGGGTAGCTGGGCAGGCATTGTTCAGGTTGCCGCAGGGCAGTGGCATACGGTGGGGCTGAAGGACGACGGCACCGTGGCTGCCGTGGGAGATAATGACTTTGGGCAGTGCAAGGTCGGTGGCTGGACGAATATTGTCCAGGTTGCCGCAGGCTTTAGTCAGACAGTTGGGGTTAAGGGCGACGGCAGCGTGGTCGCTGTGGGAGCTTACGACAAAGGACAGTGTAATGTCGGCCGGTGGACGGATATTGTCCAGGTCGCCGCAGGCTGCGGGCACACGGTAGGGCTTAAGTCCGACGGCAGAGTGGTCGCCGTAGGATACAACGGAGGAGGGCAGTGTAATGTCGGCGGCTGGACAGACATCGTCCAGGTCGCCGCAGGCAGCTATCACACGGTGGGGCTCAAGTCCGACGGCACTGTGGTCGCTGTGGGATTGGATGTGTCCGAGCAATGCGATGTCAGCGGCTGGGCAGACATTGTCCAGGTCGCCGCAGGCAGTCATTGCACGGTGGGCCTTAAGGCTGATGGTACCGTGGTCGCCGTGGGAAGCAGCTTCTTGGGGCAGTGCGACGTCGGCAGCTGGACGGACATCGACCAGGTCGCTGCAGGCGAATATCACACAGTGGGGCTTAAAGCCGACGGCACAGTGGTCGCCGTGGGAGACAACTGGTGGGGGCAGTGCGATGTCGGTGGCTGGACAAACATCACCCAGGTCGCCGCGGGTTGGTATCATACAGTGGGGCTTAGAACCGATGGCACAGTGGTCGCCATGGGAGAAACCTCCTACGGGGAGTGCGATGTCAGCGGCTGGAGAAACATCACCCAGGTCGCCGCAGGCGAGACTTTCACAGTGGGGCTTAAATCTGATGGCACCGCGGTCTCTACGGGATACGAGTGCGATGTCGGCAGCTGGACGGATATCGTCCAGGTCGCTGCAGGCCGCGGTCACGCAGTGGGGCTTAGGTCCGACGGTACTGTGGTGGCTGTAGGATATAACGACTACGAGGGGCAGTGCAATGTCGCCAATTGGACGAATATCACCCAGGTCGCTGGAGGTTGGTATCACACGGTCGGGGTTAAAAAGGATGGCACAGTGGTCGCCGCGGGACCGTCAGGCGGGTCACGCGATGACTACGGGCAATGCAATGTCACCGACTGGGGGAATATCACCCAGGTCGCCGCAGGCGGCTATCATACGGTGGGGCTTAAGACCAACGGCACCGTGGTCGCCGTGGGAGACAGTTTCTATGGGCAGTGCAATGTCGGAAACTGGACGGACATCACCCAGGTCGCCGCAGGTGGCATTCACACTGTGGGGCTTAAGGCCGACGGCACCGTGGTCGCTGCAGGCCCGGAAGCAGAGCTTGCCAGATGGAATCTGGTGCTTGCGTTGCCACCGTCGCAGTGTGTAGAGGTGCCACCATTCCCTCGCCCAAGGCCCGGGGGTGAGGATGGGGTCAAGTTTTGCTTCATCGCCACTGCAGCCTACGGCACGCCCATGGCCCAGGAAATACAGATTCTCCGTGAGTTCAGAGATGAATACTTGCTCACCCACCCGCTGGGACAAGCTTTGGTAGACCTCTATTACCGCGTCAGCCCACCAATGGCCGAGTTCATAATTAAGCATCCCAACCTGAAGCCAATAGTGAGGGCTGGGCTGTTGCCCGCTGTGGCCATGAGCGCCGTAGTCGTCAACACTACTTCGGCCGAGAAGGTGGCCGTAATAGGCTTGCTGGCGCTGGTGTCAGCCGCGCTGGCTATATGGGCAACAAGGCGGCGAGGCAGAGGCCCACAGTATACCTGGGGGTGAAAGAGATTGGGGGGGGACAAGCCCCTCTCTTACGATTTTCTCAGAATGACACCTCCATCCTGTCATTGCGAGGCTGACGAAGTCAGCTGAAGCAATCTCGTGGGGGGGCATGAGATTGCCACGCACCTTTCAGGTGCTCGCAATGACAAAAAGGGAGGGCTGGCAATGACAACTGAGTAATTGCTAAACAACGCCAAAAAGATATCTCATTGACGCTAGTTAGGCATTGTGCTATGTTATGCGACATAATTCATTTGAGGGAACATAAGTTAAATGCGAAGCGACATGGTGAAGAAGGGAATCGAGCGGGCGCCTCACAGGTCGCTGCTGCGGGCTGTAGGTTGCTCTTCAGATGACTGGGATAAGCCATTTATCGGAGTGATCAATAGCTTTAGTGAGATTGTCCCCGGTCATATCCATCTACAAACAATCGCTAAAGCGGTAAAGGAGGGTATCCGCAGTCGGGGTGGGGTGCCTTTTGAGGTCAATACCATAGCTGTTTGCGATGGTATCGCTATGAACCATCCGGGAATGAAATACAGCTTGCCCAGCAGGGAGCTTATTGCTGACTCAGTTGAAATCCTGGCTCAGGCCCATGCCTTCGATGGCTTGGTATTCATCCCTAATTGCGATAAGGTCGTGCCTGGGATGCTGATGGCCGCAGTCAGGCTTAATTTACCTTCTGTCTTTGTCAGTGGTGGCCCTATGCTAGCCGGGAAGTTTGTTCAGGGAAACGCTGCCAGGTCCGTTGACCTTATTACGGTCTTTCAAGCCGTAGGCGAAGTAGCTAGAGGTAAGATGACCGAGGTTGAGTTGCAAGAGCTGGAGATGGTTGCCTGTCCTGGTTGTGGGAGCTGTGCCGGGATGTTCACTGCTAATACTATGAATTGTCTCAGCGAAGCTTTGGGAATAGCCTTGCCGGGTAACGGCACGATACCAGCGGTGGAAGCACGGCGGGTACAACTAGCCTATAAAGCCGGGCAGCAAGTCATGGAAGCGTTAGCCAAAGATATTAAACCCAGGGATGTGCTCACCAGGGATTCTCTTTACAATGCCTTGGCTGTGGACATGGCTCTGGGTGGTAGCACAAATTCCGTGTTGCATCTTGCTGCCATAGCGCACGAGGCTGGGATAGATTTTCCCTTATCCCTGATAAACGAGATTAGCGACTCCGTTCCTCATATCTGCAAATTAAGCCCGGCCAGCGATTATCATATTGAGGACCTGGACTTAGCCGGTGGCATTCCTGCGATAATGCACGAACTGTCGGGACTGCTGAAGCTTGAGGCGAACACCATTTTGGGCAAGCCATTAGGCGACATAGCAAAGGAAGCCAAAGTTAAGAATAGAGAGGTAATCCGCCCCCTGTCACAACCGCATGCCCCTACTGGTGGTATCAGCATATTATTTGGCAATCTGGCGCCTGATGGCAGCGTGGTGAAAAGCGCTGCGGTAGCTTCTGAGATGTTAGTTCATCGGGGTCCGGCGAGGATTTTCGATAGTGAGGAAGAAGCTACGGCGGCGATAATGAAAGGCAAATTTAAGTCAGGCGAGGTAATCGTCATTCGCTATGAAGGCCCCAAAGGAGGGCCAGGAATGCGGGAGATGCTAGCAGCTACTTCCCTCCTCAGCGGTATGGGTATGGATAGAGAAGTAGCTCTTATTACAGATGGACGCTTTTCTGGAGGCACGCGAGGAGCAGCTATTGGTCATGTATCTCCTGAGGCGGCAGAGAAAGGTCCGATAGCGGCTTTGCGGGATGGTGATATGATTAACATAAACATACCTGACCACAAATTGGAAGTAGAATTAAGCCCAAAAGAGCTAAAACAACGGCTGGCTGCATTGCCTTCCTTTGAACCCAAGATTAAAACTGGCTATCTCAAGAGGTATAGTGATAAAGTAAGCTCGGCCAGCACTGGTGCGGTGTTTGCTGGGTAAGGAGTTATTCTATGAAGAAGACTGGTGCTCAGATTCTCTGTGAGAGTTTAATTAAAGAAGGGGTAGAGGTTATTTTTGGCATTCTTGGTGGTGCTGTCTTACCGATATATGATACCTTCCCCCAATATCCTCAACTCCGACATATATTAGTTCGCCATGAGCAGGGAGCGGCTCATGCCGCCGATGGCTATGCTCGAGTTACACATAAGGCGGGAGTATGTATTGCTACTTCGGGGCCTGGAGCTACTAATCTGGTTACTGGGATCGCCAATGCTTATATGGATTCTGCGCCCTTAGTAGCTATAACTGGACAGGTAGCCAGACCTGTTATTGGCAAGGATGCCTTTCAGGAGACGGATATCACAGGCATTACCATTCCAATTACCAAACATAACTATCTTGTTACCGATGTTGCTGAGCTGGCTAAAACGGTTAAAGAGGCCTTCCACATTGCCCAGACAGGAAGGCCGGGACCTGTGCTTATTGACATACCACGGGATGTCCAGCAAGAGCAAACGGACTTTGTTTATCCCGATAAGCTTGATTTGCCGGGCTACAAGGTTGTCTCTCGTGGGCACCCAGCTCAAATTAAGAAAGCAGCAAAGCTCATTAACGAAGCTGAGCAGCCTGTTATCATCGCTGGCAGGGGGATAATTATTTCCCAAGCCTACGATGAGTTTAAGGAATTTGCTGAGAAAGCACAATTACCAGTGGCTCACACTCTCCTTGGTCTGGGCTCTTTCCCTGGAAACCATATACTTGATCTTGGCATGCTGGGGATGCATGGCACACCTTGCGCCAATATGGCAGTGCAAAACGCCGACCTTCTTATCGCTATTGGCATGAGATTTGATGACCGGGCTACAGCAAATACCGAAGAGTTTGCTCCCCATGCCCGTGTCATTCACATTGATATCGACCCTGCAGAGATTGGAAAGAATATCCCCACCGAGGTTCCGGTAGTCGGAGATATAAAAAGCGTGCTCACAGCCCTGAATGAGGTGGTTGAGAGAAGAGAGCATGTGGATTGGCTTTCCCAAATAGAACAGTGGAGGTATGAGCATCCATCGCTAGAAATCAGGCAGAGTGATGAGCTTTTGCCTCAATACATTGTTCACCAGATCTACGAGGCCACGCAAGGCGATGCTTTAGTGGTTACTGGGGTGGGGCAGAATCAAATGTGGGCGGCCCGATACTTCGTTTACAACAAACCGAACAGCCTTATTTCTGCGGGAGGTTTGGGCCCCATGGGGTTTGAACTACCCGCGGCCATGGGAGTCAAAGTTGGTTGCCCCGAAGAGGTGGTATGGTGTGTTGCTGGCGACGGCGGCTTTCAAATGACTATCCAGGAGTTAGCTACCATAACACAGGAAAACATTGCTGTAAAAATAGCTATCATTAACAACGGGTATTTAGGCATGGTAAGACAATGGCAAGAGCTATTCTATGGACGGCGCTACGTTGGCACGAAGCTTTGGAATCCCGATTTTGTCAAAGTTGCTGAGGCTTACGACATCCCTGGTCTTCGGGTGACGCGAAGAGAAGAAGTCATCCCGGCTATACAGAAGGCCATGGAGTACCCTGGAGCTTTTCTCATCGACTTTCTTATTGAGCCCGAAGAGAACGTATATCCCATAGTGCCACCAGGGGAAAGCCTGGCCAGATTTTTCGAGCCATCAAAGCCGGAAGTATTGGAAGGAAAATTCTAGGAATCAATTACAAAATACCAAAAGAAAATCAAAAGGCAAAAGTAAAAATGCAAAATGACAGGGCAAAATTCAAAATCAGTTTAGTAAAGCCTTTTTGCATTTTGAGTGGTAATTCTAATTTTTAATTTTTGATAGTTGATATTTGGTTAGAGTTTAGAGATTAGGATTTGGAATTTATCTGTTGGGGGGCAAATTGACTAATACAAAACATACTTTAGTAGCTTTAGTGGAGGATAAACCGGGGGTGCTTAATCGAATAGCTAGTTTATTCCGAAGGCGCTCCTTTAATATTCAAAGTCTTGCTGTAGGTGGTAGTGAACATCCCGGCTTATCTCGCATGACCATTGTTGCTGTCGGTGATTCTGCTCAGATAGAGCAGGTGAGAAAACAACTGGACAAGCTAATCAACGTGATTAAAGTCTCTGATATAACCGAAGAAGACATGGTGACCAGAGAATTGGCCTTAATTAAGGTGAAGGCTACTGCCTCGACAAGAAGCGAGATTATGCAAATCGTTGGCATTTTCCGGGCTAACATAGTTGATGTTGCTCCAGGTTCACTGACAGTGGAGGTGACCGGTGACGAAGACAAAGTGAATTCTCTGCTCGGGCTCCTTAGTGATTTTGGCGTTAAGGAGATTTCACGAACTGGCAGGATAGCCTTAACTCGCGGAAGCAGTTCTTAAATAACTGTCGATAGTTGATAGCTGACAACTGAAGGTTAATAGAGGAGGGATTATGGCTAAAATTTATTATGACAAGGATGCTAACCTGGATTTGCTCAAAGGAAAGACAATTGGCATTGTTGGCTTTGGGAGTCAGGGACATGCTCATGCCCAGAACCTGAGGGACAGCGGCTGCCAGGTCATTGTTGCCGAGTTACCAGGCACTGAAGTCTGGGAGGCAGCAAAGAAAGCTGATTTTGAAGTGGCCACCGCCGCTGAAGTAGCCAAAAAGGCAAATATAATTGTTATGCTAGCTCCGGATACTGTGCAGCCCAGAATCTATCGGGAGTCAATTGAGAAGGAGATGGCCCGGGGCAAGACACTTATGTTTGCTCATGGTTTTAGTATCCACTTTTCTCAAATCGTGCCTCCAGTTGAGGTCGATGTTAGCATGATAGCGCCTAAATGTCCGGGACATATGCTCAGAAGGCTTTATACTGAAGGTTCAGGACCTCCGGCCTTGGTGGCTATCCACCAGGATGCCTCGGGGAAAGCCAAAGACACAGCTCTGGCCTATGCCAAGGGGATTGGTTGCGCTAGAGCCGGAGTTTTGGAAACGACTTTTGCTGAAGAGACCGAGACCGACCTGTTCGGTGAGCAAACGGTGCTTTGCGGCGGAGTCTCGTCCTTGATAAAGGCTGGCTTTGAAACATTGATAGAGGCTGGCTATCAACCGGAGATCGCCTATTTCGAAGTTTGCCACGAGTTAAAGCTCATTGTTGACCTGATTTATCAAGGTGGTTTGAGTCATATGCGCTACTCGGTAAGCGATACGGCGGAGTATGGTGATTACACGCGAGGCCCGCGGGTCATTGATGATTTGGTCAGGGAGGAAATGGAGCAAATCCTGGCAGAGATTCAGGATGGCAGCTTTGCTACAGAATGGATTTTGGAAAACCAAGCCGGCCGCCCCAGCTTTAATGCTATGAAGAGGATGGAAGCAGAGCATCCCATCGAAGTTGTGGGCAAAAAGCTCAGGGATATGATGCCCTGGTTGAAGGGCTAGGTATTATCAGAAAAGCTTGCTATGACACATTACTGCAAGCTTTAAAAATTTTTGTAAAACCTGGTAGTAATCTCCTGCGCACACGCTGGCAGAAGATAGTGCATTTTGGTCAGCGTTATCTTATAATATTGAAAAGAGATTGGGAGGTGTGGCGATGCTATACTGTCAATACTGCAAGAAGAAAATAGATGAAGATTTGGTATTTTGCCCTAAATGTGGGGAGGTTTTAGTTGAGGAAGATACAGAATGGCAAGAGTTTCAGCTTCAGGAGGAAGTTGATGAGACGAAAGACAGGGCAAATATGTATATTATTTTGGCAATAGTTCTCGTAACGGTGGGAATGGTGGGTGGTAGTGTCCTTCTTATCTCACCGAGTCTGCTTGGGCTTTTTGGAATTGTGCTTGTTTGCTTGGGCATTGGATGTACTGCGGCGGCTGATCGATATGAACACAAAGCCAGGAATTTAAAGAAACAACTCAGTCGGTGAAATTAATCTTAAGCTGCATTAATAATACTGGCACCTGAATTTACAATATCTTCTAGTTGGTCCTCGCGGGGTATTTCTCACACAAGCTTCCTGGAATTACGCTTTACTGAGCCGGGTGACCTTGGTTTAGTCTTAGATTTAAAAAAGCTGGCCTGTGGTGGGGGTAATTGGGATAGTATTGCTGGGGCCCTAAAAATAAAACCTTCTCTTTCAGTTCAGCGATAAGGTCAGCTGGGGCCCATTCATTTTGCGCTACCTAGCCTCGCGATTAGTTCATTAAGGCAAAGTGCGCCTTAGTTCAAACACCACCGGGTTTGTTGGGTCAGGACAAGCAACAGTAGTCTTGTTTCGGTCTTTCTCCCAGGGGAACGAACCGCCGAATTGCAGGACTTGGGCAAAAGGAAAAAGGGAGTAAAAAGCCCATGAACAGAGGTGAGGCGGAGTCTGTTGTCCGATGACAAACTCATCACCAACCTTGTGTTGAGCTTCGCAAGTCCCCTTCTGGGATATTACCCTGGCTATCACATCAGACATCTCAACCTCCTATTTCACTACCGATTGGATTAATGCCTCTTACCTCCATTTCTGGTTAGGTCGACCTGAGTTATCTATATAGTATATTATGGTACGGCTCAGTACAAGCGAGTGGCGGATGTACAGGATGTGCATCGTCCGTCCACACCGATACTCTTTTTTAGTCGTTGCGCTCATCCAAGCTTAATGGACATGTGAAAAGGGCTCAGAGGACTCACACTGAAGATGCCCATGTGGCAATGCTATAATCATAGAGTTTAGGGCGATGGAGATTACTCTAGCAAATAAGAAGTGAGGCAGGAGGTTGAGTTTTAGAGTAGTTGTTACCTTTTATGTGCCTGGCGCAATTCCCACCTATGATGAGCTATTGACCAAATTAGGGGCAGAGGTGGAAAAGACCTTCTGTACTACTGAGGATGAACTTATCTCCGCCTGTTCTGAAGCTGATGCTGTCATAGCAGTGGGAATAAGGATAACGCCCGGGTATGTCTTTAGTCCCAAAGTAATCGAGAATCTGAACAAATGCCGACTGATTGCCCTTACGAGTATAGGTTATGACAATGTGGACATAGCCACAGCTACAGAAAAAGGTGTTTGTGTTGCCAATGTCCCCTATTATTGCTTGGAGGAGGTCTCAGACCACACTATGGCACTTATTCTCGGCTGCGCCAGAAAGTTTTATCAACTACTTCCTGACATTAAGAGTGGGAAATGGAGTACCCAGGCAGAGTACTTGAACGCCTTGAAGCCATTACATCGGCTATCTGGGCAGACCTTAGGGCTTATTGGCTTTGGCAATATCTCTCGTACTCTTGTCCCAAAAGCCAAAGCTTTTGGCTTCAGAATCATTGCCTACGCCCCCCATGTGCCTCGCATCCTGTTTAAGACATTCGAAGTGGAATCGGTAGAGCTCGACCAGTTGCTTAAGGAGTCGGACTTTGTTTCCATGCATACTGCTCTCACTCCAGAAACCAAGCATATGATGGGGCTTGGGCAATTCAAAAGGATGAAGCCCACCGCTTATTTCATCAACACAGCCCGGGGAGAGCTCGTGGATGAAAAGGCTCTTTATACCGCCCTTTCAGAGGGATTAATTGCAGGTGCTGGCCTGGATGTGTTGGAATCAGAGCCTCCTAGCCGCGACAATCCCTTGCTCAAGCTTGACAATGTTCTCATTACTGGTCATTTTGCTTACTATTCTGAGGAGTCACGTGAAGAATTATTTATGTGGCCCTGGGAAGAGGTAGCCAGAGTATTGCAAGGGGAGTGGCCTCAGGGCTTGGTTAATCCACAAGTCAAAGAGAGATTTAGTGTTAAATGGGGCGTTCAGCTCAAGTAAACAGAGCTATTTCTTACACCCCTTGACAAAGTTTTAGAGGTGTGTTACTATAATAATGCTCCAAGTAATCGAACAAGAACTTGGCGAGTGTGGAACCGACCGCCAAGTAAGTGGAAGCTGAAAAGTGTTGGGAGGTAAGAGGCCCAGCGCAAGGTAAGTGGAAGCAGAAAGGAAGGTGGGTGGTGAGTCAAGGAAAGGGAGGTTACTTGGGGCGTTTTTTTATGCCCAGTTTTTTGTTTTTATTATTATACGAGCTATAAGTATTGCCACAGAAAAAGAGAGCTAAGTGGGGGGGGTATTCTTACCCCTGAAAAACTTCGTTTTTCAGGGGGGCCCCAGATTTACCCATTGGCGTTTCCGGATTTCCCAGGAAAAAAAGAGCGAAGCGAATTTTTCTTGGGGTACTATCGCAGCTCTGGGCCTTTGATTAGCTCGGGGTGGAGGATGCCAATAAAGGGCAAATTACGGTATTCTCCCTTGTAATCTAATCCATAACCCACTACGAACTCATCGGGAACTTCAAAGCCTACGTAATCAAGAGGAACATTTATCAATCGACGTGCTCTCTTATCAAGCAAGGTACAAACGCGAAGACTAGCAGGATTGTGGGCAGAGAGATGACTGAGAATGTAATTCAGTGTCATGCCAGTATCTACAATGTCTTCAACCATCAGTACATGCTGACCTGTTATGCTGCTATCGAGGTCTCTGGTTATCTTGACTACCTGACCATCACCACCATAGTATGAGATAGCCATAAAGTCTAGGGTAACCGGAATGGAAAGGTGCTGCATCAGGTCAGCCATAAAGCAGACAACGCCCTTCAAGATGCCTATGAGCACTAATCGCTGACCAGTATAATCGCGCGAAATGCGTCTGGCTAGGGTACTTATCCTTCGTTGAATTTTGGCGTGGCTGTACAAAACTCGATCGATCCCCTCTACTTTAGCTTCGCCTAGAGGACCATAACCATATTTGGCTAACAGCTTGAGAAAGTCATTTTTGTTCAGAAGTCTGATATTGACTTCAGGGTAAAGTTCTCTGAGCTGGCGCAGCTTGCGATTCTTCTCGGTTAGCAGATTTTGTTTTAATGTAGTGAGTTCAACATAAAGGTCTAACTCGGGCAAATAAAAATCGGGAGTGAACATCTCTGCTATCTTGTCGCCCTCCCACCTAAGAGGAAAAGAACGAGGCTCATAAAGCCATTCAACACAGTAAAAGTCTAAAAGTTTGGCAAAATCCTCCTCGCTGGGATGAGCGAAACTAGATGGCTCCTGGGTAGTAGTAGGTAACGGAGATACTTGGGACGATTTTCTTCGTCTCTTACTTGCCTTATAGTCTTGCTCCAGCAATTGATGAAGCTCTGCTCTCTCAAAGATGACGGCGCACATATCAGCAACACTAAGGAGGAAGCTTTTATCAGCTTCGGAGAATTGGCGAGGCTCACGAGTGTAAATTCGAATCTCCCCGATAGCTTCTCCTTTCCCAAGTACAGGAACCCCAAGTATAGAAGATATTCCTTGCGCTAGTGCTATTTGGGGATGTTGAACTCTTTCATCTTTAGCAGCATCGGCAATAAATACCACTTTCCCATCAAGGATATCCGGAAGGCTTTTACGGGCATCAAGGGGGCCTTTTTTCAGATAAAGGTCGCTCAAACCATATGCGCCTACAGTGATTAAATATTCCTTTTGGGAATTGAGGGATAAAATACGGCAGCCATTTGCCTGCATTGCCTTGGCAGTACTTTTAGCTATAGAATTACAAATCTTTCTTAAGCTAAAAGCCGAATTGGCAACTTTAGTTATCCGCTTAAGAGCTGAATAATAACTACCTCTGGATCTACCCATTTTTCTTGTACTCTATCCACATTTAGTAAAGCCACAGGCGAGGCAAATGTTGCAGCCTTCCTGGTAAATCAAAGGACCACCACAATCGGGGCATTGCCCGGCCCAACTTTTAACCATCTCAGGATTTTGGGAAGGCGTATTTGGATTAGCGGTCTTTTCCTTAGTGGCGGTCTTTTCTCTAATGTACTTCTCCAGCACGCTAGCGATAGCATCGGCACAGGACAAAATAGCATGTCCCTGCTCCCAAGCGATAGAAGGGCATCTGATGCCGCGTAGTTGCTTTACAATAGAATCTATATCTATTCCAGACCTTAGAGCCAGGGATGTAAGGCGGCTAATAGCCTCAAGCTGTGCAGCCGCACAACCTCCGGCCTTTCCTAATGTGGAGAAGACTTCGGATATTCCCTGACTATCAAAATTTACTGTCACATAGATGTAGCCACACCCAGTGTTTACCCTCTCAGTTACACCCGTGGTAACTTTAGGCCTTTTTCTGGGAGCTAGCTTACCTTCAGCCCTTTTTACCCCCTCACCTACAGTGAGAACCTGACTCTCTCGGCTCCTGTCTCGGTAAATAGTTATCCCCTTCAAGCCTTCCTGGTAAGCCAGCTTATACACTTTAGCTACATCCTCGGGTGTCGCCTCGTGAGGGAAATTGACTGTCTTGGATACAGCACTATCAGTAAATTTTTGGAATGCTGCCTGCATCTTAACGTGCCACTCAGGAGATATGTCATGGGCAGTGACAAAGAGCCTTTTTATGTCTTCAGGAACTTCTTCTATGTCCTTTAACCTCTTTCCTTCAGCTAGCTGCTTCATTAGATCCGGGGAATAGAACCCTCCCTTTTTGGCTGCCTCCTCAAAATAAGGATTCACCTCTATAAATTCTTCTCCTTCCAGGATATGACGCACATAGCTTAAAGCGAACAATGGTTCAATGCCACTGGAGCAGTTAGCGATTATGCTCAAGCTGCCAGTAGGAGCAATGGTAGTCCGAGAGGCATTTCGAAAACGAGGACCATCGGGCAGGGCATAAATGCTTTTCTGGAAAGCAGGAAAAACTCCCCTTTCTTGGGCTAGCTCTATCGAGGCTTTATCCGCCTCTTCAGATATGAAATGGGCAATTTCCTCGGCCACAACAAGCCCTTGTTCACTATCATAAGGGATACCAAGCTGAATCAGCATGTCGGCAAAACCCATCACCCCCAGGCCTATTTTCCTGGTAGTTTTTGTCATCTCCGTAATCTCTGGCAGGGGAAATTGGTTGACTTCGATAACATTATCAAGGAAGCGGACTGCCAGCTTGACTGTTTGTGATAGCTTGTCATAGTCAATGTATGGCTGGCCATCTTTATCCGCCACCATCTTGGACAAGTTTATGGAGCCTAAATTACAGGATTCAAAGGGAAGCAGGGGTTGTTCCCCACAGGGGTTAGTGCTTTCTATTTTGCCCAATTTAGGCGTGGGGTTATGCCTGTTTATCTCGTCAATAAACACAACACCCGGGTCGCCGGTGCGCCAAGCCATGTCAACTATTTTGTCAAATACCTCTTTGGCATTAAGCTTATCTGTCACCTCTCCAGTTCGAGGGTTCACCAAATTGTAATCGGTGCCTTTTTCCACCGCTTTCATAAACTCATCGGTCACAGCTACAGAAAGGTTAAAATTGGTTAGAGCCTCCGGGTCTTCCTTAGCCGCGATGAATTTCAAGATGTCGGGATGCTCAACATTGAGTATTGCCATATTGGCTCCGCGGCGCATGCCACCTTGCTTTATGACATCGGTGGTGACATCAAAAGCTCGCATGAAAGAGACGGGGCCACTAGCAATGCCACCTGTAGAACCCACTCTATCACTTGTCGGTCTAAGTCGGGAAAAGGAAAAGCCGGTACCTCCGCCACTTTTATGAATCAAAGCAGTATATTTAACCGCATCAAAAATAGACTCCATAGAATCCTCAATAGGTAAAACAAAGCAAGCTGATAATTGCCCTAGTTCACGGCCGGCATTCATTAGAGTAGGGGAATTAGGTAAGAAATCCAGGTTTGTCATTAACTGATAGAATGCCTCTTCCCAAAGAGAAACATCTGCTTTGGAATCGTAAAGGAGCTCGGCTGAGCCAATATGCTTGGCGACGCGGCGAAATAGCTGTTGTGGGGTTTCAATAACCTTCCCCTCCCCAGCCTTTGACAAATATCTTCTTTCCAGAACCCTTAAGGCATTATCGCTAAGTTTGATTCCAGAAATGACTTGGCTTCTGGCCTGGGGAGAAAATTCGTCTGCAGTTAGAATCTCCTTAACCATTGCCTGAATTTGGGAGGGGGACACAGGCTGTTTAATTTGCCGAGGAACAAATTCCTCCATGCCTGGGAAGGGATGAGCTACATCTAAGCGCTGGCTCACTTGTTCTGTAAACTTTTCCAGCAATTTCCTATCACTTATACCCATGGACTCGGCAGCAGCGAAAACAGCTTGAGCTACTCTATCTCGACCAATAGCTTTTTGGTTCTCTTTCCGACGGGTTTTGGGCATTTTATCTCCTCTTGCGACCAGCTGGGGAATTCACCGCCTCAGAAGAGGGCAGCGGTAGCTGGTTTGCTGGCGTTAGCTCTCTTCGTATCGCCAAGCTATCCACCTCTTGTTTTAAAGCGCCGATATCAGCAAATTCCCGATAAACACTGGCAAAGCGAATGTAAGCAATGTGGTCTAGTTTTCTTAGTCCTTCCATGACCAAATCACCAATATAGGAACTGGAGACCTCGCTTTTGCCCACCTTGTAAAGCTCAGCCTCGATAGTGTCCATAAATTTATCGATGGCGCCTGTAGGAAGGGGGCGTTTCTCACAAGCTTTGCGAATACCCAAGGAGAGCTTATCCCGGCTGAATTCCTCACGTCGTCCATCCTTCTTAATAACGAAGATATCATGTGGCTGTATACGCTCATAAGTAGTGAAGCGAGTATTGCAGGTGAGGCATTTCCTTCGTCGTCTCACCACTTCGTCTAGACTCCGGGAATCTATCACCTTTGATTCCTGCCTGCCGCAGTAAGGACAGTTCACAAATCTCTCCTAAGAATTGTGGTATGGAAACATTTTACCACTAAATGCAGTAAAATGCAACATCTCCGCGAAAAAAAGAGGCTCGTTGGTGGACAATTCTAGAGAAATGTGCTAGGTTTGAATTCATATAGGACCAACGTGATTAAAGTTACACTATGTTCGTG
>CAZZAC010000003.1:0-54298 GCA_964652095.1 uncultured Dehalococcoidales bacterium | reverse complement strand
TCTCGGAACGAGCCTGCCTTGCTGGTGGTATGGGGCGTTTCCCGGCTACGGAAATTATGCCCTTAGCTATGGCTAATGCTTTAAAACTGGATAAGTTTGGCCCCTAATGAGAAGAAATAATAAGCACTAAATACGAAATGCTGAACAATATCAAAATCCTAATTAGGAAAACAGGAAGGCTTGGGCGATGTCATTTCGAGGCGCCCTTTCCTCTTGTTGCTATGCCAGGACAGACCCTAGACAAAAGCCCTCTCATCTAGTATACTAATTAGTAGGTATAAAGCACTACGACATGTTTTTCCCTGAGCTTTAGCCTCTGTGTTGCTTGGGGATTAAGGGACAAAAGTGACGAGAGTAGAGGGAAAGGAGGTGAGGGGAAGAAATGAGGTGTTGTTTTTTGGGTGGTCACCTGGCCGGTGATAGGCTGATGATGCAACCGACCTGAAGAGGGTCGGTCCCTGAACAAGGTCGGTTTTTGTGTTCTGTGAAAGGAGTGATGCTATATGGAGGTGAGAATTGTGCCATGGAAAAGCGGAGGTGCCCCCGGTCGAGGGGCGATAAAGAAATAGTAAATTGATGAAAGGAGAGAATAATGGGAAAGATATGTAGTATTTTGCTGGCTCTGGCGCTGGTGCTGAGCTTCACTGTGGTGCCGGCACCGGTTAGCGCTGACGAGTGGCCTGAGCTAACGGTAAACATCACCGCGCCTCTGAACGGTGCTGACATTGTAGGCGGTACCGAGTTTACCGTCACCGCCAACGTGACAAACAACGGGACACACATTGCAAACGATGTTTGGGCAACCATAGTGATAAGCGGCAATGCTACCCTGGAGGCAAATGAAGTCGCCACTAAGTTTGTAGACAACCCGCTTAACTGTGGCGTTAACTGGACTATTGAGGTATCCTGGACTCTTGTCTGCATTGGTGGGGGTACTGTAAATATAACGGTCAATCCGTCAGGTACGGACCCGGGTACTGGGAACCATATAGGTGTAAAAGGTTCAGGTTTCATCTACTCTGACACGGTAAGCGTTATTCAGGAGCAAGTTCTCGATGTGGCTATTTTCTCGCCTGACGGCTTTTCGTTTAATGTCACTCAAGGGTTTGAAATCAAAGCCAACGTGAAGAACATAAGCTCCCTCAACGCGACGGAAGTCAAGCTGACCATAGACATAGACCGCTACGCCAAGCTGGAGACGGGTCAGGATGCCACCCTGAACCTCGGCTCGCTCGCCTCCAACGATACATCATGGAATTACACCTGGCACCTTGAATGTACCGGTGACGGCTTTAGCATGATAACTGTCCGTCCATCGGGCAAGGTCGAGATCGATGGAGAGGAGGAAGACATACCCGACGACGCCTGTATACCCGCCACGGTTATCGTTAGTCAGGGAGACTTCGACCCATGGTCCATAGACCTTGTCGAAGGCTGGAACCTTATCTCGCTGCCCCTCATCCCCCTTGACCCAGATATTGAGGTGGTGCTGGCTGGCATCATGGACGACGTCACCAGCGTCTGGTACTGGGATGCCGCAACCGGCCCCCCGTGGAAGAGCTTCGCTCCCGATGCTCCATACAATCTTCACTCAATGGAAGACGGCAAAGCCTACTGGATTAACATGGAGGCGGCCCGGACACTGAATATAGCCGGCACGGTAATGCCTGAAGGTGGGGGAATCCCGCACGATTACGACGTGGTAGTCGGCTGGAACATGGTCGGCTTCAAGTCCACCGCTGACAATGTAACAGTTGAAGTTTATCTTGCTGGCACGGAATACATTAAGATATACGGGTTTGAGGATGGCGCTTGGTTCACCATTCCGGGGACGGCGTATAATACCACATATATGGTGCCAGGCCTCGGTTACTGGGTGGCATTTATAGAACCAGGAACAATTTATCCATAAGTGTGGGAGTGTAAATAGTGTAAATTAATTATGGAGGCGTGGAGAACGATAAATAAATTAACAAGACGAAGCGCCGGCAGGCTGGCAGGGGCTCTCGGGCTCTTGTTAGCCCTGTGCCTCATCGCCGGCGGCGTCATGCCAGCCTATGCCGTCGAACCACCGCCAGAAATGCCCCACCAGTTCTATGGCACTGTAAGGTTCAATGGTGACCTGGTGGCTGCAGGGACACTGGTGGAGGCCTTTGTGGACGACGTCAAAGAGGCGGAGACCACCGTGGATGGTGTGGGAAGGTATGGATACGACCCCATATTCAGGGTGCCGGGCACGGCTGGTGACACGGTGACATTCTACGTGGACGGCATCGAGGCAGAGGAGCATGCTACCTGGCAGTCGGGCAAGGTGCAAAAACTTAACCTGACAATTGATGAAGAGCCAGAACCGCCGGTGCAATATACGTTAACCATCTCCAGCACCACGGGAGGCTCTGTAACCACCCCTGGCGAAGGGGTGTACACCTATTACGCCGCAACGGTGGTCGACCTCCTGGCGGAAGCTGAGGCAGACTATCAGTTTGCCAAGTGGACTGCCTCGGCGGGCACATTCGGTGACGCGAATGACGCCGAGACAACCTTTACCATGCCGGCTCAAGATGTGACCATCACCGCCCACTTCGGCGTGGTCTACGAACTCGCCATGGCAGCAGACCCTCCCACCTATGGGGAGGCGATTGACGTGGCTGAAATAGGTGCTTACCCAGCAGGCGCCGAAGTTAGCATAGAAGCGGTAGCCAAAACTGGCTACGGCTTTGTCACCTGGACAGCGCTAGTGGGTGATTTTGGTGATGCGACTGCCGTGGAGACCACCTTCACAATGCCGGATCAAGATGTAATTGTCACCGCTCACTTCGGCGTGACTCACGACCTCGCCATGGAAGCAGCCCCTCCCGCCTATGGGGAGGCGATTGATGTGGGTGATAAAGGTGCTTACGCAGAAGGCGCAACAGTCAGGATAGAGGCGGAACCCGCAGCGAGCTACGGCTTTGTCAACTGGACGGCAGATCCGACGGTCACATTCGATGATGCGCCTGCAGAGGAGACAACTTTCATAATGCTGGATCAGGCTGTAACTATCACCGCCCACTTCGGCGAGGCCTACGAACTCACCATGATAGCAGACCCTATCGGTGGTGGTGATGTAATTGATGTGGCTGCTAGAGGTGCTTATGCAGAAGGCGCAACAGTCAGGATAAGGGCGGTAGCCAACCCGGGCTACGTCTTTGGCAACTGGACGGCAAGTCCGACGGTCACATTTGGTAACGCGACTGCCGCCGAGACCACCTTCATAATGCTGGATCAAGCTGTAACTGTCACTGCCTACTTCGAGGATGTGTCACCGCCTCCTAATGTTCCGACAGTTACCACAGAAGCCGCCACTGATATTTCCTCCTACTCAGGCACCGTGCACATGAGCTACACTGTGGGGGGCTTCAGTTCGGTGGAAGTGCGTTTTGCCTGCAAGAGGTCCACTGATCCGGCCTGGTTTTATACTGTTTGGGTGTCTAGAACAGCAGATGGCAACTATACTGAGGTGCTCCCCGGGCTCGTTTCGCAGACGGAGTATCAGTTCAAAGCCCAGCTTAAGTATGAAGAACCTCCGATTGACGGTGCTACCAGTCGATTCACCACAGCCGGAGGGGCCAGCACAGGTTTAGGTGATTTATTAGGTTATTTTGGTTGTTTTATTGCTACCGCAGCCTACGGAACTCCCACCGCCGAACAGATCAATGTGTTGCGAGAGTTCCGGGATGTCGTGTTGCTGAAAAGCACCGTGGGCTCCCAATTTGTTGTCCTGTACTACCAGCTTAGTCCTCCCGTAGCGGATTTCATAGCTGGAAATGAGTTTTTGAGGACCCTGGTCAGGGAGCTCCTGGTTGATCCCGTGGTCTGGGTGGTTGGAGCTACGGGAGATATGTGGCGAAACTAGGGTTTATATCCTCCCCGACGGAGGACGGCGAAGTCTGGCAAATGGCCGGTGTGATTGGATAATGAAAGAGCAGATAACTGGAAATGGCTTGAGAGGACGAAGGGCCGCAAGGCTGATGGCAGCCCTGGCGCTCCTGCTGGCTCTGGTGCTGCTGGCGGGGGGCGTCTCGCCCGCCTACGCCAACGATATTGAGCCACCGCCGCAACTTCCCCACTACTTCACTGGCACGGTGAGCACCCTGAAGGGGCCCGTGCCCGAAGGGACAGTGGTGGAGGCTTTGCTGGACGGCGTCAAAAACGCCGAGACGACCGTGGACGAGGAGAGCAGATACGAATTGCTGGTGACGGGCGAGCTTGGTGACGATGGCAAGATAGTCAGTTTCAAAGTTGCCGGCGTCCAGGCAAATGAGACAGCCGCCTGGGTATCCGGCGCATTAGACTACGACTTCGACCTGACAATTGCTGCACTCCCAAGTGGGTCCCCATTCCCATTCTCATTGCCGTGCTTCATCGCCACCGCAGCCTACGGAACTCCCACCGCTGAACAGATCGATGTGTTGCGAGAGTTCCGGGATGTCGTGTTGCTGGTAAGCACCGCAGGCTCTCAATTTGTTGCCCTGTACTACCGGATCAGCCCTCCCATAGCGGATTTCATAGCAAGAAGTGACCTTTTGAGGACTCTTGTCAGGGAGCTCCTGGTTGACCCCGTTGTTTGGATTGTTGAAGCTACAGGGGACATATGGCGGAATTAGGGAATTTCAGAAAGTTACCGCCGAATTAAGTATCTAGAGGTACCTCTCCAGAGTCAAAACCTCTAAGGATAACCCTGCAATAGAGCAGTTCAACGAGACCTTAGAGTATGAAGGGCTTTGCAACTTTAATCTGTCTTTGGACCTGAAGAGCTAAATCCCCGGCTAACCGAACGGTTTGTTGACTATAATTTCAACCGTCCACACCAATCTCCTGGCTATCATGCCCTCGTAGAGTATATTCAAAAGGAACTTGCTAAATCATGCTGCCCAGTGTTACCCATGTGGTCAGCCAGCACAGATCCTGGACAAAGGCCCTCTCAGCTAGTATACTAAGTAGTAGGTATAAAGCACTACGACATGTTTTTCCCTGAGCTTTAGCGTCTGTGCTGCTTGGGGATTAAGGGACAAGAGTGACGAGAGTAGAGGGAAAGGAGGTGTTGTTTTTTGGGTGGTCACCGGGTAGCTAATGATGCAACCGACCAAAGAGGGCTGGTTTTTGTGTTTTATGAAACTGGTGATGCTTATGGAAGTGAAAGCTGTGTGCCAGACGGGCCGCGATGCCCCTGGTCGAGGCGGCGATAAGCCAACAGAAAACTGATGAAGGGGGGAAAAGTGAAAAGGACATTTAGTTTCTTGATTGCCTTGGCCTTGGTGCTGGGCTTGGGCGTGATCACAGGGTCGCCTGTGATGGCTCAGCCACCCAGTGCCGTATGGGTAGATGATGACTTCGACTCCGGTACACTTGGCTGGAACGTAACTCGCTTTTCCGTAATCCAAGACGGTGTTGCTGCTGTTGCCAGTGGGGGTACTGTGCACGTGGCGGCCGGGACATATGATGAGCAGGTGGTGATAAACAAAAGGCTGACGCTACAGGGTGCCGGCGTCACCACCGTTATTAAGCCTTCGGCAGCCAATCTCACCCAAGTGTTCACTGGCTTGTTATGGTCTGGCGGTACGAAGAATGTCGCTGGTATTATCGTTGCTAATGTTCCCAGCGGCAGCAGTGTAACTATAAAGAATCTTAAAGTGGACGAAAGCCTTGTTACTACCAAGCCGGCGGGAGCGGATTACCTTGCCGGAATCTTCTACCGCGAGACCGGCGGGTTAGTTGACATGGTCACCGTTGCTGGAACTGGCGCCTGGAGTAGTTCGGACAGGGCTTACGGTATCTACCTCTCGGCGGGCACCAATACTGTCTCCGTGGAAATAACAGGTTCCAGAATTACCAACGTTGATACAAACGGCATAGAGGTGATGGGGAACAAGCTTACTGCTGATATCAATCACAACAAGATTACCGGGCGCGGGTCTGTCACCGATGAAGTGCAGAATGGCGTTAATGTCGGCAGGGACGCTGTAGCCACAGTGAATTACAACGCGATTAGCAACCTTATATACCAGCCGAAAACATCGTGGGCGGCGGGAATCATGTTTTACCATTACGTCTCACCGACGGGCAAGAGCGCTACAGCTAATAACAACACCTTGACCAACTGTCAGATAGGCATCACCTTTAATAACGCCGACGCCTCGGCGGAAGGCAACACGGTGTCTGGAGGAACGGTGGGGCTGATTGGCATATATGCCCAGCCCGACGCTGCAGACGACTGGACGGCCTCGTTTGTGGCCAATACGGTGAGCGGCATAAGGGACGCGGGTAATTATGAGAATGCGGCGATTGGTGCTAACTCCTATGATTCTGGCGCGACCCTTGAGGTTACCATTGAGGGTAATCACCTCGCAGGCGGTGGGGTAACAGATGCCGATGGCATCAGCATTGGAGTCGAAGGTGCAGACGGCAGTATAGTTGCCACCATTACTAACAACACCATCTCGGGGTGGGAGTATGGCATACGCCTAGATGGAGCCCTGGTTGACGCTGCTAGTAGCTACGCCAACAACAATAACATCTCGGGCAACGATGTCTTCGGCGTCTATAATGACGGCACCGGTACTCTTAACGCCACCTGCAACTGGTGGGGCGATGCCAGCGGGCCACACCACCCAACAGCTAACCCCGACGGCAAGGGCGACGACGTCAGTGATAAAGTTGTTTTCACGCCCTGGGTGGTTGTTCCCACGGTTACCACACAACCCGCCACCGGGGTCCGTGTGTACTCGGCCACCCTGAATCTGGACTACACTGTGGGGAGCTGCTACGGCCCCGCACAAGTACGGTTCGCCTTTAAGAAGTCCGCCGGCACGGAGTGGACTTATACTGACTGGGTGCCTAAAACAGCAGATGGCACCCATGCCCAGACGCTTACTGAGCTTGACTCCAACACCGGGTATCAGTTCAAAGCGCAGCTTGAGTATAACGAAACTCTGATTGAGGGTAATACACTCACCTTCGTCACGTCCGAAGTACCCACCGTGACCACACAAGCGGCCACTAACATCACTTCCTACTCAGCCATCGTGAACATGAGCTACACTGCAGGGAGCCTCAGCTCGGTGGAAGTGCGTTTTGCCTGCAAGAGGGCCGGTGACCAGGCCTCGTTTTATACTGCTTGGGTGTCCACAGCAGGAGATGGCACGTATACTGAGGAGGTCACAGGGCTCGCTTCGAAGACGAAGTATGAGTTCAAAGCCCAGCTTAGGTATGACGGCACTGTGATTGAAGGTGCGACCCAGCAATTCACCACTGCCCCAGGGGCCAGCATAGGTTTTTATGATCTATTTTGTTTTATTGCTACCGCAGCCTACGGAACTCCCACCGCTGAACAGATTGATGTGTTACGAGAGTTCCGGGATGTCGTGTTGCTGAAAAGCACCGCGGGTTCTCACTTTGTTGCACTGTACTACCGGCTTAGCCCTCCCATCGCGGATTTCATAGCAAGAAGTGACCTTTCGAGGACTCTTGTCAGGGAGCTGCTGGTTGACCCCATTGTCTGGATTGTTGAAGCTACAGGGGACATATGGCGGAATTAGGGAGGGTGTGTTGACGAGTCCGGTGACTTTGATGATTGCCAGGCAACGAAGATGAAGACTATATGTGAATGACCAAAATCCAAAACAAAATGAGTTTTGGTACTTAAATCTGGAATTTTGGATTTCTTCAGGGTTTAGAAATTAGGATTTCTCAGTTTCGGGCGGAATCTCCTCCACTAAACCAGCTTGTTGCAGTGCTTCCATAAGGCCGGCAGCTCTAGGGTAGCCAATACGAAGACGGCGCTGTAAGAAAGAAGTGGAGACATGCTTGTATTCTTGTGTCAGGCGCTTTGCTTCTTCTAAAAGAGGGTCGGGAGGAGCAGTTATCTGGGCACCTAAGGGGCGCTCAGCCACCTCATCAAAGTCAACAGAGCTCACCGCAATCTGCCGCTGGTTTCCCCAGAAATACACCAGTCTTTCAATCTCAGCATCAGAGATAAAGCTTCCTTGAAGACGTTTAGGCTTGCTAGCTTCAGTAGGCATGTAGAGCATATCCCCTCTACCCAGCAATTTCTCAGCACCTACCATGTCAAGTATGGTCCTGGAATCTACGTGAGAAGTGACTGCGAAACTAATGCGGGTAGGAAAGTTAGCTTTAATAAGCCCAGTAATTACATCTACTGAAGGGCGTTGTGTAGCTACGACGAGATGAATGCCTGTAGCCCGAGCCAATTGAGCTAACCGACAAAGCGCATGTTCCACCTCATCGAAAGCTGTCATCATTAAATCAGCCAGCTCATCAATGACGAGCACTAAATATGGCAACTCTTCTCCAGGTGAGCGGTCTTTGTTATAACCCTCAATATTGCGTGCTCCCGCCTGAGCAAACTGACGATATCGACTATCCATCTCCTGACTAAGCCATCTTAAAGCCTTTATCGCCTTATCAGTATCCACAACCACAGGGGCAAGTAGATGGGGCACTCCATTAAAAGTCACTAACTCCACCCTCTTGGGGTCAACCATGATGAACCGAACGTCGTCGGGGCTGTTGTGTAAAAGCAAGCAACAAATAACAGAATTAAGACAAACAGTTTTACCACTGCCAGTAGCTCCAGCGATAAGCAAATGTGGCATCCTGCTTAGGTCTGCTGCCATCGCCTCACCCCCGGCACCTTTACCCAGAGCGATAGCTAGCTTGGAGCGGGCTTTAATCTTCTGAAAAGGAACGCTCTCTATCGCACTGCGAAGGGCAACCGAGCCAAACACAGTGTTAGGAACCTCAATGCCCACCACCGATGCCCCGGGCACGGGAGCCTCAATCCTGATGCTGGGAGCAGCTAGGGCTAAAGCTAAATCATTGCCCAAAGAGGTAATGCGGTCTACCCTTACCCTGATTCTGGACACTTCTTCCAATTTCGTTTCATAGCTACCATCCCTCCCCTTTTCTCTTACTTCCTTATATTTTCTGTCCCAACCAGGCTCAACACCAAACTGTGTCACGGTAGGACCTATATTTATCTGCACAACCTTGGCTTCTACACCATAGCTCGCTAGAGCTTCCTCAATCAATCGGGCTCGTTGGTCAATGTCTTCCCTGTCCAATTTCACCTCAGCTGGCTTATCCAAGATATCAATCGGTGGAAGATGCCACCCTCCGGGGGTGAGAATTGGTTCGTGTTCTGATTGCCACACAGGAGGAGAAGGAAGTATAGCAGGCCTTGCCTCCACTTCATCCACTGCCCCTACTTCGGGGGAGGTAGCTTCTAGAGGGATAGCTTTAGCAGGAGCTCGCCGGGGAAAGATGACGCGGGGACGGAGTCGGAAAACTCTGGCCAAGAAACGCCAGCTATTCTTAGCAGCGCTCCAAACCTGCCGAGGAATAATAAAAATAATACCCAGAAGGACAAGTCCGGCTACCCGAAGCCCTCCCACGCTATTAGAGGCACCTATTATGCTTTGCCCGAATGTGCCTCCCAGTGTGGCTTGCCTCAAAATACCTTCCCCAGGGAAGAAAGAAAGGATTCCCCATACAGCAAAAGCCAGGCTAATGCCCCCGAGAACCCAATTCCACCTCTGTTTCACAACAGAGAACTGCCGCCGCCATGCTATCCAGACCAGCGAGCCCAAAGCGACGGCTATTATTATTAATCCATAACCAAACAGTGTGAGTATGTCGTCCCATAACACATACAGCAAGACTACTATTACGACAATTAGGATAAGCCTTCGTACCACTGGTGAAGCGATGAAGCTAAAGAACCGCTTCCATGCTGGCCGGCTTTCTTTTGCCTTCCGCCCCGGCTTAGACCCACTTCTTGCTTTAGACACGGAGTTATGCCCCTAGCTCGTCGGCTTCCTCTTACAGAAATCCGAAATTCTAATATCTAAATCCTAAACAAATCCCAAATCCTAATTTCAAAATTCAAAACCTTCATGTTTTGACCGTTTGGATTTTGATGAGAAGAATTAGTTTTTTCCTTTCCTTTGCTTAGTATTTCGTATTTAGTGCTTAGGATTTTCTTTTTACCTCCACAACCACAGGAATGATGACAGGACGACGATGAATTTGTTTATAAAAAAATCTGCTCAGAGAATCTTTTACTTTGGCATCAACGAAGCCTGGTTCACCCAAGCGTCCTCTAGAAGTGAATATTTTTCCTTTCTCTAAAGCAGCTAGCACCACATCCCGGCCTTTCTCAATCAATGTCTGTTCCTCTCCAGCATCAACAAAGCCTCGCGTTATAATGCGTGGCCTTTCAGCTAGTTTACCACTTTCGGCATCAACAGCAATGGTCACCACAACGACGCCGTCTCGTGAAAGTAGTTTGCGGTCCCGAAGCACAACGTCATCCAGCTCGCCTGTTATCAGGCCGCTTACATAGATAACTCCGACACGGGTTCTATCAACCACCTTTCCTGAATCTCGCCCGAGCTCAAGCACATCCCCGTTCTCAAGGACAAAAATGTTATCTTTGGGTACACCCATACTTTGAGCTAAGCCGGCATGCAACTTCAAATGGCGATACTCACCATGAACAGGAACAAAGAATTTAGGCTTAACCAAACTAAGCAAAAGCTTCAACTCCTCTTGACTACCATGCCCGTGGACATGAACTTGAGCCAGCTTGTCATAAATTACATTGGCACCTTGACGGAAAAGGCTGTCTGTAGTCTTGCTAACCAATGTCTCATTGCCGGGAATAGGAGTTGCTGAAATCACCACGGTGTCGCCAGGGACTATCTGAACTCGACTACTGGGGTCGCGATTAGCCATGCGCACCAAGGCAGAGGTGGGCTCACCTTGACTTCCCGTGCTCAACACGATAACTCGATTGTGAGGCAAGGTCTTAAGTTCGTCCAAGTTACAAATAATGCCGGGGGGAGCAGTAAGATAACCCGTTTTCAATGCCATGCTCACTATCTCCTTCATGCTCCGCCCGATGATAAATACACGGCGACCATGCTTAACGGCCACATCAAACACTTGCTGCACGCGAGATATAAGAGAGGCAAATGTAGTTACGATTACCCTCCCCTTTGCCTCGCTTACAATCCGATCTAAAGTATCGCTAACCACCCTCTCGGAAGGAGTATATCCAGGAAGCTCGGCATAGGTGGAGTCAGAAAGAAGAAGCAAAACACCCTTTGCCCCTAGCGAAGCTAATTGGTTAAAGTTAGTAGCCTCGCTAATGACCGGGGTATAATCGATCTTAAAATCACCACTGTGAACTACAATTCCCAGGGGAGTGTGAATTATCAGCCCTACACAATCAGGAATACTATGGCAAACAGGGAAAAACTCTATGGTGAAATTACCTAGTGTAACCCTGCTCCCCGGGCTAACTAAATTCAATTTTGCGTCAGTTTTCACCCCTCGCTGCTTGAGTTCCAGGAGAATCAGCTCTCGAGTGAACCTGGTAGCATAAATGGGAGGGGCGAGCCGAGGTAAAATGTAAGGCAGCGCCCCAATGTGGTCTTCGTGCCCGTGAGTAATCACTATCCCCCTTACATTTTTCTGTCTCGCCAAAAGATAGCTAATATCTGGGATAAGCAAGTCAACTCCCAGCATCTCCTCGCTGGGGAACATGAGTCCGGCATCAATGACGACGATGTCGTTGCCATATTCCAATGCCATCATGTTCCTACCAATTTCACCTAATCCACCTAGAGGGATGACTCTTAATTTATGTTTCGGCATGGTTTTTCTTCTTCCTTTCATTCAGGACATGGTTCTAAAACAAGCTTAATTGTTGAGATTCAACTGTGTCTTGAGGCAGGTCTTTACCTTGGGCTAGTATCTGCGGAATCCTGAGCATATCCGTTTCGATGGTCCGGCGCAGAGAGCCTTGATGGAGGGCTGCTGCAGGATGATACATGGGGTAATAAATGACACCTCCTGACTTTCGCGGCTTTCCATGAATCTTGCTTATGCTCTCATTGGGGAAATACCGCGCTAGAGAGTAACGTCCCAAAGTAATAATCATTTGGGGCTGAATTATCTCTATTTGACGGTCTAGCCATTTGCGGCAACTTTGTATCTCCGCTGGCAGCGGGTCACGGTTTTGGGGCGGACGACACTTAATTACATTAGCAATATAAACTTCCTCCCTGCGTAAACCAATTGAGGCTAACAGTTGGTCCAGAAATTGCCCTGCTGGCCCGACGAAAGGACGCCCTTGCTGGTCTTCGTGCCACCCTGGAGCCTCACCGATAAAAAGTAAATCCGCGTCCTCGGCCCCCTCACCAGGCACCACCTTAGTGCGATACTTAGCTAGCTCACAATCCCGGCAAGCTATAATTTCCTCACAAAGTTGAGTTAAAGCTGACATCTAATTCGATGGTAGCATATCTACCTTTGTCGGTCAATTGGAATCCCTGCTAGCCCCCCGACAGGTCGGGGCTCAACTTAGTTACTCTTCCTCCTCTTCATCCTGCTCCCAAATAGGCTCGGTGAATTGGTCAATAAATTCAGCCGTAACTCTCTTCGCTATTCTATCCATCTCCTCGTCTACTTGCTTAGCCAGATTGTCAAGGTCGGTCAAGTCAAGTGTAATTCCTAACATTTCAGTTAGTATACCAAGCACAGCCAGGGAGGCTCTGGGATTTGCTATTTGCGTGGCATACGCTGGCACTTCGCCCAGCAAGCAAATGCCTTCCATCCCCCTTTCCTTAGCCATTCCCAATATCAATCCATTCAATCCAGCGATGCGAAGGTTACCTCTAAGAACCACATTATGTTTGCTTAACTCGTCAACTAAGTTAGAAGTTGTCGCTGCTCCCCAAACCTTCATTTCTTCACTATGGTGGATGCGTGTCACCGCAGCAGCACAACTATATACCCTTGCCACCTTAAGCCTTTGCGCTACGTCCAAAACACAGTTAACCAGCTCATACCCTTTGAAACCAGGCTGTTCCTCACCAATAAAAATCACCAAGCTTTTCTCGGCCTTGGCAGACTGCCAATAATAAAACTTGCTCTCAGGAAAACGAGGGCTTTCAACCACGTTGTCTCTGACTGTGACACCCACTGGTTCAAAGAAGTTAATAGGTTCAATCTCCCCTATTTCTACAGCATTTAGCTTCTCCACAAGATACTTCGCTGCGGTTAGGGAAACGTCGCCAATGCCAGGCCAGGAGGCAAGCATGGAACAACTCTTAGGGCGTGGCTGTTTATAAAGCTTTATTACGTCTTTCATATATATCTTAGCTTCCCTTTGTCGCCACTGATACACGAGAGCAATATAAAGGAGGAGTTTGCAAAATCCCGCCAACCCATCTTGCTTCCTGCCCTATGCCAAGAAGCTCTTTTAGCACTTGATACACGTTACCGGCAATCATAGTATCCTTCACTCTCCCCACTATCTCACCATTCTCGACCTTATATCCCAGCAAAACGTTGCCACCGAAGTCACCACCCAGAAGATTACCCTGGTCAGCACCAATAAGCTGCTCCACAATTAACCCTTCTTTCATATCCTCCACCATCGCCTGGAAAGAAACATCTCCTCCGCTTAAAATAAGAGAGCTTATAGCTGGGCTGGGAAAACCACCACCTACTCGCTGGCCGTTACCGGTGCTCTGAGTGCCAGCTAAAGCTGCTGTTTGTAAATCGTAAAGGAACTTCGCCACTACTCCATTTGTAACAAGCGGTAGACGCTGGCTGGGCACCCCCTCGTCATCAAAAGGATAACTCCCTACGCCATAAGCTATGGTAGCATCATCCCATAAGCTCAGATTTTTGTCAAAAACTTGCTCTCCTAGTTTATCTTTTAAAGGCGAAGCCCCCTCGAGGACTGTTTTGCCGTTAAACGCCAGCACTAGAGGGCTCAGCAAAGCATTAGCTACTCCATGAGGTGTAAAAATTATCGGCAGTAGTTTGGTGGGTACAGTAGCTTTTTTCTTCGCCATTTCCAGTTGCCATATCACATTATCAGCCAGGTCATCAATCCCGACAAAATCGGGACGACATGAGCTTTCACTATCACCTATCCAAAGTATATCTGTATCCCGAACAAGAATGCCTTCCAGGCTAAGGCTAAAAAAGCTCCTGTCATATCCTCCCTCACCACCCTGAGAATTAATTAAGGAGATGGAGCTTGTCCCCCTAGTTACCTGAACATCGCAAAGGATATCGGGTGTATGCCCCTTAACCTTGGCTATAAGCTCCTTCCCGATCTCAATCATCCTCTCCATAGCTATTTCTTCTACTTTAGGGTCGAAGATGTGCACTTCCGAATAGTCTTGGGAGGAAGGAAATTGAAAATTGGACGGACCGCCAAATTTAGAGGTCTCCACAGCCATGTCAACCAAAGCTTCCCAACCGCCTCCTCCACTAGCAATAGCAAAGCCAATTTTACCTTCCCTGAAAATTCGTAAGGCATTGCTGCTGCTTTCCCTGGTCTGGACTTGTTTTAGTTCATTAGCTTCAAACTGTATCGTCGTTGCCCGAACAGAAGCCAAAAAAACCTCAGCTTGCTCAGCCACCTTCCGGGCAGAGCGGAGAACCTCTATAAGATGTTCCATCTTAAATTCTAATCCCTAATATCTAAACAACATCAAAACTCAAAGATAAAAAATCAAAATTACAATTTAAAATGCAAAAACAATTCACTTTCTTCCTTTCAGTGTCAATATACTGGTGGCAAGGATATTCGCAATCTCCGTGGCTTCTCTCAGAAGTCTATTAACACTCTCCTTGTCACCTCTACCGGAATCTCTGAGCAGTCCCAACCAAAACTTGCATTCGTTTGCGGACTTCAGGGCGTGAGTAAAGAAATTGGTATAATCCTTCCGTGAGGAAGCCGCCTGAGCCTCAATCACATTAGCGCCAATACTAGTAGTGCTTCTTAAAAGCTGGTCAGTGACAATCCTCGAAGTTTGTTCTACTGGCAATCGGTCTACGAATCCTATTACTTCCAATGCGAATCTGTAAACACGAGCCTGAAATTCATCTTTAAATTTTGCCTTGTCACTTTGCATTTTTATTTTTGCTCTTTTATTATCTCAAGCGGTGGCATTCGTTTCGGATTTCGGGTTTAGGATTTAGTATTTATTAATTATCTTCCTCCTACCACGCAATGACGAATCCTGATATGTGGGCTTCCATCAGAAACAGGCAACGGATATTGCTCCCCTTTACCACAGCCACCACCCTGATTCATCTCCAGGTCATCGCCTATGGCATCTATATTTTGCAAGGTAGTAAAAACATTACCCGTCAGCACAATAGGGCGCAATAGCTCTGCTAATCTCCCCCGGCGAATCATGTAAGCTTCTCCAGCGGAAAAGGTAAACATCTCCAAGCTAGTCGTCCCGCCGTACCAATCCTTAACATAGACGCCTTCTTTAATGTCCCCAAGCATTTCCTCGAACGAAGCGCTACCTGGCTCAATAAAGGTATTGCTCATTCGCACTATGGGGGGAAAGAGATAATTAATGGCTCGAGCATTCCCCGTAGCCCTTTCTCCCATCTTAGCCGCTGTTTCCCGGGAATGAAGCCTTCCCTCCAGAATGCCCTCCCGGATAAGATAGGTTTTCCTTGCCGGCGTCCCTTCATCATCGTATTTATAACTTCCCCGCAGGTTGGGAATCGTAGGGTCATCAATGATATTGAGATGCTTGCCGCCAAATCTCTTTCCCAGGACCATGATTTGCTGCAGGTTTTCATTTTGATATACAAAATCCGACTCGGATAAATGCCCGAAGGCTTCATGAGCAAAGACTCCCGCCAGAATAGGGTCCAAAATTACGGTATATTCTCCACCTTTTACCTGAGGGGCAGAAAGAAGGGCAACAGCACGCCTCGCTATCTCCCTGGCCTGCTCATGTAGCCCCTCCACGGCAGAAAACTCACCATTGCTGCCCAGGCTTAGTCCAGTTTGTTGAATCTCGTTATCTTCACGAGCTATGGCTGTCAATCGTGCAGTAAGGTCAGTTTTAGCTTGCTCTATATAACTACCTTCGGAATTAACGAAGGTAGTCCTTCGCTTCACATCATGATAATTAATTCGTGTGCTCTGAATTTTTGGGCTACTTAACAAAATATCATTATAGCTATCTAAAAGCTCTTCCTTGGTTGCCAGTGGTATGGTTGTGGCATCCTGCTTCAATTGTGGCACTACCGTATCCGCTACTGGCTCCGCAGGGAAAAGCTTAAATGGTTCCCTGCTGGCTAACCTTGCCTCCTCCACCGCAAGAGCCACTTTCTCCTTCAACCCATCCAAGCGATTAAAGCTGACGAATCCCCAACTGCCCTGGACTAAAGCACGAATATTGCCACCGGAATTACGAGCCCTGCTTATCTCCTCCAACCTCTCCCCCCTGTAGGCAATGTTGGTAGCCTGGCTCTCCTCAAAATGGATTTCAATATAGTCGGCACCATGGCCTTTCAAAGCATCAGCAATCAGGTCCCGCATGCCTCCATTGTAGCTCTTGACACGAATAAAGGCAAAGATGTGTACTCGTTCATATGATTAGTGACACTTTTTTTGTCATTGCGAGGAGCGATAGTGACGAAGCAATCTCTAAGCGAGGTTCCTCAGTCCAACTATAGCAGGCTCCAGCTTTGCAATGAGATTGCCACGCCCCGACAAATCGGGGCTCGCAATGACACGGGAGGTTATTATCCAATGTTACAAACATATAAAGTGTCACCCATCTAGCTGAACTAGAGCAAGATGCCGTGCTCATCTACACGATTATTGCGAGTGAAGCGTCGCAATCCGACGAAGTCGTTGCCAGGGCTAAGCTGCGCAATGACCTTCTAGTATAGTAGAATGTTGACCGAGCTTTAATTTATACTCATCTCCTGATATTATCTAGGTTACGGTAATGAAATTCATCGATAAACTGCTTAATATCAGCCGAAAGAACAAAAGCTGGCTTTGCATTGGACTTGACCCCGACCCGGAGCTTATGCCCGGGGTAGACGTTTTACAATTCAACAAAGCCATTATCGAGGCCACCCGCGACCTGGTCTGTGCCTATAAGCCCAATCTAGCTTTCTATGAAGCCTTAGGGACCGAAGGGCTTACTATCCTGGAGAAGACCGTTAAATATATACCTGGTGATATTCCAGTAATCGGCGATGCCAAGCGCGGCGACATCGGTAACACTGCCAAGGCTTATGCTAAGGCTCTCTTTTCGGTTCTGGGCTTCGATGCCGCTACCGTCAATCCCTACCTTGGCTACGACTCCATAGAGCCCTTTATTAACCACCAAGACAAAGGGGTATTTATCTTATGCCGAACCTCAAACCGGGGAGCCACAGATTTCCAGGACCTTCACACCAATGGCCTACCGCTATACGAAGCAGTGGCGCAAAAAGCCAAAGAATGGAATATTTATGGTAACATCGGCCTGGTAGTCGGGGCTACCTATCCCGATGAATTAAAGAAAGTCCGCTCAATTTGCCCCGAAATGCCTTTGCTTATCCCGGGCATCGGCGCTCAGGGAGGGGACCTGGCTTTAGCAGTTGGCTACGGAGTGGATGCCCGAGGCGAGAAGGCGATTATCAATGTGTCGAGGCAAATTCTTTATGCTTCCAAGGAAAAGAATTTTGCCCAGGCGGCTAGAAACATGGCTGAAAAAATCCGCAAGCAAATCAATGACTACAGAAATAAAGCTCGGTGACATAGTCCGGCTGCGCAAAGCGCACCCCTGCGGCAGCTATGAGTGGGAAGTGGTGAGGGTGGGCGCCGACATCGGCCTTGAATGCCTCAAATGCCAGAGAAGGGTGCTTTTGGAGAGAGACGTTTTTAGGAGAAGGCTGAAAGAATTTGTCTCCAAAAGTGACTAACTAACCAGCTTTGCGACAATGAAAAGCACCCCGCAATGGTTTGCGTCGTGAGGTAACAAACCAGGGTTTTGTGCAAACGTTGCTTGCATCATTCGCCCCAGAGTTGCTAGACAAAAGATCTACTCATGGGCAGAGCTAGATAGGGAAAAAGTCACGCTCAACTAAATGCTTTCCGTTCAAGGGAGGCCGATTCTCATATGAAATCCTCTGGAAGCCTACAGCCGAAATCGGCGGCCCCACCAGTAGTATCCAATTGCGGCAATCAATGCTATCGAGGCGATGGGTGCCCATACCAGTTTGAGGTCGGAAGGGAACGCATCAAGCAGTATTCCTCCAAGTAAAGGACCCACTGCCATACCTATGGTTTGGCTTAACCCGAAAAGTCCCATATATCGTCCCCTCTGATCTTCTGGAGAGAGTCCCCCTATCACTGAGAGTGAAACCGGAGCATGTATAATCTCACCTCCTGTAATTACTGCCATAGCTACAAGCGCCCATCCAAACTGTGTAATCCAACCTAAGGACAGATAGCCAAACGCGTAAAGCAAACTTCCAAGTATGAGAGCTCGGAATTTCGCTATCCGCTTGAGGGCAAGAGTCATCGGGTATTGAAAGAAAATCACAATCAAGCCATTTAAAGTGAGCAATAGACCAAATTGGGCTTTAGAGAAGCCAACCATATCCACAGCAAAGATGGATAAAGTACTGATCATTTGCCCCATAACTATGAACAGCAGGATACTTATCACCGCGAAGGCCAGGAAGGGTCGGTCGTTAGCAATGGTAAGCATGCTACGAAAGCCTGCCCCTTTACTCATTCCATGTGAAGACTCGCGGATGAAAAAGAAAATAATGAGGGAAACGATGCCACAGGTTAAAGGCGCAATCCCAAAGAGCCAGCCATAGGGCAAAAAAGTGGCCAAATATCCCCCTATGGCAGGACCAGCAGCCCAGCCCATGTTAGCTCCTATGCGAAGTATTCCATATGCTTCTGTCAGCCTTTCTTTCGAGGTAAAGTCTGCCACCATGGCTGACAGGACAGGACGTGTAGTAGTGAGTATTGAGCGACCAGCAATGTAGATAATTGCAATGACCCACACTGGAGCTGAAAGCCCAATAAGAACAGCTAGTCCTGAAAACGAGAATACACTTACTAGAGTAGCTATAAGTAGAATCGGACGCCGACCAAATCTGTCTGAAAGCACTCCTCCAAGTGCCTGGCTGATGGCTGAGCAAAGCCCGGCAACCAGTAGGATCATTCCGACCTGAATCATGGAAAGACCTCTATCCTGATAAAGATGTAAACTTAGAAACGGTATACAAATGGAGAAACCGATTGCTATGAAAAACTGAGTAACAGTCACTACCCATAGCTCAGGCTCAAATCGGTGAAAGACATTTCGTAATTGGCTGTTAGCTTTTCCTGACAATTTTTCCATGGCTCACGTTAAACACATGATTATAACCTTTTTAGGTCCGTTTGCCTTCTAGTCTAACTAAGAGTCCTTGCTGTAGGCTCAGCCTATAAAGGACTTGTTGTGCGTTAACTAATATAACAATCAGTTCCAACCCTTTGTTGCCTCAAAACGGGTAGCCAGGTTAGTTCAAGCTCTTAGTAGCAACGCTAACCGCTAGTAATGCAATAGTGCTGGTCGGCATTTGACGCAGTGCTCCTCAACATCAAAAGTATTTCATTCGGAGGCTGCGCAAAGCGCACGCTTGCGGCAGCTATGAGTGGGCAGTGGTGAAGGTGGGCGCCGACATTGGCCTCAAATGCCTCAAATGCCAGAGAAGGGTGCTTTTGGAGAGAGGGGTGTTTGAGAGAAGGGTGAAAGAATTTGTCTCCAGAAGTGACTAACTAACCAGCCTCGCGACAATAAAAAGCACCTTGTTATGGTTTGTGTATTGAGGTAACAAAACGATGAAATGTGACGTCACTAACTGGCTGTTTATTCGTTTTGGATTAGTTATGATGGGAGTGACTACCAAATTGAGTAACAACCAATCATCGTTAAGTGGCTGCTCTCCCCTGCATTTTCTGCCTGTTCTGAAAATCTTGCACCTTATTGATTGTCTCTTGGAGCTTCACCATTGTATGGAATGGGAATTCAATCACGTGTAGTTTCTGCTGACCTCCGTGTTCTTCATAACGACCAATAAATGGCCTGCCATTTGGATGCTTATCCTGCGTTTCACGCATCAGCTTATCAATGATGTGCCAAGAGTCTATCGCCAACGAAATCTCGAAGGCAGACACAACGAGACTAATAAGTTGAATTTGTGATTGAAATCCATCGAGATAAGGAAGGAGTTCCATATTTCGGGGTTGGCTCTGCAAGTCGGACCTTACATTCCCCCATTTCTTATAGCTACTAATTAGGTTATCTCGGTCTATAGTGATTGAAACCTTAATAATAACCTCGCCCTTTTGGTCTGGATACTCGCTAATGTCAATTGAGCCGAGTGGTAGGCCACAATGCTGAACATAATCGCGAAGTTTGGAAAAGAACCTATAGGAGAAATTCCCATCGTAACAGGCAGCTGTGAGCTTCTTAAAGTCGTCGAGGAAAGAATGACCCTGTCGCTGCAATCTTATGTATCTAGTAGTGAGGTGGTCAATAAATGTTTTGAAGCTAGATAAATAGTTTAGGAGAAAACGATTCATTTCTTGAAAAGCTTCTTCCATGTATTCGTGGTCTCTATGGCGATTCAGTGGAAAATCATCTTTTATAGCGACATGATACGAGAGAATTGTCTGGTAATTCTTATCACAAATCTCATACAAGGTACAGCAATTACCGAAATCACCCAATTTCTTCATTGATATATATATAATATCCATATCGGCAGAAGTGATAGGGCGAATAAGCTTAAATTCGTGGTGTTTTGGCTCAGGTTTCAAGTGACACCCAAGCATATATTCATTCGTATTCATTATTAGCCACCCTATCTGTTAAAAGCTGAAATAGCTTAGAGTTTATTCCTTGTCTGGAATATCCGTGACAATAAAATTTACGAGCACATCCCCACCATGATAGCTAGTGTGTTTACTTTTGACCATAAACCCCCTTTTCTCGCCCTCAATATTTAGTAAAACTGTTTCGTATATTTCTGGAATTCGAAGTTTCCCATCAGGACCCAATACCTGCTCGTCCCGTAAGGAACCAATTGTTCTTAAACCGCTTTCGTCTTCGTATTGAAATTGGAATATATAACCCATAATTCCACCCCCTCAAGCCAGTTTTGTTAACTAGTTTAATCCCTTATTCTCATTTCCTTCAATATTACCCCTGATTTTACACCTGAAGAAGACGCGTATACTGTGGTGCAAGAAGAAACCACTTTATCAAGATTGTTTAGCCCAGGTCATGATAGCTTGTTTTACTACCTAATCAAACGAAGTGACGATTAGTGCAATACGTTAGAACGGCACCGGTTGTTTGTGGAGCCTTCTCAAATCATTTCTGAATATTATCAAATTCTGCAGCGTGCTGGCGAGCAAGATTGATTAAATCTCGTAAATGTTCCCCAATACCTTTATAGGAACTATTAAGTTGATCAACAACCTGCTCAAACAATTTCTCCTGACCACTAGCCTCTATCTGGATATGAAATGCCATCATCAAGCAAGCCTTACTTAATCGGTTAATCATGTTATCTTCTGGACTAACCCCGGCAATAGCAATACCTACAGCGTATAGGCTTACAGCTTCTTCGAATTCGCTACGCTTAAGAAACCAGCGAGCAGCCCTCATCAGTGCTTCCGAAGCAAACTCCGTCTCAAGAATTTGTTGAGCAACGTCGACCAGCCGTTGGGCTTCGTGCTCAATATTAATCTTCTCTCCTCCTGCTGCTAGACTTTCTACCAATCCGGCAAGGTCTTCGAGGAATTGTCGATTAGCTTGTTCGGTTGGCCTTAACTGAGCAGCTTCTTCATATAATTTTGAAGCAGTCTTAAATCGCCCTCGTGCAAAAGCAATTCCAGCTAGTCCGCCGATAGCCGATGCCTCAGTCGAAGGTTGTCTAATAGCACGTGCCATATCTCTCGCCAGACGGAAGGTAGATTGAGCATCTTCCCATTGCTTGGCATCAGAAAACGCGATTCCCAGATTGGCCAAGGATTCCGCTTCAGACTCATGGTCGGCCAATTTACGTGAAAGTAGAACAGCCTTTTTTAGCTTGGATATCGCCTCTCGTGTACTACCCTTTCGGCGAGTTGTCTCACCCCAATTTAATAATGTCTTAAGCCGCATTGCGCGGTCATCGTATTTTTCTGCGAGATCCATACATGATTTGAAGTCACTAATCGCGTTCTTATAACGACCGAAGTCAGAATAGGCAATAGCACGATCATTCAAGGTATGGAATGCCATATGGTCGTCACCAATACTTCTGTAGATTTTGATTGCACGTGTATAGAAAGGAATTGAGAACTTTAAGCCGCCCGGCTTAGCAAGTACAGCGCCAGCGAGCGCTGCGTGCCATGCTAATGCTTCTAACTTATCCAATTTTTTCATGTGAAACAGCTGTCGCTTAAAATAGTAGGACGCTCGTTTCAGTTCTGTTATGTCTCCAAGCCATAGCTTTGCTACCCGGCCAAATAGCTCTGCTTTTTCAGCGTTAGATTTTGGCGTCAATGCCGCAAGCGCTTGTTCAACAGCCTGCATAGCCTCTTTACGATCCCCATTTACCCAATGCATCTCAATCATATTCCTGAGTACTCGATATTCCCACTGTTTATCACCGAGCTCTTTGAAGATGTCCAATGCCTCTTGTAATAAAGGCTTTGCTGCTTTTGACTCTTTCTTCATGAGAAATATGGCTCCGAGGTCAGCAGTATATCGTGCTCTAGCATGGCGATTGCCCAATTGTTTTGCGATACTACGAGCTTGCTGAAACGATTCCGCTGTTTCTTGTAAACGCCCAGCTTGAAGGAATGCAATAGCTAATCCTGAATAGACTGATTCTTGGGCTATTATGGATTCGGTTCTCTCTGTGATCTTTAAGGCGCGCTTGAACCATCGAATTGCCTTAGTATGTAAACCTTCATCGAGATTCAGCGCTCCTAAGTTTTGAAGGGTATTAATCTCAGCTATTAAATCATCAGAGGTTCTAGCATTTTTAAGTGCCATCTGGTAATTTTTTCTAGCATTGTCAAAATCACCTCTTTTGGCCTTGATAGTGCCAACATTACCATAAAATGTTGCTAGGAGATGAGAGTCATTCCATGCTTCGACAAGTTCTTGAACAATGGATAGTTGCGCTTCTGCTGCCTCCAAGTCACAAGCTTGAATATGCGCAGTAACAAGGTTGAGTCGAATCTGGGTTGCTTCTCTATAATTGCCAATATCGTGGTCAATCTTTAAGCTGCGCTGGAAGAGTTCACACGCTAGTTTGACATCTCCTGCCAGCAAGGCATGGGTGCCTAGATTCATCTGTGACGTTGCTATGATTTGTTTATCATCAATGGCCTTCCCAATTTCCTGCATATCGTTTAAAGCTCGTGCCGCTTCCCGTATGTAACCCAAGGATTGTAGTGCCAACCCTTTTGAATTCAAGAGCCATGCCCTGCTTGCTGGTTTGAGTTGGTTTACATCCAGAAAGGTATCCAGTGTCTCTATTAATCGCATAGCAATTTGTGGATAGCCTGTCTTTTCAGCAAATCGAATGGCACCATATATAAGATCAAAGGACTGCTCAAGATCGCCAGCTTTTGCAACATGGCGAGCTTTGTCAATCAGTTCTTCAAGGGATAGCAGCTCTTCAGGATTGTTATTATCAGGCTTCTGCATCATGCTTTGTCTCAATTCATGACTTCTTTCTGGTAGAGGATCACACTATTTTCCTTATTTTTTCTAAAGTTTTATGCATTATTGAACTCTTTGTGGTTTTTGTCTCAAGTATCCTCTTCCTTACCGAATCTACCGCATATCTATATAGCGCTGCCTTAACCTGGGTCTCCAATTCAGATAGGTTACTGAAGTTGCCAGTGGTTGTCGCCTTCGCACGAATCTTCTTCACGAATCGATTCACTTGAGGGTCGTGCCTAGTGCCTTGTTTTAAAAAGACGTAGCGAGGCACTCCGGCATTATCTGCCGCCTCATATTCCTTCTGGGTAATAGGAGTTAATCGTTTAGCTAAAATAAGTACCAGTCCCTCACTGGTTCTCGCATGTCCGAGACAAATTGCTTCTGAAGAATAAGGACCAGCGCAGGCATCAATCTCCCAGAGCCAAGCAAACGCGAAACCAGTTTCATTGATTGCCTTGGCTGCTGCTTGTCGCTCGTCAACGAGCACACCTCCGCGTATTTGCGAACTCACAAATACTTTTTGTTTTGCTGGCAGTTCATACAGAATGTCATCTAAGTTGTGTTTCATTGAGATATAAACATATCCTATTCGATCAGTAATTCATTGGCTGTTCCCGGTGAGTAAAATGCGGACTAGTTAATCCATCCGCTGAGAAACGCCATCCTCCAAAAGTACTTTTTGGCTTCGCCTCGCTTTTAGCTATTATACCTCGTTTTGCCAGTATTTTTAACAGGAGTATCTGCATGAAGCCTGAGGGCATCGCGCTTGCTTAAACTTTTTGATGAAAAGTTGGCTTTATCAGCTCTGTGTGCTAGCTTATATACTGTTTAATGGCTCGCTGTATCTTCCATATTGATTTGGATGCCTTCTTCGTTTCTGTGGAGCAGGCGCTTAACCCAGAGCTGAAGGGAAAGCCGGTAATCGTCGGCGGAGACCCTGAGCGCCGCGGTGTAGTTGCCTCTGCTTCCTATGAAGCGCGACCTTTCGGCATCCATGCCGGTATGCCGCTATCCAAGAAAAAGGTCAATAGTTTCTTTGGCGGTATCCAAGGCATACTATAGAGTTAAGGACTCACAAAACGCTATTTCGTGCAGCCCGATTCCACAAGTCAAAATTTGCTTTCATTAGTCAACATAAGTTATATTATATATTTTATATTGACATGTTATTTTAGGTGACTCAGAGATGGACAAGAAGGAGAATATTGAAAGCATAATCGGGTTGATTAATAACCTGATGCTTTCGACTAAAGCACATGAGCCTCATCCCTGGTTGCACCTTGAGCTGACCAGGGAGCAGTTGCGCGTCATGTTTCTGCTCTCTTTCAAAGGCCGGAGCTCGCCTGGTGAGGTGGCCGCATCTTTCGGCGTACCCAAGGCCAATGTTACCAGCATCATTGATCGGCTGGTAGAAAAGGGGCTAATCAGTCGCCAAGAGAACCCAGATGACCGCCGTAGCTACATCCTTTCTCTTACTGAAGAAGGCAAAAGCCAGGTGGAGCGACTACGGGAGATAGGCGCCGCCAAGATCAAAGGAGTGCTGGAAAGAATGCCGGACAATGCCCTGGTTTCTCTCCAGATGGGCCTAGAGGCACTTATAAAGGCTCTCGAAGAAGAAGGAGAAGTTAATGGATGTAATTGAAGCCAGTAATCTAGTCAAGAGGTTCGGTGAGCTGGAAGCGGTCAAGGGAATATCCTTCAGTGTCAAGGAAGGAGAGATATTCGGTTTTCTGGGCCCTAACGGTGCCGGCAAGACGACCACCATAAATATACTCTGCACCCTTTTAAAGCCTACAGACGGGCAGGCGAAGGTTAACGGTTATGATGTCGTTAAAGAGCGCAGCCAGGTGCGTCAGTCAATCGGGTTGGTCTTCCAGGAACCGGCTTTGGATGATTACCTAACGGCAGAACAGAACCTCCGTTTCCACGGCTATGCTTATGGCATCCCCAAAAATGTTCTAGAGCCGCGCTTGAAAGAGCTTTTAGAGATGATGGAGTTGTGGGATAGGCGCAAAGGCAAGATTAACACCTACTCCGGTGGTATGAAGCGCCGTCTGGAAATTGCCCGGGGCCTTTTGCATCACCCAAGAGTGCTTTTTTTGGACGAGCCCACTCTAGGCCTGGACCCGCAGACGCGCCGCCGCATCTGGGACTACATACATGACTTGCGGAAAAGAGAGAATCTGGCCATATTTATGACCACCCACTACATGGACGAGGCGGAGAACTGTGACCGCATCGCCATTATAGACTATGGCCGGACTGTGGCTCTGGACACGCTGGAAAAACTGAAAGATGGTGTCGGTGGCGATGTCATCTCTGTTAAGACGGAGGACAACGAGGAGGCGATGCGACTGCTGGAGGGGCAGTATAAGCTCAAGCCCGACATCGAAAACGGCATCATCAGTTTCACCGTGCCCCACGGCGAGGAATTCTTGCCCAAGTTTGTCTCCGGCTTCCCGCTGCGACTACTCTCCATCGGCTTGAGGCGTCCTACTCTGGAAGACGTATTCTTAAAGCTCACCGGACGCAATATCAGGGAACAGGAGGTTGACTCAATGCAGAAGATGAAAAATATGGCTAGAATGAGGAGACACTAAAGACAATGGCTATCGTTTTTCGTACTATCTGGGTGATAGCCTACCGCGAGCTCCTGCGTTTTGTCCAGGACAGGCCACGGATGTTCTCCTCCTTTTCTATGCCGATTATATTCCTGATAATTTTTGGTGCCGGCTTCGGTAGGCTTATCGGCCAAATGATGCCCGGCGTAGACTATATACAGTTTATGTATCCCGGTATTCTAGCCATGACAGTATTGATGACCTCTGTCATGTCCGGCGTCTCCATCGTCTGGGATAGAGAATTCGGTTTCCTAAAAGAGGTGCTGGTTTCTCCATTGAGCCGTAGCGGAGTGCTAGCCGGCAAGGCTGTCGGCGCTGCCACCATCGCCATCATCCAGGGGGCCATAATGCTGGTGCTGGCACCCATTGTTAATGTTCCCATCAACTTGGGCACGGTGCTGGCTCTTTTACCGCTCCTCTTAATACTCTCCCTCGCTCTTTCCGGGTTGGGGCTGCTAATCGGTTCCCGCATGCGCTCGCAGCAGGGATTTCAGATAGTGATGCAGTTGGTGATTTTCCCCATGATGTTTCTCTCTGGCATCTTCTTTCCCATCTCCGGCGTAGCCACCTGGCTGGAGGTACTCTCCAAATTGAACCCGGTGACCTATGGAATAGATGCTATACGCCAAGTCTTCTTGGGCACCGAGGTGGCCGGCGTTACCGTCTTTGGCCACACCATGGGCATCGTGGATTCGGCTATTGTGGTGGCGATGGCAGGGGTAGTGTTCCTGACTGCCGCTATCTGGGCCTTCAACAAGCAGGAGTGAGTCGGAGCACCTGGAGCAATTCAGACTACCAAAACTTGGTTCTGAAGGCCGTCATTCTATTTGCTGAGCTATAGGCCACCACAAATTTTCACTAACAGGCGAATTAAGTGAGTTACACAAAATGAGTTTTTGTGCAATTCGGCAAATCGCACAAAAGCCAGAATTGGTGGGGCACTTTTCGATGAAAAGTTGGCTTTATCAGCTCTGTGTGCTAGTTTATATACTGTTTCATGGCTCGCTGTATCTTCCATATTGATTTGGATGCCTTCTTCGTTTCTGTGGAGCAGGCGCTTAATCCGCAGCTAAAGGGAAAGCCGGTAATCGTGGGCGGAGACCCTGAGAGCCGCGGCGTAGTTGCCTCTGCTTCCTATGAAGCGCGACCTTTCGGCATCCACGCCGGTATGCCGTCATCCAAGGCACGCCGCCTTTGTCCCCAGGCAATTTTCATACGGTCTCACTTCTCTCTCTACAAAGATGCTTCAGCTAAGTTTATGGAAATTCTAGGTGATTTTTCTCCCTATATTGAACCTTTAGGGCTTGACGAAGCCTACCTTGATGTCACTGGATGTGAAGAACCTTATGGTTCTCCTCGCCAACTGGCACTGGCTATAAAGGAGAGAACATATAAGGAGCTCAATATCACAGCTTCCGTGGGCATCGCTACCTGCAAGGTAGTGGCTAAGATCGCCTCCGACCTTTGTAAGCCCGATGGGCTGCTAGAGATAGCCCCGGGGGAGGAACAGGCTTTCCTCAATCCACTCCCCGTAGCCAAATTACCCGGGGTGGGCAAAAAAACGGAGCAGCCATTAAAAGAGATGGGTGTAACCACAATAGGAGAATTAGCCAGCCTTCCTTTGGACACGATAAAAAGACAGTTCGGAGCAACTGGAGCAGTGATTCATAGCTATGCCAGGGGAATAGATGACCGGGAAGTAGAAGCGCCAGGCGAAGCTAAATCTATTAGCCAGCAGCTCACTTTTGCCCGCGATACCCTGGACCGCAATTTTCTTGAGGCTAACCTTCACAATTTATGCCAGGAGGTTTGCCAGGAGTTGCGGAGTCAAAACAAAAGGGCAAAATGTGTAGCTATAAGACTGAGGTATAGTGACTTTAAGACAATCACCCGACAGGTCATCTTAAAAGAAGCTAGCGACGTTACTCAAGTTATTTTTGCCGCAGCTCAGCAGTTGCTGAGTAAAGCTCTGGCACAACAAGGAAAACCAATACGCCTCATAGGTATCCGAATATCAAGTCTGGTGGGCGAGGGGAAACAACTCCCTATGTTTGATTCCGGGACGGAAAAGCCGGAGCACCTGGATAAAGCTATAGACAAAATTCGAAGTAAATACGGCTCAACGGCGATAAAAACAGGCAACGGCATTTTTTCTGAGAGCAGTTAGTTACCCCTGAATGGTAGCGCAGGGGCCGCGAGATTCCTCACCTGTAGCTCAGAATGACAACTCTCTGTCATTGCGAGGCGAAGGCGTGGCAATCTCATTGCGAAGCTGGAGCCTGCTATAGTTGGACTGAGGGACCTCGCTTAGAGATTGCTTCGTCGCTATCGCTCCTCGCAATGACAAAAAGGGAGTGTCACTAAGGTACTGAACGAGTACAAAAGCTTGTCTTGACTTATAATACGAAGTATAATTGACTACCTTTACATATAAATAGAAAGGAGAAACATGCCGGACTATGCCTTTTTCCACAAACAATTTATGCCGCTATCTGAAGCCAAAATCGGCATCCTGACCCATGCCCTCCACTACGGCACCGCTTGCTTCGAGGGCATCCGCGGTAACTGGGATAGCGAGCAGGAAAGATTTTGCATTTTTAGAATCCAAGACCACTATAAACGCATGTTTGACGGCTGTCGCATCCTGAAAATCAATCTCCCCTACTCCGTTGACGAGCTTTGCCAATTGACCAGGGAGCTTTTGGAAAGAAGTGGCTACCAGGAAGACGTATACATCCGTCCTTTAGCCTATAAAAGCTCCGAAGCTGTAGGAGTCCGTCTCCACAACCTGGAGGATGATTTCTTAATTGTCGTGACCACACTCCCTACTTACCTTGATATAGATAATGGTGTTCGCTGCTGCACCTCATCGTGGCGTCGCGTGGATGATACCATGATTCCACCTCGAGGCAAGATTTGTGGCATTTATGTAAATAGCGCTCTGGCTAAAACCGAGGCCCAGGAAAGTGGCTTTGATGAAGCAATATTGCTAACTCAGGATGGACATGTCTGCGAGGGCAGTGGTGAGAATATCTTTCTTGTTTCAGGGGGGAAACTGATAACTCCTCCGTCATCCGATAACATCCTCATGGGCATCACCAGGGACACGGTCATGAAATTAGCTAAAAATGAGTTAGGCATAGATACAATTGAAAGGCAAGTTGACAGAAGCGAACTTTATGTGGCTGAAGAATGTTTCTTTACCGGGACGGCAGCCAACATAGCGCCAATATTGGAAATCGACCATCGCCCTATAGGCACGGGCGAGATTGGCAAAATGACCGCCAAATTACAAAAGCTCTTCGCCGAAGTGATACTGGGAAGAAATCCTAAATATCCTGACTGGTATTACCTGGTTTCCCCTAAAGCCGCAATGGCATAACCGAATTTCTTAAATGGGAGTTACCCAAGGATCTACCCTTAAAGCCTTGAGCAGGTAGAGGAGGCGGCAACTCTGCTCCAAGACAACAGTATAGTAATAGGCTTCCTCCAACAACTGGCTGGCAGCAAAAGTTCCATGCCCTCGCACTAGAACCACCCTGTATTCTCCCATCAGCCTGGCTATCTCATCGGCAAGTTCTCCCGCCTTCCACCCCACCCCTGTACATAAGATGGGCACCTTAGACAACAGAGCCCGCCCTTCTACATCGGGGGGCACAATCTCCTTTTCCGTAAAGGACAAAGCAACAGCATAGGGCGGATGAGCGTGGACCACTGCCAATGCCGGGGTATTCTTATAGATACAGCGATGAACCTCCAGCTCCGTTGAAGCCAAGGGCGTAGCCCGATTGTTCTTATTTATCCCCGTCTCCACCAAATCCCCTTCCTGAATGGAGCCCAAAGCGCTGCCTCGATGGGTAATAACTAGATTCTCTCCAAGTTTGACGCTGAGATTACCTCCCTGGGGAGAAACCAATCCTTGAGTGAAGAGAGCTTGCCCTATCGCTTGGAATTGGGACAGCATTTTCAACACCTATGATATACGCCGTATCACAGCCACCACCCTCCCCTGAATCTCGACATTATCTGGAGTAGTATAAATGGGTTTCATCTGACTATTCGCTGGCTCCAGGCGGATACGATTTGGCTCAGCGAAAAACCTTTTAAGTGTGACCTCTTGTTCTTCCTTAAGCCAGACCGCCACCATATCGCCATTCTCAGCACTGCCCACATAGTCCATTAAAACTATGTCCCCGTCTCCTATCAAGGCATCCAGCATAGAATCTCCTCTTACTCGAAGGGCATAAATATCTTGCTTGCCGTGAACTAACTCTTCACTAACTTCTAATCCCTCATTGGGAGCAATATTGCCTGTATCAGGCACAGGAATAGGCTCACCAGCAGCTATCACCCCCACTATGGGAATATAAACAAGTTTCCTTCCTTTTTGCTGTGGGGTCAAGAACTTAATTCCCCGAGATATGTCACTGTGGCGGCGAATATATCCTGCTTGTTCTAATTTGTTCAGGTTATAAGCTACCACCGAGGTGGAGCTTATCCCACATCCAGCGGCAATATCTCTAATAGTAGGAGGATAACCTTTATCATGCAAAAATTCGGTGACAAAGTTGATAATTCGTTCCTGCTTTGGCGAAAGCGACTTAATAGCCATCGGTTACCAGTTGACTACTTCTTATTTAGCTTCTTCATTAAGCGAGACTTAAGTCTGGCGCCTTTATTTTTATGAATAACCCCTTTGCTCACTGCTTTATCTACACTACTCATAGCCAGCATTGTTTTCTGATGTGCCGATTCTTCCCCGGCATCAACTGAGCTTTTCGCTTTAACCATACGTGTCTTGACACTACGGCGCACCAAGCGATTCCGTAACCGCCTTCTCTCTGCTGTCCTGGCTACTTTGTTACCTTGCTTACTAGTTGACACTTATTTCCCCCTTTCTTGTTACACTTATTACGTTCCACACTGAATAAATTCTGGACATTATTTTGCTTAGCTGAGCAGCACTTTTCACCTCTAAGGCAAAATGCAGTGTGACATTATCATCACGATGATTGCTCATGCTTACCTCACTAAGGTTTATCCCCTCCTCGGCTATAATAGCACTAATATCCCGAACAAGGCCAACTCTATCCCAAGCATCAACCTGAATCATCACGGGGTAAACCTGCGCCACATCACCCCACTCGACCTTGACCAACCTTTCTTTCTCCTCTTCATGGATAATATTAGGGCAATCCCGCCGGTGCACAGTGATACCCCGGCCTTGAGTAATATACCCAATAATCTTATCCCCAGGCAAGGGATGACAGCAATTAGCCAAACGAGTAAGTAAATCCCCCACACCCAACACGTTAATACTCACGGGATTGATCTTCCGCGGGGGCAGAACTTCAATCCCTTCTTCAGTTGGCTCCAACTCTCCACTTAGTTTAAGAATTATTTGAGAAGAATTGATGCTGCCACTGCCCAAGGCGGCAAAAAGGTCATCTGCGCCGTCATAGTCAAGTAGACGCGCTACTTCGTCAACACTGGGCAAACCGATGCCTAACCTCTTAAGCTCCTTATCCCAAATTTGCTTGCCAGTTTCAATACATTGACTTCGTTCTTGCTTGTTAAACCATTGCCGAACCTTGCTTCGCGCGTGAGACGTCTTAAGATAGCCAAGCTCGGGATTAAGCCAGTCCAGACTCGGGCCTTTATCTACTTTGCTGGCCATAATCTCCACCACATCGCCATTCTTAAGAGCATAATTCAAGGGCCTAAGCCTTCCATTCACTTTCGTTCCAATACATCTATAGCCCAAGTCCGTATGAATTCGAAAGGCGAAATCCAGAGGAGTAGCCGCCTTGGGCAACTCTTTTATCTCCCCCTTAGGAGTGTAGACAAACACTCGATCCACTAGAACGTCGGTTTTAATAGACTCCAAAAATTCTTCACTATCAAGCTCCTCCCTCCAATCACCAAGTTGCCGCAGCCAAGCTATTTCATCTTTAAATTGCTCACCTACTTTCCCTTCTTTATAGAGCCAGTGAGCAGCCACCCCATATTCGTTGACCCGATGCATATCATGGGTCCGAATTTGTATTTCTAGCGGTGTTGTACCTTGACACATTACCGTAGTATGCAAAGCTTGATAGCCATTATCCTTGGGATTAGCAATAAAATCGTCGAACTCTTCAGGAATAGGACGCCAAAGATTATGAAGTACACCTAATGCCTTATAACAATCTGAAACCGAGTCCACCAACACACGTAAGGCGAAAAGGTCATGGATATCCCCAAAATTCTTACCCCGCGCATCATACTTGCCCATCTTTTGATATATGCTGTAAATATGCTTTGGCCGGCCGGAAACCTTAGCTTTTATACCTGCCTTATCCAATTCCTGGCATAGCATCTGGCTAAGCTCGGTTACAAAGCCTTCCCTCTCGGCTCGTTTTCCGGCTACCAAACGAGCAATCCGATGGTACACCCGTGGCTTCAGATAGCGAAAAGCTAAATCCTCTAATTGCCATTTCGCCTCCCGCACACCTAAACGGTGCGCCAGGGGAGCATATATCTCCAGGGTCTCTTGAGCGATAGCACGCCGTTTCTCTGCGGGTAAAGCACCCAGTGTACGCATGTTATGTAACCTGTCTGCCAATTTGATAAGAACCACCCGTAGGTCTTCAGCCGTAGCCAGGAGCATTTTGCGTAAGTTTTCCGCCTGAACCTTCGACTTTGTTTCCCTCGTTCGAGCTCGACTTGTAAGCCTGTTCAGCTTCGTAACTCCATCAACAAGTTTAACTACCTGTAAACCAAAGTCGGCCTCGATCTCGTCTAATGATACACCACAATCCTCGGGGACATCGTGCAACAAGGCAGCAGCTAAGGTTTCAGCATCAAGGTGAAACTCAACCAAAATCATAGCTGTCTTTAAAGGATGTTCTAAATAAGGCTCTCCTGTTTTACGCAATTGCCCCTGGTGAGCTCTCGCAGCGAATTCGTAAGCTGCTTTAACCAGAGCTACCTTATCATCAGGCAGGTAAGCGCTAGCCTGTTCTATAAGCGCATTAACTTCCATTTAATTCATAATACTGTAATAGCAAAGGTAACGCAAATTAAGTAATATGGTAAACTACAAGATAGACAAGGAGGATTTCTTTGCATAAAGCACCTCGGGGGACATTCGACATCCTGCCACAAGAGCATGCCTACTGGAAATACATAGAGGAAAAAGCTATTTCCTTATGCCAGCTCTATGGTTACCAACCATTGAGCACGCCGATATTCGAAGATGCCCAGATTTTCACTAAAACTGTGGCCGGGGGGACAGACATCATCGACAAGGAAATGTATATCTTCGAAGATAAAAGTGGGCAAGAATTAGCTTTAAGGGCAGAGGGAACAGCGCCAGTTTGCCGAGCTTACCTAGAGCATGGATTATTTAACTTACCTCAACCCGTGAAGCTTTATTACATTGGACCGGCCTTCAGGTATGAGCGCCCTCAATCTGGGAGATACCGTCAGCATCACCAATTTGGCTTTGAGGCATTAGGGGAGGCCGACCCCACCCTCGATGCTGAAGCAATTGAAATGGCCCGACAATTCTTTTATTCGCTAGGGCTCTCTCGGATTTCTATTCAACTCAATAGCATTGGCTGTAAGCTTTGCCGCCCCGGCTATTTAGAAGTACTGAGACAGCATTATTCAGGTTATGCAGACCATCTCTGCCCTGATTGCAAAGCCAGGCTGGTCAAGAACCCGCTACGCCTGCTTGATTGCAAGAAACCATCTTGCCAGGAGATAGCTAAAACCGCACCGAAAATTCCCGATTATCTATGTCATGAATGCCAAATCCACTTCCAAAGTGTTCAAAAATATTTAGGGGCAATGAGCATCCCCTTTCAATTGAATCCTAGATTGGTCCGTGGCCTGGATTATTACACCAGGACAGTGTTTGAGGTTGAACCTCAAGAGAAAGGTGGACAAAGCACACTTGGCGGAGGTGGTCGCTATGATAACCTCATCGAGCAATTAGGAGGAAAACCAACTCCTGCGGTGGGCTTTGCGGCCGGTCTGGAAAGAATAATATTGAATCTAAAAGAACAGAAATTAGATATCCCGGCATTGCCCAAGCCTGATGCTTTCATCGCCTACTTGGAAGAAGAAGCTAAGATTGAGGCGATGAAGATTGCCTCAGAGCTACGCAAAGCTGGCATTGCTGTTATCCTGGCTACAGGTGATAAGAGCCTGAGAAGGCAGATGAGACAAGCTAATTCCTTAGGCATTACCTACGCCCTTATCCTCGGCGAACAAGAAATCAGCAAGCGAAATGTAATGTTGCGGGACATGAGAAGCGGAGAACAGAAAACCATTCCCTTAGCTGAAATAGCCAGAATGCTTAAACAGCTCAAAATATGATATAATGTACTATGCTATTGACCTATAAGGGAAGCCTAAATTTTCCCTCTCTTATTCTAATTTTACACTTCAGCAAATGTACTCGGGAATAAACTACCTATGCCTCAAAATGACATAAATAACCAACTAAACTCGGAATATACCGCCAAAGATATCCAAATTTTAGATGAAATCAAGGCCGTACGTTTACGCCCAGGAATGTATATTGGCGGCACCGATCGACACGGATTACACCAAATCCTCTACGAGATAGTCTATAACAGCATAGACGAAGCCATGGCCGGCTATTGTGACCAAATTGGAATAACAATCCATGAGGATAATAGCGTCACTGTAACTGATAATGGACGAGGTATTCCTACAGAAACTATCCCGGGACAAGATGTCACCGCCTTGGAAGCAGTGCTGACTCGCCTGCACGCCGGAGCCAAGTTTAGCAATCATGTCTATGGTGTATCCAGTGGCCTCCACGGCGTTGGTGCTTCGGTAGTAAATGCCTTGTCCTCCTGGCTTAAAGCTGAGGTTAAACGCCAAGGGAAACTTTACCGCCAAGAATACCGCCAGGGGGTTCCCCAAGGCGATGTAGAAATTGCCGGCGACGCACAGGACACAGGCACTTCAATTTCCTTCCTTGCTGATAAGGAAATCTTCGAGAACATTGACTACGATTTCGACGTGGCCTGCCAGCGATTAAGGGAACTAGCTTACCTGAATAAAGGGGTAGAAATAGCTATTAAAGACGAGAGAAACAATCAAGAGAAAGCGTTCTACTTCGATGGGGGGATAGCTAGTTTCATTCGCCGCCTGAATAGAAATAGAGCTGTTATTCACCCCTACCCTATTTATATCTCCACTATGACAGATAGCACGATAATTGAAGCAGCTTTACAATATAACGATAGCTTCATCGAATCCACTCTCTCCTTCGCCAACTGTGTCAATACCAGAGACGGAGGCAGCCACCTTACCGGCTTCCGCTCAGCATTAACCCGGGTTTTCAATGATTATGCCCGGAGTACTAAATTTTTAAAGGATACCGACCCCAACTTAACCGGGGAAGATGTGCGTGAAGGGGCAGCGGTCATCATCAGTGTAAAACTGCCCCAGCCCCAGTTTGAGGGGCAAACTAAGGCAAGGTTGGGAAATCCCGAAGTAAAAAGTCAGGTTGAATCTGCTGTAGCAAATGGCTTGTCCCTCTACCTAGAGCAACACCCCAACGAGGCCAAGGCAATCATAGAGAAGTGCCTCACCGCCGCCAGAGCCAGAGAGGCGGCGCGTAAAGCTCGTGACCTCGTTTTAAAGAAGACGGGATTCGAAACATCAACTCTGCCAGGGAAACTAGCAGATTGTTCAGAGAAAGAGCCAGCAAAATGCGAGATTTACTTGGTTGAAGGTGACTCAGCCGGCGGCTCAGCTAAACAAGGGCGAGACCGCCGCTTTCAAGCTATTCTCCCTCTGAGAGGCAAAATACTAAATGTAGAAAAGGCTGCCAAAGATAAGATTCTAGAACATGCAGAGCTAAGAGCCATCGTCACAGCGTTAAAAGCAAGTGCTGACGAACAATTTGATAGCTCTAAACTTCGCTACCACAGAATAATCATCATGACCGATGCCGATGTTGATGGCTCACACATTCGTACTTTGCTCCTTACCTTCTTTTACCGCCATATGACAGAGTTAATTAACCAGGGCTATCTCTACATTGCCCAACCACCCCTTTACCGCATCAAGTCCGGTAAACAGGAGTTCTGGCTTTACTCTGAACAGGAAAAGGAAGAAAGAATTAAGGAGCTGAAAGAAAACAAAATGGAGATTCAGAGATACAAAGGGCTGGGGGAAATGACTCCCACACAACTATGGGAGACAACTATGAATCCCGCCTGCAGAACCCTGCTCAAAGTACAGGTAGAGGATGCTATAGCCACAGACCAGGCTTTTCATATGCTAATGGGTGACGAAGTTCCGCCCCGCAAAAGATTCATCCAAGCCCACGCGCAAAGTGTCAGGAACCTCGATATATAAACAAGCTTATTGCGAAACTTTTAGAAGGTAATTTTGACAATCTGATGACCAATTAAGAATTAGAGGAGAGCATCATGATTCATAAAACTAAGAAATGCCGTTTCTGTGAGGCAAAGCTTCGTTTTGGTAGCGAGTATTGTGATTCATGTGGGCTATCTCAGCGAGAAAGAACCTTGGTTGATTGGGAGATAAGAAAGCTCATTGAACGAGATATTATCGTTGTCAATCCCATCTTGAGCATGCAAGAACAATTAAGCCCAGTGGGAATAGATTTGAGGCTTGACGTATACTTCAGAGAATTTCTTCACATGAAAAAAGGATTCATTGATTTAGCAGAAGAGACACCGGAACGAGAATTTTACTTTTTAAGGGAAATTGACATCGAAAAAGAAGAATACTACTTTGTTCAGCCAGGAAGTTTCGTTCTCGCACAATCCATGGAATATGTAGCTATACCGAATTACATATGTTGCAGGGTGGGCGGGCGAAGTTCTCTGGCGAAATCCGGCATTGAAGTGCACGCAACGGCAGAAAGAGTAGACCCAGGGTTCAAAGGGCACTTGACTTTTGAGCTCAAAAATACCGGGAGGATGCCAGTCAAATTATATCCTTTACAACGAGTAGCACACCTGATGTTTGAGTTGACGGCACAAGTAGAAAGTGAATATAAAGGCAAGTTTCAACACCAAGTTCGGATCAAGCCACCCAAACCAGACCAAGATTTGATTCGTTATCTGGGACAGCTACACCAACGGAGAGCTCGAGTTTAACGACGCAGGTTGTACAAGGTCTTTGATGTAGTGGAGACGTATGCTATCCATTAGAAGATAGTCGAAATCCCTCTCCGTATTTCTTTTCTCAGTCGGGTCCGACACAGATTGCAATTTACCTTGTAGAACACTGTCTGCTACATTTAGAAGCGTTCTTACGTCGTCTGCATATATGACAAATCGATCAAGCCTGCTCCTCGCTTTCCTTTCTTTAGCATCGTCGCGACTATAGGCACAACTTGACTCATTCAACTTCACCAGAGTTTCAGAGCGGATTTCGTTCAAATATTCAATAGGACCGGAGCCTATCGTAACTTTTTCTTTTTCAATTTTCTTTCTAATGTCATTTGCTTCGCTTGAGAACCCCATTTGTTCGAGTGTCTCGGCGATAGCTCCAAAACGCTCCCTCCGCGGAGGATGGGTTAGCGAAATCTTGAACTCCCCAGTATCATAAACGGCGAAAAGCCTACGCACAAATATAGGGCCCAAGTATGAAACCGCAACGAAGTCAGCTTGAAACTCTTGAGCGTAGTAGGACTTCATGTCACGGTCAAAAAGCGAAGGAACAATCGGATATTCATAATATTTACGGTATCGTTCTGTTTTAGGGTATGAACGAGAAAGGAGCTAGTTATGAGATTTAGAAAGAAGCCAGTGATAATTGAGGCAATTCAATATGACGGCGGTAAGGAAAATATAGCGGCAATCCTAAAGCTCGGAAATTCTATCCTGATATACCCTGACCATTTGATAATCAAAACCCTAGAAGGTAATCACAGAGCCGATAAAGGCGATTGGATAATCGAGGGTATTCAGGGTGAACTTTACCCCTGTAAGCCAGATATTTTCTCGAAGACATACGAGCTAGTAGAAGGGCAGTAAAAATGAGGACACCATTATCTCAGAAGAGGCAAGTAGCTGACAAAATGTTGGCATACCTTAAAGAACACAATATAACAACTTGCCATAATAGCTATGAGATGCTTAGGAAAATCTCAATAGCAATAGGTGAACCTGTCCATGAACTCTGGAAGGGCTACGAACTCTTGCGGACAATGGCGAGATTGGAGTTGAACTCTTCAAATGGCAAAAGGGGCTTTCATGTGTTGGACTACAATCCCTTGTCAATAGCTTTGCCAGATAGACCAAATGTACCCACTTGTGATGTCCATCATTGCCCTATTCTCAAGATACTAAAGAGGCAATTCCCTAGCATAACGATAAATGGCTAACGAAATTAGTAAGGTAATTTGTAAACACTGCGATTCAACCGATGTAGTTAAAATCGGCTTTCAGGCTGGTACGCAGCGCTACTTATGTAAAGCCTGTAACCGAAGGTTCAAAGCCGATGATACACCCTTCCACATGAAGGTATCGGGTGAACAAATAGCGAGTGCCTTAGCTTTGTATTACACGGGTAGTAGCATAACGGACATTCGCCATCACATCAGACAGGAAACAGGTTATTTCCCTTCCAAGTCCGTAGTCTATAACTGGATAGACAAATACACCCAGCAAGCAGCCAATCACTTTGCCAAGTCCAAGCCTAAAGTCGGCGATAAGTGGGTAGCTGACGAGACGATGATAGACTTGGACAAAGGCGTTAAGGTCTGGTTCTGGGACATCATAGACGCTGACACCCGCTTCCTTCTTGCCTCTAGGGTATCGCTCACCCGCACCACGCAGGATGCCAAGCGGTTAGTCCAAGATGCCGTTAAGCGTGCTGGCAAACCACCGAAGGTGATACTTACCGACAAGATGAAGTCATACCCCGATGGTATCTTCACCGCTCTAGGTGGATATACCGAGCACATACAAGGCTCACCCTTCAAAGTAGCAGACGAAAGCACAAGCCGAATAGAACGCTTCCATGAAACGCTGAAAGAGCGAACAAAGGTTATGAAGGCGTTTCGAGATATTGATACGCTAATCACCTTCGCAAGCGGGTTTCTCGCTTACTATAACTTCCTTAAACCGCATGAGTCGCTGAAGGGTAGGACACCCGCAGAGAAAGCCAAGCTACGCTATGACGTTAAGACATGGGCTGACGTGGTGAATATGCCAGTACCCGTAGAGGTCGAGCGGGCAAGACGCATATCGCCACGCATGAAGCTCGAACAGCCGAAGGTGAGCATCGAAGGGGCTTTCAAACGCCGAAGGATTAAGCCTCACCAAAGGCATTTGCCTATGCCTTCGGTGAGTGCCGTTTACTCAGACAGGAAAGGCGAACGCCTCACGAGGAAACACCGCAAAGGCTGGAGGAGGATTTATTGAGAAAGCTATTATGGCTAGACCTAATACATAGAGTCATGTATTTGGCTACGGCAATTCTTATTATTGTAGTGGCACTTTTCGTGGCTGGGGATATGCTCGATTCCGTTCCCACGCCAACATTACTCCACCCCATAATAGCTATCGCCATTGTCCTTGTTAGCATATTCTGGAGTACTAAACTCCAGTTGCTGGCGTGGAAACCGTTAGACCTAGTAGCTGTTCATAAAGAACTTCAAAAGAAAAGGAGGTGTTAACAAATGAACAAATTGGCAATAGGGTTAATTATAGCCTCGATGGTTCTCTTCCCTTTTGGGTTGATTACCGCCAATAGACCAATAGCTGTAATTGGAGTGCTTCTTATTGGCAGTGGTGCTCTTATAGGTGCACTGGTTGATATGCACAAACGGCAGAAAAGCGTTAATTGAAGTGCCATACCCTAAAACAGAACGATACCATATTTACCAACTAACTGCCACTTCTGCCTTTCCAGAATATGGCCGATTTCATGAACAACTAACGGCCAGTTGAGTGGTGTCCTTATGAGAGAGGGAGGCACAAAGATGATCCAGTAGAAGGGGAAATCTGAGTCAATGTAGTCAAGAACATCCTCAAAAAATTCAGAGAGTCTTTTTAGATTGCCCGAAAGGTTAGTTGTTCCGAGCGAAGCTTCAAGAATAAGCACCACCTTGACATCTTCATGTCCCAGCTCGCGGAGAGCAGCCTTTGTCAGATAGTAAAGTTCTGTAGGGATTTGAAGGGTAGTAGTCCTGATCAGGTCAACATCAAAGAGGAACCCTTCGAGGGCCCTATGTACCCGATCAGAACGGCCTCTTTTGGCCTCGTCCCTTCTTATTTCCCTTATTTCTTGCAGAATGAACTCAATCTGTGCTTCAATCTTCTCAACAATTCCCACAAGAAGGCTCTTTAGACTGTCGTCAGTATCACCCTTTATGCCTTCCTTCTTTATTTGTTCTTTTGCATCTGCCAGATTCCGCACCGCAGCTCGTATCCTAGAAGCTATGGTCTCGGCAAGGACAGATTCACCTTGGAATGAAGGATCCACGGTATAGACTCTCCTCACTGGCGTATGTGGACTCAATTTCTTGGTCAATTTCTGTCATTATTTGTTCTGCCGTCCTCACCTTTTCTTGGTCCGGTTTTCCTCCTGCTTGAATTGTCTCAAAAACTTCCTCAGCAGCCGAGAATCCTTTCTTGTATGTCTCCAGCTTGCTTTTATCAGGGTTTTGCGATACCCGATTCGTCAGAATATCAAAAAGCGTCTTAGAAGTGTAGTCTCGATGCCGGTAAGTTGAATAGTTCTGAGTTATGTCTTCTAAGATCGAGACGCACTCCTTCGAGATTATTAAACCATCAGAAATATATTTCCTTAAGTTCTTGCTCCTGGATTTGACTTCGAACAGCGCAATAGCCATTAGAGCATTTGATACTTTGTTTCTAAATCCCATCCTCCCGTGGAAATCCTCAAAGAGCTCGGCAGCTGTCATTTCCCTTTCACTAATACCAGATGTTTGCATTCTTGCACCTCCCTTTATGAATATTATCTTTATGATATTAATGATATTTTATCTTATCTATTGTCTTTTGTCAATACATTCTCGGCCTTTTGTTACTCTGCACCTTCCCAGCTAGCTCATCTAACTCTGCTTCCGTAAGGAAGTACTGCCCTCCGGTTTTCTCAACCGTTGGAAGATGTTTCTGTATTAGTTTAACAACCCTTTGCCGAGAGTAGTCGTTTTGTTTTGCTGTACGCCTAGCTAGTTCATGACGAATGTCAGCGAGCTCATAAACTAATACCATCATCAATCTAGACATAACCCTTAAACTTTAGAATATCTATTGTCATATGTCAATAGATATTCTCTACCAAATATAGGTGAATTTCCGTGTTAATTGGTATAAAAGCAATTATTGTCTACTGTCAAGAATTAAATGCCTTTATTATCACTACCCCCTAATGTAGAGCTTCTGCTTTGCGATATATTCCGCCACTTTGTCAGGCACCAAGTAACGAATGGTCAGCCCCTGAGCTATACGCTGGCGGATTTCTGAAGAGCTAATCCCGATTACAGGCATGTCAAGCTGAATAACCTTGTCCAGCAAGCCGGGTATTGCTGTTTCTAAGTGCTTCAAATCTTTTGAGCCTAATCTCGGGGGAACCACCAGCCGGCATAATTGAACTAATTTCTGCGGTTCCTTCCACAAGGGCAACTCGGCTAAGGTATCACGCCCAAGGATGAAGAAAAAACTTGCTTCGCTGCCTAGTTGCTTTCGTAGCATTGTCAAGGTATCCACAGTGTAAGAGGGGCCCGGGCGCTCTACCTCGAGAGTACAAAGCTTAAAATGAGGGTTGTCAGCTATGGCACAGCGCACCATCTCTACCCTGTGGACTGCCGCGGTAATATTACGGTCTAGCTTAAGCCAGGGCTGCCCAGCAGGCACGAAAAAAACCTCGCTCAACCCCAATTTTATTCTTGCTTCCTCAGCGACAACAAGGTGACCTATATGAACAGGGTCAAATGTGCCACCAAGAACGCCTATATTCACTTCTTTACTTTCTCGGTTTGGGACGGAATACCGTTATTTGTGCCTGCGAAATTATTTCCTCATCCTGGCTTGCCTGGTCCACCATTTCCATGGCTTTCCTCACCAATTCTAACACAGCCTGGCCGCTAACTGCAGAGATGTAAAAGACAGGCACCCCAAGCCTGGCAAAGCACTGCTTCACTTCAGGCAAACGAGCTTGAACCTCAGGCAAATCTATCTTATTTACCGCCACGATTTTTGGCTTGTGTGCTAAGCCTTTGTATAAGGCTATCTCTTTATCCAGTGTGCTGAGGTCATCGATAACGGTCGGCGAACTGCCATCCAATAAATAAACCAGCAGCCTGGTTCTTTCCGCATGGCGCAAAAACTCATTTCCCAATCCTTTGCCAAGATGAGCACCTTCAACAAGGCCGGGAATCTCGGCAACAATAAAGTCTCTCCTATCTCCTAGCATAACTCCTAAAATTGGCTGGCGAGTGGTAAAGGGATAATTGGCAATTTCGGGTTTGGCTCTCGATATCGCCGCTAATAAAGTGGATTTCCCCGAGTTTGGATGCCCAACAATACAGATATCGGTAATGAGTTTCACCTCGAGGATAATAGACCGTTCTTCTCCTGGTGCACCCTTGCTGGCAATCTCAGGAGCTTGATTTACCGCTGTAGCAAAACGAGCATTACCCAGCCCTCCCCGGCCCCCCCTAGCCACCAAAACTCTTTGCCCGGGGGTACTCAAGTCTGCTAAAAGTATCTCCTCCCCCGAATCACCTTTAGCGAAAACCAGTGTACCTACAGGCACTGAAATAGCTAAATCCTCCCCTCTCTTGCCCCGCTTCCGCCAACCGCTTCCTCGACGGCCGTTTCCAGCTACAAATTCCTTCTTCCACCCCATCAAGCTCAAGTCAACTAAGTTGGGACTAGCCACAATAACCACATTTCCACCGACTCCCCCGTCTCCTCCATCCGGACCACCAAAAGGAACATACTTCTCCCTCCGAAAGCTGACACAGCCATCCCCACCACATCCACCCCCAACTATAATCTCCCTCTTATATATCATAAGTTAATAACCTAACATAAGCTTAGTTATATTAATAGATAAGTACTAATTATTATAAACAATGTTGTTGTGAGGTTAATAAATAGTGAGGAAACTCAGAGTTCAGAGGGCAGTGTGGGCAGGATAAGCAACAATTTATCCACAAATTATTAGTAATTCTGCACAGCTTGGTATGCCTTTCTATTGCCTTTCTGTGAATTAATTTTCTCTTTGATTTCCGCAATTTGGTTAGCAAGGTTAGGATTAATGCTCAATTCGCTAGCTATTTTTTCGTAGCCATGAAGAATTGTGGCATGGTTTCTGCCACCTAATTCTTTGCCGATTTCGGTTAGAGAGTAGCTGTGTCCTTCGCGCATAAGATAGATGGCCACGTGTCGTGCCAATGTAGTTTTTCTATCTCTTTTCTTGTTAATTAGCTCTTCTGCTGAAAGGCTGAAATGGTCCGCTACTACCTGTAAGAGCAGCTTTATGTCTTGTTTACGGGTCGTGCTTGTTAATAACTTGTTGATTGTTTCGGGAGTGATCTTGGTTCCACTTAATTTAGCCTGGGCAGTGAGATATACCAAAGCACCTTCAAGCTGGCGGACATTCTCGCATACTTTCTCCGCTACAATGTGCAGCACCCCTTCCAGTTCTGAGGTCATCGTTGTTTCTGCTTTAGCCCGTAAGATATTCAGGCGTGTTTCAAAGTCGGGTGGTTGTATGTCAACGACAAGACCCCCTTCAAGGCGTGATTTTAGCTTGCTGCTAAGTGGGTGCATGTCCTTGGGAGCACGGTCAGTGGTGATGACAATTTGACGGTTATTGCTGTACAACTCGTTGAAGGTGTGGAAGAAACATTGTAAGGTTTGTTTCTTGTCTATCAGGAAGTGAGCATCGTCAAATAGAAGGATATGGATACTTCTGAATTTGCTGCGGAACTTGTCAACTTGGTTTTCTCGCACAGCTAATACAAATTCATTGGCGAATTGTTCCGCGGTAATATAGGCCGCTTGCAGCCCATTGTTTGTCGTTAAATGCCCGATAGCATGTAGTAAGTGAGTCTTACCTTGGCCGGTGCTGCTGTGAATGAAGAGGGGGTTATAACTACTTCCTGGATTTTCAGCTACTTCTACAGCGGCAGCATAAGCCAAACGGTTAGAGTCGCTGACAACAAAGTTATCAAAGGTATACTTTGGATTAAATCTATAATGCGTAGCTTTGCTGCTTGTCCCGCCATCGGTTTGAGTAGCCAAAGGGCTAGCTGATAGTTGTTCGCGATTGTGGATTTCGAACCGGACGTCGATATCGTTACCCGTAATATCAACTAAGGTCTTCCTTACCAGAGGATAAAGGCGTTTGGATAGCCATTCAGCGACAAAAACGTTAGGGACACTGATGACAAAGGTATTATCTTGGCAGCTTAGACCCTGGCTATTGCTAAGCCAGGTAGTATAATTTGCCTTGCTGACCTGAATTTGAAGCTTGCCTAGGGCTCTCTCCCAAATTTCTTTCGCTGGTTCCAATCTATCCCCAATCCCAGCAATGCTCAGCCACGAAGATAGCCGAAAAGAGTAGTAAGGTGTGGTTAAGAATTTAAGAGCTTACTAGTTATAGAATATCAGGTTTTCTCAAACCTTCGCTAGGCAATGTTTGACATAATTAAAAAATTAATTAAAAATAGGTTTGCTATGAAGGTGCGCACCGTTTTTATGGGCACTCCGCAATTTGCTGTGACCATATTGGAATCTTTGCTCCAGGGTTCCTGCCAGGTGCTTGCTGTGTATACTCAGCCCGATAAGCCGGCTGGCAGGGGTCGCCCAGTTGTTTTTTCTCCGGTGAAGAAGCTGGCTCTGGGGCGACAAATACCAGTTATGCAACCCGAGACTTTTAAATCCAGCGAGGTGATGGAGAAGCTGGCCATCTTTCAGCCCGAGCTCGTAGTTGTGGCAGCCTTCGGTTCTATTCTTCCCCAGGGAGTGCTTTCCTTGGTTAAATTTGCCTGTCTTAATGTTCATCCTTCATTGTTGCCGCGGCACCGAGGTCCGTCTCCAGTCGTTAATACTATTCTCTGCGGAGATGAACTTACTGGGGTCACCATAATGTTAATGGACGCTGGATTGGATACCGGGCCGATTTTAGCCCAGAAAAAAGTGGGGATTTCCTTTATGGATACCACCGGCTCGCTTAGCTCCAGGCTGGCTGATGTGGGAGCCGAGCTTTTGTTGGAGACCTTGCCCAAATGGCTTGAGGGCGAACTCAAACCCCACGCTCAGGATGAGTCGCAAGCTACTTATAGTAAGTTGATAACCAGTAAAGATGCTGAGATTGATTGGCATCTTTCCGCGCTTGAGCTCTGGCGGATGGTAAGAGCGTACAATCCCTGGCCAAGCTGCTATACGTGGTGTCATGGGCAACGGCTAAAAATCCACAAAGCTATTCCTCTTGGTGATGTGGGAGATGGAGAGATAGGGGAAGTAGTCGCCTTGGCAGAGCAACCGGGGGTTGGGGTGGTAACTAAGCAGGGTATCTTAGGGCTTTGCCAGGTTCAGTTAGAAGGAAAACGCGAAATGCCGGCAAATGATTTTGTCCGCGGGAAAAGAGATTTTATTGGTTGTGTTCTGGGGCGAAAATAGCTCCTCTTGCCAGCATTATTCTGCAAACATTTCCACGCATCTTTGAAATCTTTGAAAGGGCTGCTTAGTCGAAACCGAGCCAGGTAGTGACGTTTTTAATAGGCTCCCGCTCACTTTCCACTTTGTTCGCAGGGAAATCCCAGTCAGGGTAGCCAATAGCTATGGCTATGACTATCCGCTTGGACTCAGGCAGGTGGGCGTATTTTCTTAACACCTCGGGATACATCGTTCCCTGGTCTTCGATGCAGGTCCCCAGGCCGAAATGCAGGGCGGTAAGGCAGATAGTCTGTATCAAAGCGCCAATGTCGAGCAGTGGCCCACTTTCGCTCAGACAGCGATCAGTGGAAATAATGATTGCCGCCGGCGCATCGAAGTAACGAAATCCTCGCTCCAGCCATCTTGCCCTTTTCTCCTTGTCTTCCCTGGGTATGTCCATAAGCTGGAAAAGCTGCTTGGCGAGGTTTACCTGGCGTTGGCGGTAAATGCTCTCCCTCGGCCAGCTCACAACCACGTGCTCGGGGTTAGGCAGCGCTCCAGAGTTGAGCAGCGCAACGTTGCTCCGTCTCACATTTTCCAAAACATCACCAGTGAGCACAATGAACTCCCAGGGTTGGGTGTTCATAGCGGATGGGGCATGGCTGGCCAATTCCAGTATTTGCTCTAAAACCTCTTTAGGCACAGGGTCAGGTTTGTAACCCCTGATACTCTTACGCTTTTTCACGGCTTCGATGATATCCATAAATGTGCTCCTTTTCCGTAGCAGTTTAGTTTTTCAAGAACTTAATCCGTACTATCCCCGCCTTGCATTATCAAGTATTTTTCGGCTGGATAGCGACGTCAGCCCAATATTGGAGGCCTGTATCTGAGGTCTTTCCATATTATGGGGCAGCGGTTATGGGTTCTGATTCGTAAATCCTTTCCTCCGCCAGCTCTGCTGGGGTGAGAGGAACGTCGGCTTCAATATCTCTGCCCTCGATTCCTTTAGCCAGGATTTCCTTATAGTATTCATGCTGGATTATTAAGTTCATGATTTCGTTGCTACCGGTCCAGATCATGATAAGTCTGGCTTCCCGGAGTGCCCGTTCCACCGGGTAGACGTGAGTATACCCAATGCCGCCGAGAATCTGCATGGCATCATTCACCACTTCCCAATGTGTCTGGGTAGCCAGTTTCTTCACCTCTGACACCAGTCTCCTTTGATAAGCCGGAGTACCTACTCCATCATCGATGGTTTTAGCCACGGCGTATGCCAGAGCGCTGACAGCATCGAGCTTGGTGACGCAGTCGGCTATCTTGAAGCTCACTCCTTCAAAATTCCTTATGGTCTGGCCGAAGGCCTTCCGTTTGTTGGCATACCGGGCAGCCAATTCCAGAATAGCTCTGGAGCCACCCACTCCGCCAGAGAGAAGCCTTTCCGGCACCATCAATTTATAGAATATCTTTGCCCCTTCGTTCTCTTTCCCCAGCAGATTCTCCTCTGGCACCGACACATCGCGGAAGACCAATCTACCTGTGCCTGTACCGCGGCAGCCCATCAAGCCGTAGACATGCTTTACCTCCACGCCCATATCCCTCTCGACGATGAAGGCGCTGAGAGAGTCACGGCCGGCTCCGGGGTTGGTGACGGCGAATACAAGAAAGAAATCGGCACCTTCAGAGCCGACGACAAAGCGCTTCTGTCCGGTAAGGTAATAGTGATTTCCTTTCTTGCGAGCCACGGTGGTGGCACCGAAGAAATCAGAGCCGCCTCTGGGCTCGGTGAGTGCCTCGCCAGCCCATTGTGTGCCGGCGATTAATGGTTTGAGGTACTTCTCCTTTTGAGTCTCTGTCCCAAACACGTTTAAGCCTTCTCCAACGATGGAGGTAACTGAGACGAGACAGGCAAAAGGCACCCCGAGTTTATTGACCTCTCCCACCGCGATGAGTTCATCCACCCATTTCAGGTCTCTGCCGCCATATTTCTTGGGGAACCTGATGCCTAGCAGGTTTCTCCTGCCGGCTTCCCTGACAAATTCGTAGGGGAACTCGATTTTATCGGCATCCATGTCCAGTATAAGCTGCCGTGGTATGCTCTTGACCAGGTCCTGAACCTCTTGTCTGAACTTTTTGCGCTCTTCGGTTAAAAATACCTCTAACATTGCATCCTCCTTTTTAGCTTTAATAAGCGGGTGTTATGATTCCGGACTAACCGACACAGTCATAGTTTAGTTTTCCAGAATCCTGACCAATAGTATAGCACGTGTCAAATTATCTAAAAAAAGGGGTAGTGTTTGACGATGGAGGTGAAAGTTATTATAATTCAGTCCGCCTTTAGGTCAAGAAAAGCTATGGGTGAGGCTTCAACAGCAGTTGTCGAGACTACCTCAGGCAAAATCGAAGGTGTTTTCAGAAAAGGTCTATACATTTTCCGTGGCATACCTTATGCGGCACCGCCGGTAGGCGAGCGCCGCTGGTTGCCGCCTGGGCCTCCCGAACCCTGGGGCGGAGTTAGACCGGCGAAGGAGTTTGCCCCCACCGCCCCACAGTCGCCCATGGAGATCCAGTTTCTGGAACCACCGGAGAAACAGCCACAAAGCGAAGACTGTCTTTACCTCAATATCTGGACTCCCGGGCTGGATGGTGCTAAGCGCCCGGTTATGGTCTGGGTCCATGGCGGCTTCTTCACCACCGGTGCCGGCTCGTGGTTGGTCTACAATGGGCGGACCCTGTCTACACGCGGTGATGTGGTGATAGTGACTATTAATTATCGACTGGGCGTATTGGGTTTCCTTAATCTAAATGAGGTCACAAAAGGCAAGATACCAGCTACAGGAAATGAGGGACTGCTTGACCAGGTCTTTGCGCTGGAGTGGGTGCGGTATAATATCTCGCGCTTCGGCGGGGACCCGGACAATGTGACCATCTTCAGCGAGTCCGCCGGGGCCATGGGCGTGGGGGTGCTACTGGCGATGCCTAGGGCGCGCGGGCTCTTTCACAGAGCTATCCTCCAAAGTGGGGCTGCTCATCATGTGAACTCGCTAGAGCGTGCTGAAAAAATGGGGGCTATCTTTCTCGACATTCTAGATATAAAGCCGACCGATGTTAACAAATTGCGGTCGCTTACTGAGCAGCAAATCCTCAATGCTCAGGTGGAAGTTATGGCTAGAGCGCAGGATCCGAAATTGGCTATCGGTGACTTGCCTCTCAGACCCGTGGTTGAAGGCAATGTGATTCCGGAATTGCCGATCCACGCTATTGCTGGCGGCTCGGCAGACAATGTTCCAGTCCTGATCGGTACCACCCTGGATGAATGGAAGGTTTTTGCCGTTTTGGATAAAAATCTTCCCAACTTGAACAAGGCTGGCCTGTTGCGGCGTTGCCAGCATCTCATTCCGGGTGGGGATGGGACCGGGCTGGTAGAAGCCTACCGCCAGGCTCGTAGCCAGCGCAACCTTCCGGTCACCCCTGCTGAATTGTTTATTGCTATCCAATCGGACAGGGTTTTTCGCATGCCGGCGATTAAGCTTGCCGAGGCACATTATCGCCGTCAACAGCCGACTTACATGTACCTGTTCAACTGGGTTTCACCGCTAATGAACGGAATTCTTGGTGCTTGCCATGCACTGGATCTGGGGTTTGTGTTCGGGACTCTGGATGACAATTTCACCGGTTCTGGCGAAGAAGCCCGGGCTCTGTCGAGGAAAATCCAAGACGCCTGGGCGGGTTTTGCCCATCATGGGGGCACCAGTTGCGAGAGCATAGGTGAATGGAAACTCTATGGTGAGCGGCGGGAGACCATGGTTCTGGGAAAGCAATGCATACTGGTAGAAGCCCCGTATGATGAGGAGCGGCGTGCCTGGGAACCCTTCGCCGATTCTGTCCTCGGCTCCTTTTAGAGCTGGTGAAAGTCGAGCCTGTTGGAGAATAAGGAAAAGGCTAGATTAAGCTTTCTCGTCTTTAATCGAGGCTAAGTCTGGCTGATGGACTTTGCTTTATGTTCTTGATGACGCTACGGATTATAGCCCCTTACGGAATACCAGAGCACCAACTGGGCAAACGGCAACACACTCGCTACAGTCCTGACAACTGGACCTACCCATAGGCTCATCTCCAAAAGTGGTGACCATCCTCCGGAAGCCACGGTAAGCAAAACCAATGGTTCCTTTGCCCAGTTTTTCCTGGCATACCCAAACGCATCTGCCGCAGAGCACACACTTATTAGGGTCATAAATGAACAAGGGACTGCTAGAATCTATGGGTAGCTCAGGCAGGATTTTCCTGAACCTTTTTGTTTTGAGCTTCACGCCGAGATGCTTGGCTATTCTCTGAAGTTCACAAGAGCCACTTTTTAGACAATGGGCGCAATCTACAGGGAGACTGGCTAGAAGCAATTCCAAAGCGGTGCGGGCTAGCCTCAATGCCTTTGCCCCTTTGGTATTAACCACCATTCCTTCTGCCACAGGCGTAGTACAGGCTGTAACTGGCATATCCTTACCTTCTATCTCCACAAAGCAGAGGCGGCAAGAAGCAAAAGGCTCGCTCTTTTCCCGAATGGCGCAAAGGTTGGGGATGTAGATGTCATTATCCAGAGCTGCCCACAGGACCTTTTCACCTGGGGCAGCTTCTATTTTCTTGCCATCAATCGTCAAAGAAACGCTTTTAACTTTTACCAGTACCCTTCCCCTTATTCTCTCCCTTGAGGGAGAGAATATCGTAAAGCAGAAGTTATCTTCTCAGACAGGGCTATCATCCTTTAGAAGAGCCCTTGTACCTTGCCAGTCTTTGTATCGACATCTACCCTTCGGAAGGCTGGATTGGAGCTGGTTCCTGGCATCAGGCTGATTGTGCCGGCGCAGGGGCAGAGGAATTTCGCCCCGGAATAAATCAACACGTCGCGAATGGGCAGGGTCCATCCCTTGGGAACCCCTTTAATGGCCGGGTCGTGTGTCAAGCTCAGATGGGTCTTCACCATCATGGTGGCGTAATCATCGTACTTGGAATCGGCCTCAAATATCTTGGCCTTAGCCTCAGCATCAGGAGACCACGCCACACCATCGGCTCCATAGACCACCTTGGCAATCTTGTCTACACGCTCCCGTAGCTTCATCTCCATGGGATAGAGGAATTTGAAGTCGTTCTTCTCTTCGCAGGCTTCCTTAACTGCATCAGCGAGCTCCAGGGCACCGTCACCACCCTTAAGCCAGTGTTCGCTGAGCGCACAACGTGCCCCGGCTGCCTCGGCTGCCTTGCGCACCATGGCAATCTCTTCCTTAGTGTCAGTGTGGAAGGAGTTGATGCACACCACGGGATTGATGCCTGATGTCCTGATGGTGTTGATGTGGTGCAGCATATTGGGAATGCCCTTCTCCAGAAGTCCCAGGTCTTCCTTAGTGTAGGACTCGGGCAGGGGCAGACCAGCCACTACCTTGGGGCCGCCACCATGCATCTTCAGTGCCCTGATGGTGGTGGTAAGTACCGACACATGCGGCTTGAGACCACTATAGCGACACTTGACATTCCAGAACTTTTCGAATCCGATGTCCGCGGCGAAGCCGCTCTCGGTAACATGATAATCAAACATCTTCAGCCCGATGCGGTCGGCGATGATGGAGGATTGCCCCACAGCGATGTTGGCAAAGGGACCGGCATGCACCATACAGGGCTGGTATTCCGCGGTGCACATTAGGGTGGGATTGATTGTGTTGCGCATCCAGGCAGTCATAGCGCCTCCCACCTCCAGATCGGCGGTAGTAACAGGATTGCCATCTCTGTCAAAAGCGACGGTAATCTCGTCCATCCTTTTGCGCAGGTCCGCCAGGTCCGTGACAATAGATAACATAGCCATAAGCTCGGAGCTCACGGCAATACCGAACTTGGACTGCATTGTGTAGCCATCCATGCGACCACCGAGGCCTATTACGATGTTCCTGAGGCTCTGGGCGCAGAAGTCCATGATCCAACCCATCTCCACCCTTGTAGGGTCAATGTTCAGGCGGCGCATTCTGCTGCGCTTGGCCAGCTCTTCGTCGCTGTAGTTGCGCTCATGCTGCATTCTAGAGGTAAGCGCCACCATGGCCAGATTGTGGGCATTCATTATATCGTTAATGTCGCCGGTAAGCCCCAAAGAAAATTCAGTCATGGGAATAAGCAGCGCATTGCCACCGCCAGCAGCAGTACCCTTGATATTCATACTCGGACCACCGGAGGGCTGACGTATACAACCGCCCACATTCTTACCCCGTTTGCCCATACCTTCCAGGATACCCATGGTGGTCGTCGTTTTCCCCTCGCCCAGTGGTGTGGGGGTAATAGCAGTTACCTCAACATATTTGCCGTCTGGCTTGTTCTTGAGGCGCTCGATAACCTTCAGGAAGTCGAGCCTGCACAGCCTCCCGTAAGGAATAATTTCATCCTTCTGCAAGTTCAATTTTTCCCGCCACTCATCAGGGGTCGGCATGTTTTCTTCGGCAGCTTCCGCAATCTGCCAATCTTTCAGTTTTGTCGCATCATAAGCCACGGTAACCTCCTTTGTCGTTTATTAATCTATTATTTTCGCATACGCTCAGCCCTGCGCTCGGCTGCTACTACTGTATTGACCATAAGCATGGTGATAGTCATGGGGCCAACCCCTCCGGGCACCGGGGTAATAGCGCTGGCTTTCTCTTTGACCGTCTCGAACTCTACATCCCCCCTGAGGTCAGCGACCTGCTTGCTGGGATCCAGCTTGCTGGGTTTCCATCCCACCCGGTTTACACCTACATCGATAACGACTACCCCCTCTTTTACCATATCTGCTTTAATAACTTCCGGAGAGCCCATTGCGGCAACCAAGATATCCGCCTGTCTGGTGATTTCGGCCATGTTTTTGGTCCCCGTGTGGACGACGGTCACGGTGGCATTGGCACGCTTGTTTTTCTGTACCAGCATGGCCATGAGAGGCTTGCCTACTATGTTGCTTCGACCGCATATGACCACATGCTTGCCTTCAGGGGGGTTGCCGCTGCGGATCATTAACTCCACTGCGCCATGCGGTGTGCAGGGCATGAAATAGGGGTCTCCGATGAGCATCTTGCCCACGTTGACAGGGTGGAAGCCATCCACGTCTTTAGCCGGGTCGATGAGATTTAGCACTTTATCCGTATTGATGTGTTTTGGTAATGGCAATTGAACCAGTATACCGTCAACATGCTCTGCTTTGTTCATTTCCTCCACTTTGGAGAGGAGTTCCGCCTCCGAGGCGACTTCGGGCAGGACGATGGTTTGTGACCACACGCCTATCTCATCAGCCGCCTTTTCCTTGCCCGAGACGTAGGAAACGGATGCCGGGTCCTCTCCCACACGAATCATGACCAGACCCGGCGTTACGCCCTGTTCCTTGAGCCTGGATACTCGCTCTTTTAACTCAGCCCTAATCTCCTTGGCTACTTCGTTTCCCGAAATTATCTTTGCCGTCATCTAAACCTCCTTTCTTAACTTATCGGTTTATCGGTACTGCCCGTCTTGACAGCACTAAGACGTTCCGCAATATCCTGCACTTGGCTGATGACCTCTGGACTTGAATTGATGAGGGGAAGATTGCCAAGACCAGCTTCTATTATGCTCTGGTCGTAGGGAATAAAGCCCAAAAATTCAAAATCGGGCATGGCGGCAATAAGAAAATCCTTGTCCTGTTCACTGCGGGTCTTGTTAGCCACCACTGCGATGTTTCCCAAACCTATGTCTTTTGCCAGCTCCCTTATCCTGTAGGCTGTATCAATACTCCCTTTACCTGGTTCCACCACAATAATCATCTTGTCCACCGCTCTCGCTGTTGCCCGCCCTAAATGCTCTATTCCGGCCTCCATATCTATTATGACTACTTCATCCCTCCGCAGGAGTATGTGGAAAATTAAAGCTTCCAGCAAGGCATTTTCGGGACAATAACAACCACTACCACCCTTTTTTAACCGTCCCATTACCATTAATTTGATTCCATTATGCTCTACCCAATACTTTTCCGGTATATCATCAACCCTGGGATTTAATTTGAAGTAAGGTGCTGCCTGGCCAGGACGTGCCCCTGTCCTTTCTTCAATCAGGTCTCCCATCTCAGATATGGGGATTATCTTCTCTGCGCGGGGAAAGCCGAGAGCGCCTGCCAGAGTAGCATTTGGGTCGGCATCTATGGCCAGGACAGAGTATCCAGACTGGGTAAGTGTGGTGGAAAGGAGAGAGGCTAACATCGTTTTGCCTACCCCCCCTTTACCACTAACGGCAATTTTCATTCCCAAGCGACGAATTATATCCTGCATCAACACAAGAAATCAAGTCGGGGAAAAACCATTATTTTAATGGGGTCAACTCTATTTTCCTAACAAGCTTGCTTCAGCTGACTTCGCTAGCCTGGCAACGACGTAAAGGCGAA
>CAZZAC010000002.1:0-60152 GCA_964652095.1 uncultured Dehalococcoidales bacterium | reverse complement strand
CAAAGAGCCCACTCACTTGAGAAAGGCGAGAAAAAACACTCTGACAAAGGTGTAAAGTATCAGGATTTCCAGGGACACCATACCAATTAGGCCTACTACAAATCAGGTATTATTTCCACAGAATACATTGCGAATCGGGGCATACAGTTGATTGGCGCTGATTATCTGTCTGTCGGGAGTTTCAAGCATGGCGGACCCTATGTACATAAGACACTTCTCAGTAGTGGTATATGGACTATTGAAGGACTGAACCTATCAGATGCAACGCCTGGCAAATACAACCTCATATGTTTACCACTGAGAATTGTTGGAAGAGATGGCGCTCCTGCTCGTGCTATTATAAAATCCATGGTAAGCAATTAAGCATTAATAACACGCAAATCAATCCTGAATAAAGGAGAATGACATGGCAGATGCAAAAAGGGAGTTCGGTGTTGTTGGCCTTGGCCGCATGGGAGCGAATCTTTCACTTCAAGCCTTGGAGAAGGGCATGCGCGTCGTGGGTTTTGATCTCAAAAGTGTGTCTGACGAATTAAAAAAGGCCGGCATGGTAGAGGCTAATAGTCTCGATGGTTTTCGCGACAAGTTATCGCCAGCTCGACCCTTATTCATCTACGTTCCTGCTGGACCGGCTGTCGACAGTGTTATCGACGATATTGTTCCACATGTAGATAAGGGTGACATTATTGTCGATGCGGGTAACTCCTACTGGGGCGACTCAATACGCCGCCATCGAAGTCTATCTGAAAAGGGAATCAACTTCGTTGACCTCGGGACAAGCGGTGGTGTGGAAGGTGCCCGCCATGGTGCTTGCTTTATGGCCGGTGGTGACATGGAGCCAATAGCCCGAATCGAACCAATCCTGATCGAGCTTGCTACACCAAGGGGATACGTTCATGCTGGACCGCCTGGAGCAGGCCATTTCACCAAGCTTGTCCATAACGGAATAGAGTTCGGTATGCTCCAGGCAATTGGTGAAGGTGTTGACCTTCTTGAGCACTACAGGGAAAAACTCGATATCAAAGAGATACTGCGATGCTGGCGCCACGGGTCTGTTATCCGTTCCTGGCTCATAGACCTTATGGAAGCGGCATATCGAGAAGAGGACGGATTAGACAAGATACCTGCCTATGTCGACGACACTGGTGAAGTGAACTGGCTGGTGGACGATGCCATGCACATGGAGGTTCCTGTGCCGGTCATTGCACAGGCTGTTATGCAGCTTATCTCCTCGCGCGACGATGATAAGTTTTGGGCACGGGCAATAGCGATGATGCGGCACGGATTTGGAGGACACAAGTACGGACATGATCCGGCAACCGTGCGAGAGCGTCGCCAGGGACAGATCAGCGATTTTATTCGCGAATAGTCGATACAGGAACAAGGCCTTAAGTCTATGTAGCTATGGCAATAAGATCAAGTAAGAGAAATGAAGGAGCGTGTCAGGTTTGGTCTATAAACCGATTAGTGACTACGGCATCATTGGGAACATGGTTTCAGCAGCCCTGGTAGCCAGGGATGGTTCCATTGACTGGTGCTGTCTTCCCAGGTTTGATTCGCCCAGCATATTTGCCGCCATTCTTGACGATGAGAAAGGTGGAAGGTTTGGCATAAAACCGAGCTTGCACTTCGAATCCAGTCAATCTTATTTGGGTGAAACCAACGTGTTGCAGACGGTTTTTCAAACTGACACTGGTACAGTGACGTTAACGGACTTCATGCCCTGCTACGAAAGGACGGATGGCAAACACGTACAATTCAATGAAATCCATCGTATGGCAGAGTGCACTGACGGGCAAGTCGAGCTCACGGTCACATTTAAGCCCAAACCAGGATATGCTACAGTTGATCCCTCGCTAACTGTCGCACAGTATGGTGTAGTGGTCACAGGTGGCGGAGCTCCTGTATCACTATCGTCGTCCGTCCCATTCAAAGATCTCGGAGACCAAGCCACGGCAACTGTTAACCTGCAGCGTGGAGAGAAAGTTGTCTTCGTATTAAGGTATGGTTCGGATAAACCGCTCACCGGTGTTATAAAGAACTCACTGATCAAGCTTTCTCAAACAAAGGGATACTGGCAGCAACAGGCAGAGGGCTGTGTTTATTCGGGTCCATATCGATATTATATAGTGCGCTCTTACCTGGCCCTACACCTGCTGGTATACTCGCTGACAGGAGCAATCGTCGCCGCTCCAACCACCTCCCTCCCTGAAGAAATCGGTGGCGAAAGAAACTGGGACTACCGCTTTACATGGCTCCGTGATGCCTCTCTTACCCTCAATGCTTTTTCTTCGCTGGGACACAAAGAAGAAGCTATCGGCTTCATGAAATGGTTACTCAACGTATGCGAAAGATGTGGCCCTAAAGCACAGATTCTATACGATATCGATTTTGGGGATCCTCTTGATGAACGAACTCTAGATCACTTGGAAGGCTACCGTAGGTCCCGGCCGGTACGAATCGGTAATGGTGCTTATAACCAGCGCCAGCTGGATATCTTTGGCGAAGTGCTCGAAGCAGCGTACAACTATGTAAAAATCGGCGGCTACATAAGTAGTAAGGACTGGAAACTACTGGAGACATTTGTTGATGCTGCCTGTGAACTATGGCCAGAACCAGACAGTGGCATCTGGGAAGTAAGGGGAGGTCCGTTCCATTTTGTTCACTCTAAAGTCATGTGCTGGGTAGCTGTAGATAGGGGAATAAAACTGGCCCAGAGTCTCGAGCGAAACGAGAAGGTCGGTTACTGGCGTCAGGCTGCCGAGGATATACGCAGTGACATTCTGACTAAGGGCTGGAACCCAAAGAAGGAGACCTTTACCCAGCACTATGATACGGAAGCTCTAGACGCCAGTGCTCTATTAATACCTCTTTTCGGCTTCTTGCCCGTCTCTGATAAGCGGATCAAATCTACTATCAACCATGCTACTGATGAACTCAGCTGGAATGGCCTCCTACGCAGGTACAGAACTGATGAGACTGACGATGGGCTGAAAGGTTCTGAAGGCGCATTTCTGTGGTGCACATTCTGGTTAGTTCGCAACTTACTTAGGTTGGGAAAACTTGAGGATGCCGTTGAGCTTTACGAAAGACTGCTCGGCTATGGTAATCATTTAGGTCTTTTTTCTGAAATAGTCAACCCTGTTACAGGAGAGGCCTTGGGTAATTTCCCACAGGCTTTGACTCATCTGGCGGTTATTATTACAGGACTGGAGTTAACACAGGCGATATAAAAGAAAAGAGAGGGAGGTGAAGAATGAGAGCTGGGGTAGTAACACCAGGGCAAAAAGACAGTGCTAGATTGATTGAAATGGATATGCCAGCCATTTCAGGCGGTCAGGTCTTGGTCAGACTGCTTGAATTGGGGATTGATGGTACCGATATAGAGATCAACCGGGGTGAATACGGAGAACCACCCCCAGACAATGACTTCATTGTCTGGGGGCACGAAGCTCTCGGTCAGATTGAGAATCCTGGTACAACGGAGTTGGGCAAGGGCGAATTTGTAGTGCCGATGGTCAGGCGTCCCGACGACTGTGTTGACTGTCGGAGAGGCCAGCCTGATATGTGCCTTAAGGGTAACTACCAAGAATGTGGCATAAAGGGTGCGCATGGATTTCTGAGAGAGTATCTTGCTGAAGATGCAGCTTTCTTGGTGCCGGTTCCCGAAGAACTACGAAATATCGCTGTGCTTACCGAACCAACAAGCATTGCTACAAAGGGAATAGAAAAGGCTATAGGATTTCATAATCGAAGTGCCAATTCAATTAACATCGCCGTGGTGCTTGGGGCGGGACCATTAGGCCTGCTGACGACGGCACTGCTAAAGCTTCATGATTACAATATATACACTCTTGATGTAGTGCCTAGATCAAGTGTGAAGGCACAACTTGTCGAAAGCATCGGTGCCAATTACGTCGACGGAAATGAGTCACCGGTCGTGAGTTTACCACATAAGATTGGGAATCTTGATCTGATTATGGAAGTTACCGGCAATAGTACTGTCGCCTTCCAGGCGATGAGTGCCCTGGGGACAAACGGGATTTTATGCCTGATGGGAGTATCGACCGGCCAGAAGCCGCTTGAGGTTGATGCTTCGTGTTTAAACATGCAGATGGTGTTGGGTAATAAGACAGTATTCGGCACCGTCAGTTCTAACCGTAGCCATTTTGAAAGATCAGTCGAGTCACTGCTTTGTATAGAAAAGAAATGGCCTGGCTGGCTAGCAAGACTAATTACTCGACGGCTTACACTGCATAAGTTCAGGGATGGGCTTGATCCCGATCCAGATAATATCAAAACGGTGATCGAATTGACGTGATAAAATGACTCCAACCTAACCCTCTTATCACGAGAGAGACAGTTATATTGACAAGTGGTTTAGACCGTGTAAACGCAAAAGTGATAAACACGGAGAAGGAGGTGATCAACATTGAAGAGTTACGACGTTATAGTCATCGGCTCGGGGGCTGGAGCAATCATTTCGGAAGAAGCCGCAGCGCAAGGTCTAAAGGCAGCACTCATAGACAAGGGACCATTAATAGGCGGAACTTGCCTCAACTGGGGTTGTATACCATCCAAAATGCTGATTTACACAGCCGACCGCATTGTAGAAATTGAGGAAGGGAAGAAGCTGGGTATTGAAGCGGAGATAAAGAACGTAGATTTTAAATCAATAATGGAGAGGATGAGAAAGAGCAGACAGGAAAGTCAGGTTCATATTAGAAAGGGTATCAAGCAGTCTAAGAACCTGGATTTTTATGAAGGTGAAGGATATTTCGTGGGTGACTACCTGCTTGAGGTCAATGGAGAGAAACTTAAAGGGGAAAGGATTTTCATTGCATCCGGATCGCGACCGTTCATACCTCCGATTAAAGGCTCGGAAAATGTAGACTACCTTACCAACGAATCGGTGCTGGAGCTAAAAGAAAAACCGGACAGCCTCATCATCATTGGTGGTGGCTATATCGCTGTAGAATTCGGGCATTTCTTTGCGGCTATGGGCACTGAAGTTGCCATTCTCGAGATGGCTGACAGGTTGGTTCTATCCGAGGACCCCGAAATCTCTGCACTCCTGGGGAATGAGTTGAGCAAGCGCATGGGAGTCCATACAAATGCCTTGGTAGAGGAAGTAAAACAAAGCGAGCATGGTGTTGTGGTTATTGCAAAGGATACTAATTCCGGCAAGCGCAGGGAATTTGCTGCACAAAGGATTATGATGGCTGTGGGTAGAAGGTCTAACGCAGATATATTAAAAGTAGAAAATACCGGAGTGGAGACAGACAAGAAGGGCTTTGTCAAGGTCAACGAATACCTCGAGACGAATCGGAGGGGTATTTTCGCTATTGGGGATGCCAACGGCCAGCAGATGTTCAGGCATATGGCTAACAGGGAAGCTGAAATCGTTGCGCAGAATGCCTTCTATGGCACGAATATCAAGGTTGACTACAGCGCCGTTCCTCACGCGGTGTACTCACATCCTCAGGTTGCGTCGGTAGGCATGACGGAGGTGCAGGCTAGGGAAGGCCATGATGTTCTCATCGGTAGGATGAAATACTTCGATATTGCCAAGGGCGAGGCCATGATGGAAAAGGAGGGTTTCGCTAAGGCAATAGTGGAGAAAGGTAGCAACAGAATACTTGGTTTTCATATCATAGGGCCGTACGCACCAGAGCTCATTCAAGAAGTTGTCAACGCAATGACATCCGGTGGCGGTATGGAGGAGCTCGAACAGGGAATTCACATTCACCCTGCCCTTTCAGAACTAGTAAAGTACACCATCAATAGCCTAGAGGATTCCTAGATTCGCAATATAATGGGTCTTGGAGGTGGTCAATGAAAGATGCATATGATTTGGTTATCATCAGAATTCCAGGGACACCATATCAATTAGGCCTACTACAAATCAGGTATTATATCCCCAGAATACCACGGAATCAAAGGCGTAGATGGTGAACTGTGGTTAAGAGTCAAACTTGAATAGGCTGATATCCACGCAAGTATCAAGCCTATTTATTGGGTCATTTCAAGCTGCGACAGGGATGCTTAGCCAGCAAAAAATCAGACGCCCCGAGTAACCTCACTTACTTCACCTGCTATCGTCCGGCCTGGCCCTCAGCTTACCTTGTGCTGGCCACTACCTGCACCTTTAAGCTTCCACCAAACCCAACTCTTATGCCAGGTTCCTGCTCGGCTACTCGGGACAATGTTAATACTAGCACATATATAGACCAGTTGTCAAGTCCCCATACGTACTAAGACGTTAGTACAGGGTCTTCGGAATTGGTAATTTCAGGGACACCATACCAATCAGGCCTACTACAAATCAGGTATTATGTCCCAGAATACCAGGTGTAGTCTATGATATCATTCAGTAGTTTTTCCTTTAAGACGCTGGTTGTCGACCGGGCTTGTACTGTCTTAAGGAGAAGGGTAATCGTTAATGTGTAACAGAAACAGCCTTTTCAGGGCAAACAAAGGGTTGTTCTGTATTCTGATAACCATCCTGGTAGTCGCCTCATTCCTGGGCATTCCGGGAAATTTGAAAAGTTACGCAGGTGAAACCGAAGAGCTGTATTTCTGTATACTCCATACCAACGATATGCAGTCCGCGCTGATACCCCATTCGCCGGCAGTAGACTACGACCCCGAAAAAGAAGACCCTGCTATAGGAGGGTTCGCTCGTCTGGCTACCGCCGTGGACGAAATCCGAGAGAACAAAATGAAGGAAGGTGAGCCGGTCCTTCTTTTTGACGCCGGTGATTTCCTGGGAGGCTCTGCTTTCGCTTGGCTGGCCCTCCGTGGTTACGCCGCAGAGCTTACCATAATGCAGGAGATGGGATATGACGCCGTAGTCATCGGCAACCATGAGTACGATTACGGCCCTGACGTCCTGGCGCAATACCTTTTACAGGCCGGATACCCCGAAGCCCACCAAAAAACATTGGTACTGGCCTCCAACACGGAGGCGCCACCAGCCCATCCGCTGGCTGCCCGGGGTCTCTACAGAAAGGCCGGGATGTTTGAGCTGGAAAACGGCCTGAAAGTAGGAGTTTTCGGCCTTATAGGTAAAGACGCCATCCTGGTAATCGGTGAAACCGGGGACGTGCAGTTCCTGGACCAGCACGAGGCGGCCCGCCAGGCGGTAGATGAGCTGAAAGAACAGGGTGCAAATGTCATCGTGGGCATAACTCACTCTGGCGTGGATGAGGACCGGGAACTGGCACGAGAGGTCCCGGGTATCGACGTAATCGTAGGCGGCCACAGTGAGACCGCCCTATATAAGCCAGTCTTACAGGGCGCTACCATCATTGTCCAGGCTGGTTCCCTGGGAAGGTACCTGGGGCAACTTGAACTGGCGTACAACTCCAACACCGGCAAGGTACGGGTGCGCAACGAAGAAAACGACCGCCCCTTTCTTATTCCCATTGACGACAGCTTTGCCTGCCATCCGGAAATCGATGCCCTGGTCCGGGAATATACCCTCATCTTGAATGCGTACATCGATGAAATGACCGGCGGCAAATTCGACGATATCATGAGTACGGTAGCCAGGTCTGACTTTATCCTGTCCAACCAGCTGCCCTTGAGTGAAACTCCGCTCGGCAACTTCGTTACCGACGCCATGCGCATGGTTGCCCAGGAGGTCATCGGCAAGAGGGTCGACGTAGCATGTCAGGCTAGCGGCTGCATCCGGACAAGCATCTTTCCTGGCACCATGGAACACTCTGCAGGAAACGTTTCCTTTTATGAGATTGTCGAAGCTACAGGCATGGGACACGGACGCGACGGCTACGCAGGTTGTCCCATTGCGTCTGTCTATCTCACCGGCGAAGAAGTGCGCCGTCTGCTGGAGGTAACCATACTGCTGCAGGAGTTTGTGGGAGATTCTTTCTTTCTACAGTTCTCCGGCCTGCGGTACAGCTACAACCCCGCCAATGCAGTGCTCTTGACCATACCTTTTGTAAACCTGCCTATTCCCACGACCCGTGCGGTTACTAGAGCAGAGCTTTACACGGGTGATGGGATTCAACCTGTAAACGGTGAAGGGTATGTCCCCTTAAAGCGCGGAGATGAAAAGTTGTACCACCTGGTTACCGACGCCTACATCCTCCTCTTCCTCCCCTTGGTGACAGACATGCTGCCCCAGCTGGAGATAGTCCCTAAAAATGCCGATGGAGAGCCGGTACCGCTGGAAAGATTGGGCGAATTGATAGTGCATAATGCCGACGGAAAAGAGCTCAAAGTTTGGGAGGCGGTGGTGATTTACGCCGCGGCCCAGCTGCCGGGAGTAGATGGAATACCCCGGATACCCGATTATTATGAAGCTGTTGCCGGGCGCATCAACAAAACCTGGACTTTCCCCCTGGTAGGGTGGCTTATCTTAATACTGGCAGTTACTGCGGCGGGAATAGTATTCCTGCTCCTCCGTAGGAGAAAGTACAAAGAATTCCAGGGATACCGTACCAATTAGGCCTACTACAAATCAGGTATTATGTCCCCAGAATACCCCTTGCAACAAATTATAGGGCATGCTTAAATTAGAAAGTGAACACATTATAGGCCAAAACATAAAGGGAGGTATCAATAACAATGACAACAAAAGCGTCGCCGACCCCGCCCGCGTATCCCGCCACTTTAACAATCGATTACCCGGACAGATCTCTTAATCGGTTAACCACGTTCTTCAGGATCTTCACAGTAATTCCAATCGCTATTATTCTGGTCTTGGTAAGTGGTGGGAACTTTGATTGGAGTGGAATGAATGGTTGGACCTGGCTATATACTGCGGGAGGTACCTTGTTTCTGCCAATCGTACTCATGATCCTTTTCCGGCAAAAGTATCCCAAGTGGTGGTTTGATTGGAATATAGCATTGACCAAGTTCGGCATACGTGTTGCCACTTATATTAGTCTGCTTACAGATGTATACCCGTCAACTGACGAAGAGCAGGCGGTTCACCTTGAGATCCCATATCCAGACGTCCCGAAAGACCTTAACCGTTGGTTACCACTAGTGAAATGGTTTCTAGCTATCCCACACTACATCATCCTGGCCTTCTTGGGGATTGCAGCCTTCGTCTGCGTGGTGATAGCCTGGTTTGCCATCTTGTTTACTGGTCGCTATCCTAGAGGTTTATTTGACTTCATAGCTGGTGTATACCAATGGTCGCTGAGAGTAGCTGCATACGCTTTTTTGTTGACAACGGATCGGTATCCTCTCTTCAGTCTGACCTAAGGGCGAAGCACCAGAAGCGAGGGATGGGAAATAACTTTGAAAGCATAAAGGGAGGTTACATTTATGAGAGTAGCAATCATCGGAGCAAGCGGACAGATTGGAGCATTCATTCGCGATGAAGCACTGGCGCGGGGTCATCAGGTAACTGCGATTGTGCGCCATCCTGAGAAGATAACTGTGCAGAACCCACGTCTTACCGTTGTGAAAGCGGACATTCTTAAAGATAAGGTCGACGAACTCGTGAAAGGTCATGACGCGGTCATGAGTGCCTACAATCCCGGCTGGAGCAATCCAGATATCTACAATGAGCAAATCAAGGGTTATAAGGCGATTATCAGCGGGGTCAAGAAGTCGGGAATCAAAAGATTGCTGGTTGTCGGCGGGGCTGGAACTCTTGAAGTCGCCCCCGGCGTGCAGCTCATTGATACGGTGAGTTTCCCGGAGCAGGTGAAAAAAGGAGTACTGGCAACCAGGGAAACACTTTACATGCTAAAGAAAGAAAATGAACTTGAGTGGACATTCTTGTGTCCACCATCCTCGATCGCCCCCGGAGAGCGGACGGGGCATTACCGGGTTGGGAAAGACCAACTTCTTAAGAACAAAGAAGGCGAAAGCAAAATCTCCACGCAGGACTACGCCGTTGCCATGCTCGATGAACTTGAGCATCCGCAACACATTCGCGAACGATTCACTGTCGCTTACTGAATTCCAGGGACACCGTCCCAATTAGGCCTACTACAAATCAGGTATTATGTCCCCAGAATACCACGAAATCAAAGGCGTAGATGGTGAACTTTGGTTAAGAGTCAAACTTGAATAGGCTGATATCCACGCAAGTATCAAGCCTATTTATTGGGTCATTTCAAACTGTGACAAGGACGCTTAGCCAGCAAAAAATAAGACGCCCCGAGTAACCTCACTTTCTTCACCTGCCATAGTCCGGCCTGGCCTTCAGCTTACCTTGTGCTGGCCACTACCTGCACCTTTCAGCTTTCACCAAACCCAACTCTCATGCCAGGTCCCTGCTCGGCTACTCGGGACAATGTTAATACTAGCACATATATAGACCAGTTGTCAAGTCCCCATACGTACTAAGACGTTAGTACAGGGTCTTCGGAATTGGTAATTTCAGGGACACCATACCAATTAGGCCTGCTACAAATCAGGTATTATGTCCCCGGAATACCGATCACTGGCGACGCATACAGGGGCTTGGCTCAACGCCTTCGCTTCCGTCCGAACAACGACATACACCACAATAGACCAATTACGATGAAAAAAAGATACGGTCGGTAGGTGACTCCCCCTGCGATTCCGGCGACCGCTATCTCCGCGGCGGGAGGTGGTGTTAATGGAGCTACTCCTTCGGAAGGTATTTCGTAGGCAGGTATCTCGGCAAAAATTTCATAGGCAGGTATTTCCATATCAAGATACTGCTCGGGCGCCCAACCCAGCGGGTTGTTTCTGCCAGTAGCCTCGGCCCAGATCCATCCTGGCTCACCTTCCAGCTCAAAGAAAACCGTTGCCTCGTTATATTCAGGTAGATAAACCAATACCGCAGTGTGCCCTGAGGGAAGCACTATAGCTGAGCGAAATCCGGCAGCTTTATACATAACCGCCAGTAATACCGTCATATCTTCACAATCACCCTCCCCACTTCCATCCTCGACAATAGTCATCGCCAGCTCGTCGGCATTCTGGGCAAACTCTTCATTTCCAGTTTGCTCTATATCAGGGGTATATTCCACCCTGTCACGGACAAAATGAAATACCGCCTCTGCCCTCTGTAGCGGGTCTGGATATTTGGCGGCAATTTGCTCACCCAGGCTGTAGGCTAGGTCAGCATTTTCCCCCAGGCTCTGGAAGGCTATGACCGGACGAAACGCTATTTCATGAGACCCTGTCTCAGTTATTTGATAAAAGCCGTCTTCACTGAAGGCCCTGGTCCTGCATATCTCCCAATCATCAAAAGTATCTCCATCTCTCTCGGGCAAACCTGCAGATGAAAATGCCGAGGCATAACCAGCAGTCGCCACCCCAGCTAATAAGACAACTATTAAACTTAGTAAAACCCGAGCTGTCTTCATAATGGTCCGGTCAGTGCCGCATGGAGTATTAAGCCAAAGAAGATGAGATAACCAGAGACATGTAGCCCTGCCGCCACCGGGCTTTCGTTAATACTGGCAAACGGTATTTTGGGCGTTAGCTTGTCCACGATATAGAATAGGGCTACTCCAAGAAGTAAGCTTATCGCAAAGCTCATAGCCAGTAACCCCCACGTCCTGAAGTCGAAGATGTACCACACTATTGGAGCTGTGACCGCAGTGAGTGCGGTAATAGCGCCGTGGATAACAAGACCAATCAGGATGAAGAAGCCTGCCGTGAACAACCCGACAGCCACCGGGCTCTCGCCTATGCGCTCGCGATAAGGGACCTGACGGATAATCGCATCCAGCGCTCTGACTCCGAGCCATGCCAAAAGAGCAGAGATGAAGACCAGCAACACGACCTTAGCTAACCATATTAAAACGATTACCCAGAAAGGGACGCCTAAACCTAACTCTGGCATATCAGTGTCTCCTTATTGTCTATATTCAATTAATAGTAATGGCGTAACACGGGTTTCAACAGCAGCCACTGGTTAGGCAAAGTGCACAAAACTGCTGCATTTTTCGCGGAATTATGGGACATTTGATAGTTCCGAGTACCACCCGCCTACAGCTTTATTCTATTATAGTGTAGCATTTTCCTGTCTCTAGTGTGAATTCCAGGGACACCATACCAATTAGGCCTACTACAAATCAGGTATTATGTCCCCAGAACACCGTGCTGGACACCGCAAAACAGCCTGATCGGCCGTTTTAGTTCTTCTTTTCAGCTTTCCTTTGTCCCGCTGAGTCGTCTCCGGTCTATTTGGCCCGACCCGGTTCTAGGCATGCTGTCAACAAACTTGATTTGCTTGGGCACTTTATAATCAGATAAGCTCCGGCGACAAAAATCGCGTATTTCGTCCACCGTAGCACTTTGTCCTTCCTTAAGCACTATAAAAGCTGTGGGTATTTGCCCTTTGTAATCATCAAGGACACCGACACAGGCTGTTTCGGCTACCGCGGGGTGCCTCAGGAGAACTTCTTCAACTGCCGCGGGGAGAATCTTAACTCCCCCCGAGGGCACTATGATAGATGATGTCTTTTCTATGAACTCCAGGTAGCCGTCCTCATCCAACTTGACCAGGTCGCCAGTATGAAACCAACCATCTTTGAGGACCCGGGCCGTGAGTTCAGGCGACTTGTAATATTCTTTCATCATCCAGGGGGCTCGGGCAACAGCTTCCCCTACGCTGCCCCGGGGTACTTCCTTGCCGTTTTTATCCAGCACTCTGAGCTCAGCCAGGGGTTTCCCCGCCGTACCCAATTTGCGGTCACGAATAGCACCCAGAGTAACGATTATCAACTCCGTGAGCCCATATATTTCGCACGCAGTTAAGCCAAACTTTTTCTCAAGAATCCCCATAAAAAGGGCTGAGGATTTTGCTCCGGCAGAAAGCACCGCCCTTAACGAACTAAGGTCATAGCTCTTAATGGTCTCTTCGTCTATCATAGCCATGGCATTAAAGCTAGCCGGGACGCCTATAAGCATGGTTGCCTTTTCCTGCTCTACAGTCTCCAGTATATTCTTGGAACTGAAATGAGGGAGGATTGCTATGGTGGCTCCCGTCTTAACGGGCAGGAGAATGACTAATCCAAATCCCAGAAGGTTGTTAAAAGGTAGCATACCCAAAATAACATCGTCTCTCTCCAGTTCAAATTTTGCCACCGCTATGGGCAAAATTGACATGAACGACGCGTGAGTATGCACTATGCCCTTGTTCTTCCCCAGCACGCCCAGGGTGCAAAAAACGATAGCTTCATCCTCGTCCTTTATATCGACAGAGGGTGATGCAGGGGAACTGCTGGCCACCATCCTATTGTAAGGGTCTGTACCAATTGCAGGAACCTGTTTCAGCAGGGGGATATTGGGCAAAATTGAAGACAGCATGGGGGAGAATCTTTCTTCGGTAATCAGGATTTTGGAATCAGTTTCACGGAGTAGAGGCTCAAGTTCGGGCGCCTTAGCTCCGGCATCGAGGAGCACGCCCACAGCTCCAGCTTTAAGCACTCCAAAACAATTGATGACCCACTCAGGGGTACGAGACATTAGAATGGCTACGTGGTCGCCCTTCTTTGTTCCTAGACTTATAAGGGCGTTGGCTATCCTGTTAGAAGTTTCATCCAATTCGCGGTAGCTAACCCTGCGAGAGCCAAGGACGATAGCCATATTCTGTGGCACCTCGCTGGCAGTTCTTTCTAGCATCTGCTTGAGATTCATTGTCTCTCCCGAAGACTTGACGAGTTTTTTGAAGTAGGATTATGAGCCAATTTCCTATTTCCTGTCAATGGAATTCCAGTGACACCATACCAATTAAGCCTATCATAAATCAGGCATTATGTCCCCAGAATACCTTGGAACCCTCTTTAAAACGACGTAAGTAATCTCGTCCGCCCCTGGCTGGAGAAGCCGATTTTTTGAAAACTGGGGTGATTGCTTTATACTATTCGATGATTATTAATATGGCGATGAGAGTATAGGCGACTCGGGAAGGTTACCTTGGGCGACAGCGATTTAGAACTGCTGGAATTTCACAAGATGAGGGAGATACTAGCCGGCTTCACTTCATTTTCCGCCAGCCGAGAGCTGGCCCTCGACCTCACTCCTCTCTCGGATGAAGAAGAAGTCCGCCTGCGGCTCAGGCAGTCGGCTGAGGCACGCCGTTTGCTGTCACTCAGTCCAGATACCCATATCGGCGAAGTTGTTGATATCCGGGAAGTGGTGAAGATGGCGACACGCGGCAAAATCCTGGACCCTCAATCTTTGTTGGAAATTCAAAAGACGCTGGGCGCTGCCCACAGGCTAAGAAGCCACCTGGTGAACATGCCGGGTGAACTCCCGTTACTCAGTGGTCTGGCCAATGACATTGTGACACTGGCCCAGCTTCAAAAGGATATTGATGGCTGCTTGAGTCCGACCGGCGACCTTTTGGATACCGCCTCACATAAACTGGCGTCGGTGAGGCATAGAATGCGAGAAGTGCGCCAGGAATTGCTCACTCACCTGCAAGCCATAATCACCTCACCCAGATGGCGGAAAATAATCCAGGATCCCATTGTGACCGAGCGGGAAGGCCGGTATGTAATTCCCGTCAAGGTGGAATGTCGCCGGCAGATAAAGGGCATTGTCCACGACGTCTCCAATACCGAGGCTACGGTATTTATTGAGCCATGGACCACTACAGACGTGCAGAATGAACTGCGCGAGCTGGGTGCCGAAGAGAAGGACGAAATAGAAAGGATACTGAGAATGCTCAGTGCTGAAGTCGGAGCATTCGAAAGCGAAATTTCCCGTGACATTGAGCTGATTGCTGAGATTGACCTGGCGCTGGCTAAGGCCAGATACGCCAGAGAAGCCAAAGCCACCGAGCCTATTATCGTGGCCGCTGGTAGAAATGCTAAGTCAGAGGGACATGAACCGGCCGGAGTGCTCAGGCTGGTCGAAGCCAGACATCCGCTGCTGAAAAAGAAGGCAGTGCCGCTGTCGGTCGAGATTGGCCGGAACTTCTCCGTCCTGGTCATCACCGGGCCCAATACCGGTGGCAAGACGGTCGCCCTCAAGACGATAGGACTTCTCAGCCTGATGGCGCAGGCTGGCTTGCCCATTCCGGCTCAGGCGGAAAGCCGCATCCCCGTTTATGACGGCGTATATGCCGACATCGGTGATGAGCAGAGCATCGAGCAGACCCTTTCTACCTTCAGCTGGCACATAGGCAACATCGTGCGCATCATCAACAACGCCACGGCACAGAGCCTGGTGCTGTTAGACGAACTGGGCACCAACACTGACCCGGGCGAAGGCTCGGCTCTCGGCCGCGCTATCCTGCTCCATTTCTTACCACAGGGAACGATGACCGTAGCCACCACTCACTACACCGAATTAAAGGCACTGGCTCACGCTACCGACGGCGTGGAAAACGCGGCTCTGGATGTGGACCCCGTTACGATGGCGCCCACCTATCACCTGACAGTGGGTATCCCGGGCGGCAGCAATGCTCTGGCTACAGCATCTCGTCTGGGACTGCCTGCGGAGATTGTGGCCCGCGCCCGGCACATGCTTTCCCAAGGCGCCCAGGAGATTGAATCTTTGCTTACCCATCTGGTGACCGAGCAGAAGAATGTTGAGTCGCTTCGCCACAGCCTGGAGAAGGAACTGAATGAGGCAGAACAGAGCGACGCGGACTTGAGAAACAGGCTCCGCCAGTTGGAGGAGGACAAACGAAGAATCGTCAAGGAGACCCGTGACCGGATAGGTTGCGAGGCTGCCGAATTACAGATGAAAATTCGCGAGGCAGCAGCGGAATTGCGCAAGGAAAAATCGCGGGGAAGAATCGAGCAGGCGAAAAAGGCACTAGCCGAGGCACAGGAACAGTTAGATACTGGGGTATGGCAAGCCAGACCGGCGGTTGGGATAGACGAAACAGAAGTCGGGACAGGCCCAATCACCGCCGGTGATACCGTCTGGCTGAAAGAGGCTGGCGTGTCGGCTACGGTACTATCAGTGTCTGAGGAACGCGGGCTCGTCGAAGTCTATGCCGGGAAAGTGAAGATGACCCTCAGGCTGGACAGCGTGGAAAAGAGGATACCATCAACTGGCGTGGTGAAGACGGGCAGCGCCCTGATAAGGAGTGAGATGCGCAAGTCCAGGGTCTCTCTCGAGCTTGACCTGCGGGGAAAGAGGGCTGAGGAGGTCGAGCCGGCGCTGGAAGGCTACCTTAACGAAGCGTCTTTATGCGGCTTGAGCCGGGTCCGCATCATTCACGGTATCGGCACGGGCACCGTGCGTCAGATTGTCAGGGAGATTCTGGCCTCTCACCCGCTGGTCACGTCTTTCCAGCCCGGGGAGCAGGGCGAGGGTGGTGACGGCGTTACCATAGTCAGCATGTAGCCAGAGTATTTCATTCGGCCGGGTGATTGATATTATGTTTGTATCGAAGAGATTCCGTCTCGGCAGGTCGAAGGCGCTCAGCTTTCTGGACGAGCTGGCTTCGACTGAAGGCAAGGCGATGTCGTTATATCTCCCACGGGGGATGCCTCAAGCCAGAGTGGAAAATCTGCTGGGAAAGGTGTTTGCCGCAACTGCCATACCGCCAGGCGTGGCTGAGGCTATTGCCGGCTCGAGAATGGGAGCGGCGTTTTTCTGGAGCCCGCTGCAAACGTATCTGGTCCTGCCACCATTCCCGATTGCCGAAGAATATATCACCGACGGCTATGATGTTGGACCGTTGTGTTCTCTTATCAGTCACGACTTCCTTATCGCTCTGGTTCTGGTCCGCCTGGGAGCATACAGTATTGGCATCTGCCGGGGCACAGAGTTCATAGATAGCAAGACGGGAACAGGCCTGGTGCACGCCCGCCACAAAAAGGGTGGCTCCTCGCAGGCGCGGTTTGCCCGACACCGGGAAAAGCAAATAGAGCAGTTTCTGGGCCGGGTTTGCGGTCACGTGCGGGAGAATATCGAGCCCCATGCCCGGTCACTCGACTATCTGGTCTATGGCGGAGCAAGGACTACCATCCTCTCACTGCGCAAACGGTGCCCGTTCCTGAGCCAATTTGACGACCGCATCCTGCGGACGCTGCTGGATATACGGGAGCCACGCCAGGCGGTACTGGAAAAAGCCGTGGGCACTGTCTGGTCAACCGATGTTATCGAATGGTGCGCGGATAACTCTTAGCGGGAATTCTAGGGGCGCCATGCCAATTAGGCCTACTGCAAATTAGGTATTATGTCCCCGGAATATGAGGAATGACCATGTCTCTAACAAGATTCATCAAGGATTTACTGAGGAAACCTGAATCAATCCCAACCCCTGGTGCCATATTCTACAATGCGACAGTGGCAAAAGTTCTTCGAAAGCCTGAAACAAAGATAGCTAATAACATAGTGGCACAGATGGGAAAGGGAACTATTCTTGATTTGGGTTCGGGAACAGGCTATTTGTCAATAGAGATTGCCAAGAAGTCACCCAGCCTGCAGGTCTATGGCATCGATCTCAGCAGGCAAATGGTCAAGATTGCCAGACGCCATGCCAAAGGCGTTGATAATGCTCGATTTGTGTTTGGCAATGCGGCCAAACTCCCTTTCAAGGATAATTCGATAGACGTTGTGATTAGTACGGGCGCTTCGCACCATTGGAAGACACCGCGCCTGGTGTTTGATGAATGCTATCGCGTTCTAAAAACCGGCAAAGAAGCCTGGATATACGATGGATGTCCTGAGGTTTTCAGCAATCGGGCTGATAGAAGAAAACTGAACAAGGAATACGGGTTCTTCGTTGGCCGACTTGGACACAGGGTCTCTACACTGCATGGTTTCACCTGGGAAGAATACCAGACCATAATCAAGGGTATGCTAGAGCAAACGACATTCAAAGGCAACTACCAGATGGCGCTAACAGATATTTGGATGGAGATTACACTTAAGAAACGCAAGTAAGCGTGTTTACCGCGAATTCCAGGAACACCATACCAATTAGGCCTGCTCCAAATCAGGCATTATGTCCCCAGAATACTTGGTATAACCGGAGAACAATACTGACTTCGGTGCAGTCGGTGTATTGCTAGCACGTAATCTGGCACAGCGGAGATAAATAACAGGGCACTCAGAGATGTAAACAACAAAAACCCGCTGTTGCGAATAATCACTTTAAGAGGGCACGCAAGTTCCTCGGTAGCACGTCCAGGTATTCCAGCATATAGCAACGGTTGAGTTTGTGAGCTGTTTCAGGCGGGATGCGATCAAGTGGTACTCCATTCAGGATTAACTCGGTCTCAGCTTCATTGAAATCTTCTCCCTCTTCCACCCATTTGATAAAACGCTTGTTCACCGGGCAGACAAGCTGGCACTTCATGCAGCCTATAAGGCTATTGTGCCAGGCTGGGTCTATCCATTCAGGAAACTCTTCTCTCCATTCATTAAGGAAGGTAATGCATCTCTCCGCATGAATCAAGAAGCGGTCCGGGACAATCGCTCCGGTAGGACATTCATTAAGACATGACTTGCACCTATCACATTCTTTCATTACCTGCGGTTCCAACCACTCACCTCTGCCAGTCGGCATGTCTGAAAGAAAGGCTTTGAGTCGAACAAAGCTCCCCAGACCTTCTACGTAAGCGATGTTGTTCTTCCCATACTCTGCCATTCCGCTGTACACTGCCAATAACTTCAGCGGCAACGCAGCCGGGTAAAGCTGGTAGTTGTTAGAATTAAGAATGCTTTGAAGCATGTTTCTAATTTGGTTATCTGTGTCAGCATAGTAAGTAGGAGAGATTATGACCAAATAGGTCTGCCCGTTGAAATGGAAGGTGATTTTGCGCTGAGGTTGTGGAGCTGCAGTTATTATGATTGAACAAGCCCTTGGAAGACTGGCGGTAACATCGAATTCAAAATAAGTCAGGTATTTCTCATACAATCCCGCGTCTATTTTTCTCTGGCTGAGGCACTCTTCTATTTCATATTTGAGTTGAGCGACATGCTCGATGGACAACACTGTACCGCGATAACCTTTCTCCTCCAGCTTGGAGCAGATGAGTCCTGTTATTTCATCGGGAGCCATCGGTTAACCTCTTATTATATTAGGCTACACCGAATTATATCTCTTGTCGCCCTGTATTTGAAGTATCGTCAGCAAATGTGGGAGTGGCATCGTTGAACAATCTCGCGTTTTGCGCAGTGGCAACGATGTAGGCTGTAATCCGTAGTTGGAGCACTGACTTTGTGAGCTTGGTTTGACTGGCGTATATCAGCTATAATTAGGCTATGCTCGATAGATGGAGAAAGTTGGTATGACAAAAGTGGCACTGGTAAGCACCAAGAACCGAGGTGAAGGTGTCAGACAATCAATAGACCTCCTCGAGTTGAAATCTTTCCGTGGCAAATCCGTGGTTCTGAAACCTAATTTCAACACGGCTGACCCGGCACCGGGTTCCACGCATAACGACACACTGTGGTCTCTAGTTCCAACTCTTCAGCAAATGGAAGCAAAGCAGATTACCCTGGCTGAGCGAAGCGGACCCGGAAATAGCACCCGGACGGTTATGGAGAAGAAGGGGATTTTCAGGCTAGCTCAAGAGCTGGGCTTCAACATCCTTAATCTGGAAGAGTTAGGTCCCGAAGGCTGGAGCAAGATAGAGCCTAAAGAGAGTCATTGGAGCCAGGGTTTTCATTTTCCCCGGATTTATCTCGAAGCGGAATCAGTTGTCCAGACCTGCTGCCTTAAGACACATGCTTACGGCGGCCATTTCACACTCTCTTTGAAGAACACGGTAGGACTTGTCCCCTTGGCAGGCTATCCCTATATGGGGGAACTTCACTCATCACGGTACCAGCGGCAAATGATTGCTGAGATTAATACCGCTTATTCGCCCGACTTAGTGGTTCTGGATGGCGTGGAGGCTTTTGTTGACGGTGGGCCCGACCGTGGCACCAAAGTAGAAGCTAAGGTGATGCTTGCTGGCACCGACCGAGTGGCCATCGATGCGGTGGGGGTGGCGATTCTCCGTCTGTTGGGGACGACACCAGAGGTCAGCCGCGGGTCTATCTTCGAACAAGAGCAGATTGCACGAGCCGCTGAGCTGGGACTGGGCGTATCCTCGGCAAAGCAGATTCAGCTTGTCACCGGAGATGCTAAGAGCGAGGCTTTCGCCGTGCAGGTCAGGGATATCTTGGCTCGTGACTAGTCAGTCCCGTACTAGCGAATGTTGCTGCCCTCCGTCGCAACTTGGCAGTTCGTGTCGTCATGTTTGCCAGGCTATATGGTATAAGCGACCTCAAGCTTGAAAAACATCGTGGACCTCAAGTTACTAATAGCATACTTTGTGATAGGCGGACTTGTAGTCTCGGTCGTAACCTATTTTGAGAGCCAAGGAAAGAGTGAACTTGCTGTCTTCATTGCTTTCTTACCCCGTACCAGTCTGATAATTGTGTGCACCATATACTTTGCTGGCGGCACAGGGGCAGCTATTTCTTATGCCAAGAGTATGATAATACTATTGCCTGCCTAGGTGCTTTATGTCGTTGGCGTGATTTTTCCTCTGCCTCGTTTGGGATTGGTGGTGTCACTTCTAGCGAGTGTTGCAGCTTATTTAGCAACAGCGTTTATCACCATGAGACTAGCGTAGTCAGCTATTCGCTGGGTCGAATTCCAGGGACATTATACCAATTAGACCTACTGCAAGTTCGATGTTATGTCCCCGGAATACCGACTACGTGAGAAATCTCTTCATGCTCTTCATATGCTTTTTGGAGACTCGTACAAGGAAGTGCCTTCATCACGACAAACATACTGAGTCTACGTTTATTAAGCAAGACGGCGAAGGTAGGCTGCACATTCGTTGGAAATGTTCAACGGAAGCGCAATCAGGCAAAGGGTTTCACGCAGTTTAACGGGAACTTCGGCAATCCGAAAGAGTGGTAGGTTTCACCTATGTCAATCAAGCGTAGACCGGCCTTTCGATACAGACTCCGATATGGGCTCCGTCACCGGGGCATTATCCCAGATGCCACTACGCTTCTGTAACTGGTACTCACGGTAAAGCCAGAACCCGGCGATAGCGGTACCGCAGACGTCTGCGATGGGCAGAGACAGCCAGACGCCGTTCAGCCCCATGAAGCGGGGCAGGATAAGCACTGCCGGGATGAAAAAAACCAACTCACGCACCAGTGATAGAGCAGTGGCCGTCCACCCTTTGGATAATCCCTGAAATGTGGTAATGAACATAATGGCCGGACCAATCAGAATGAGAGTTGAAATGAAAATGCGCATACCCGGCACGGCGATGGCCAGCAGATCAGGGTCATTATTGAAAATAGCTATTACCTGTGGAGTGAAAATTTCCAGGAAGATAGTCGCGACGCCCAGCAACACCACTAGAGCGAGGGAGGCCAGCTTGACAGCTGACCACAGCCTCTCCCAGAGGCGTGCCCCCAAGCAGAAGCCAACAATTGGCAGAAGACCATGGGCAACACCGACGATGGGCATAAACGCGAGGTCGGCAATACGTATCGCAATTCCCAGGGCTGCCAGCGTTATTGAACCGAAACCAGCGACAATCCGGTTGAATATGATGAAAATGATTGTTTCTGTTAGTTCCATCAAAAGCGATGGCAAGCCCACACGGTAGATCTGTGCCATGATAGAAAAGTTAGGTCTGAGGTGATGCAGCTTCAACCTGTAGACGGATCTTCCGCCGACCAGATAGTAGTAACTGAGTACAGCAGCGATTCCGCCGGATATCGTCGTCGCCAACCCAGCCCCACCAACACCCATCTCCGGGAAAGGCCCCCAACCAAAGATAAAGAATGGGTCGAGGATGGCATTGAGCACAGCGCCAACAACAGTGAAAATCATCGGCTTGACAGCATCCCCAGCCGCGTGGAAGACGTTGCGTGACATGAGTCGAAAAAGCATAAATGGCACTCCCCAGCCTAAGAAAAAGATGTAATCCGCCGTCAGGGTTACAATGTCCGGTGTAGCCCCGAGTAGGGCAGCTAACTGTCTGGCAAAGAAGACGCTGGCAACGATGAAAACAACACCAAATACAGCAGTCAGAGGAAAGATCTGGCCAGCCACTTGGTTGGTTGCCTCGATGTTTCTTTCACCGAAACGCCGCGATGCTAAGGCGTTGGCGCCAACACCCGTGCCAACACCGATGGCGACCACGGCAATATAAAACGGAAAGGTAATGGTTACAGCGGCAATCGCCTGATAGCTGAGCTGACCCAGCCAGAATGTGTCAGCTAGGTGATAGAGAGAGATGGTTATCATTGAGACAATGCTGGGCGCACTCAGGCGGAGGAGCAGCTTGCTCAGCCGCTCCGTACCGAGACGTGCAGTAGTCTCTTGAAGCTCGTCGTGTTTATCTGTCTTCATTATCCTTGAGGCTAACCATAGCTATGCAGGCCGTGACTATTCGACACAAGAAAATGATACGATCAAAAGTCATGTGAGGTTATGGAGACTTCCCAAGGCTCTGCTGTTTCTGGGTCATTTTACTCTTGCCCTTGGGAGCACTGCAAGTCATCCACACACAATTCGTATTTGTGCTTACTTAATTTGCTCAGCTAGAGTCAAGAGAGTACGGGCTGTGTCAAAGTATGTTATATTCATGGCTAAACCGAGCCCGAGACATATTAGATTTCATAGGGTCCTGGTTGATAACCAGAGCTGAGACATATAGAGAGGAGACTTATGAAAGTTATTGGACTAATAGGAGGCATGAGCTGGAATTCTACATTGGAGTACTATCGAATCATCAATGAGTCAGTTGCCCAGAGGCTGAGCGGTCTTCACTCAGCCCGCTTGGTTCTTTATAACTTAGATTTTGATGAGATTATAAGAGCTCAACGCGAAGGCCGCTGGGATGACACAGCCAGTATTCTTATCGGTGCAGGTAATGCTGTTAAGCGGGCTGGTGCCGACTTCTTGGTTATTTGCACAAACACCATGCACAAAGTTGCTGATGACGTAGAGGAGAAAGTTGGCCTGCCGCTGCTTCACATTGTTGATGTAACTGGCGATGCCGTCAGGGAACGGGGGCTGCACCGAATAGGCCTGCTGGGGACACGGTTTGTAATGGAAGGGCCTTTCTATCAGGGGCGGCTTCGAGACAGCTTCGCTATCGAGGTGCTTGTGCCTGGGGAAGATGATATGGATACTATCCATCAAATTATCTTCGATGAACTCTGTGAGGGCAAGATTAAGGCATTCTCCCGCCGTGTTTGTGCCGATATTATTAGCAAATTGGTTAATAAGGGTGCCGAGGGTATTGTGCTCGGATGCACTGAACTCTCCTTGCTTGTCCGGCCCAGTGAGATACATGCTCCGATATTTGATACTACTCGGCTCCATGCGGAAGCAGCGGTCAATCTGGCACTCGCTAAAGGTTAGGACTTCTGCCCCTATTAGTATGCTATTGCACATGTCTCTAGGCATTGAACAGCAGAGTGGATGGTGTGATGTACCAAATCGCAGTTGCACAATCCCCGGCATGTGAGAATTCCAGGGATACCATACCAATCAGGCCTACTACAAATTAGGCATTATGTCCTCGGGATACCATCACTTGGGTGGTTCTGGCTGCACCTTGGCCTGAGTTCTCGCCGGCAGGCCCCAGATATGGATGAAACCGGGGGAGGCACTCTGGTCAAAGGCATCGCCCTTGTCGTAAGTAGCCAGGCTGTAGTCATAAAGGGAGTAGGGCGATTTTCTACCCACTATCTGGCAGTTACCTTTGAAGAGCTTTACCCTTATTGTGCCGGTGACGTATCTCTGTGTGCTTTCCACATAGGCGGCTAAGTCCCGACGCATACCTGTAAACCACAGCCCATTGTAGGTGAGGTCGGCATACTCAGCGGCCACCCTGGCCTTGAAGCGGAGCTGCTCCTTGGCCAGCACCAGGTCCTCCAGGGCCTGGTGAGCTTTCAGCAGGACCACGGCAGCCGGCGCCTCATAAACTTCCCTCGATTTTATGCCCACCAGTCTATTTTCGATGTGGTCAATCCGGCCTATGCCATGCTGGCCAGCCAGGTTATGAACCTTCTGGACAAGCGTAACAGGCTCTAACTCTTGGCCATCAAGGCTTACCGGTATCCCTTTGTCAAAGCCAATCTCCAGATAAGCAGGCCGAGCCGGTGTTTTTTCAGGCGACTTTGTCCACAGGAAGACATCCTCGGGTGGTTCGTTCCAGGCGTGTTCCAGCACGCCGCATTCAATGCTCCTGCCCCACAGGTTCTCGTCGATGGAATACGGGCTGGCCCTGGTGATAGGGACAGGAATATTGTGGGCCTGGGCATATTCAATTGTTTGCTCCCGGGTCATATTCCATGCCCGAGCTGGAGCTATTACCTTTAGCTCGGGGGCTAGAGCGGCTACGCTTACATCAATCCTCACCTGGTCATTGCCCTTGCCGGTGCAGCCGTGAGCGACCACCCTTGCCCTTTCCTTCTTAGCTGTTTCCACCAGGAGCCGGGCGATGAGAGGACGCCCCAGAGCTGTGGCTAAGGGATACTGCCCCTCATAAACGGCATTGGCTTGAAGGGCCGGGAAAACATAGGACTTAATAAAGGTTTCTTTGGCGTCGACTACCAGTGCTTTTACGGCTCCGACTTTGAGTGCTTTTTGCCTGATAGCCTCGAGATCGGGGACATTGCCGATATCCACGGTGAGAGTGATGACCTTTGAGTTATATTTTTCCTCAAGCCATTTTACCGCCACGGATGTATCCAAACCGCCGCTGTAGGCCAATACTACCTTGTCTGACATTTCTACCTCCTCTGGAGAAGTCTTAAATCCTAAACAAATTCAAATTTCAAATGTCCTAAATTCAAAACCTTCGAGATTGCTTCGTCGCCTTCGGCTCCTCGCAATGACAAGAAGGGAGGCGATTGGCAACGACAGGAAGAAAAGGCGCCTGGCAATGATGGGGAGAGAGGCACCTGACAATGAAATTGTTCCAAGTCTTCATGTTTTGTTCATTGGGATTTTGGATTTTGGTATTGTTTAGCATTCCGTATTTAGTGTTTAGGATTTCGCAGTTCTTATTTCCCCCAGCACATCCCCTAAAATGCCTATCGCCTTGTCCACTTCCTTTTCGGTGATGATAAGGGGAGGCATAAAGCGCAGAGCATTCGGCTTCAATTTGTTGACCAGCAAGCCTCTATCAATACAAGCCAGTACCAACCTCTCGGCAATTTCCTGGTTAAATTCCAAAGCTATGAGGAGTCCCCGGCCTCTTAGCTCAGTGATAAAATCAAACTGCTGCTTCAGGCTTTCCAGCCTGGTCATAAAATAATCCCCTACTCGCTTAACCTTTCCCGGTATGTCGTTAGCAATGATGTATTTCAGGGCGGCATGAGCGGCGGCACAAACCAGAGGGTTGCCACCAAAGGTAGAGCCATGCTCGCCGGGAGAAAAAAGGGAGACATTTTCTTTGGCTAAGAAAGCGCCAATGGGCACACCACTGCCCAGTCCCTTAGCCAAAGTCATTATGTCTGGCTCGACCCCATACTGCTCATAGGCGAAGAGGGTTCCCGTTCGACCGATGCCCGTCTGGATTTCATCCAGAATAAAAAGGATTCCCTTTTCCCGACACCAGCTTTGCACCTTTTTGAGGTAGTCATCGTCAGGTATGTTCACCCCGCCTTCTCCTTGGATTGGCTCCAGTATTACAGCACAGGTTTGTCCACCAATTGCCCGCTTGATCGCCTCGACATTGTTATATTTCACATTGACAAAGCCCTCAGGCAGAGGTATGTAGGGCTCCTGAAACTTACTTTGCCCAGTGGCGGCCGTCATAGCCAGAGTTCGCCCATGAAAAGAACTATGGCTAGTAATGACCTCGTAAGCGCCGTTAAGTCGAAGTTTTCCATATCGGCGAGCCAATTTTGTTGCCCCTTCATTAGCCTCAGCACCGCTGTTGCAAAAGAAAACCCTATCGAGACAGCTATGCCCAATTAGAAGCTGTGCTAGCTCTATCTGCGGGATGGTATAAAACTGGTTGGACGCCTGGATCAGGGTTTTAGCTTGCTTTTCCAGGGCCTCGACTACCACCGGAGGGCAATGCCCCAGGCTGTTTACTGCCCAGCCGCCGACAAAGTCGAGATATTCCCTGCCCTGGTCATCCCAGGCCCAAGCTCCTTGACCGCGAACCAGGGTCACGGGAACTCTAGTCACCGTTCTGAGAAATAGCTTCTGCTCCAGCTCTTGCCAGTTATTCCGGGACAATTGTTGTACCTCTTGATTTAGTTTGCCGAGCCTGTCCGGTAATCTCATGGAGTAAAGCATGGGAAATTTTACCGTCTATGATGCGCACGACCTGCGTGGTAGTCAGGGCTCTAAGGCTGGCTTCTATTTTAGGGACCATGCCCCCTGAAGCTACTCTGGAGACGAGCATATTCTTGGCCTCGGCCAGATTGAGCCTGGGGATCACCTTCCCCGACCCATCGTGAATACCATCGACGTCGGTCAGGAATACGAGTTTTTCTGCAGCTAATGCCGCGGCAATTTCCCCGGCCGCAGTATCCCCGTTGACATTGAGCAGCATCGTCCGGCCTTCAACGGAGCCGAAACTTACTGGCGAGACCACCGGCATATAGCCGGCATCCAGCAATAGCTTCAATGGAGTGGGGTCAACAGCGACAACTTCACCGGCATAGCCCAGCTCGGGGCTCTTGATGCTTGCCCAGAGCAAGTTGCCGTCGCAGCCACTTAAGCTTACCGCCTTTCCCCCCAGAGCCTGGATAGCCACTACCAGTTCCTTATTGACCAGCCCACCCAACGCCGCAGCCACCACCTTCAGGGTCTCGGCATCGGTGACCCTCAACCCGTTTACAAAGCTGGTGGGAATGCCCAGCCGGGCCAGCCACTCGGAAGTCACCTTGGCGCCGCCATGAACCACTACCAGGGACTTACCCTGTTTCTGAAGCTCCACCAGGTCTTCCAAGGTAGTATCGTGGTTGCCCAGGGTGCTGCCGCCAATCTTGACTACGATTATTCCCTTTTGCATTATGTGGTATACCTGCTGTTTATCCTAACATATTCCTCGGAGAGGTCGCAGCCCCAAGCGGTGGCCTGACCGTCTCCTAAATTCAGGCATAGCCTTATGGGCACATTATCGCTGTTGCCCAAAGCCGATTTCATCTCTTCTTTGCTAAAAGGGGCGGGGCAACCCTGCTTCATGACACAAACGTCATTCAAATAGACATCCAATCTGTCTTCTCTCACCCTTGCCCCGCTTCGCCCGAGGGCAGCAACGATACGCCCCCAGTTAGGGTCGTTGCCATGGATGGCTGCTTTCACCAGCGGTGAACCAGCGATAGTTCGAGCCGCCTGGCGAGCCCCAGCCTGGTCTTCCGCCCCTTCTACTATAACTTCAATAAGTTTTGTGGCTCCCTCTCCATCCCGAGCCATGGACTTAGCCAGATGAGTGCAAACTGCATTTAAGGCTTCCTGGAAATCGCCGCCATTATCGAAGTCAATAGGTTCGTTACCCGCTAAGCCGTTGGCCAATAAGAACGCACAATCGTTGGGGCTGGTATCACCATCAATACTTACCATGTTGAAAGAGCAGTCCACCGCCTTTTGTAATGCTGCTTGCAGGAAATCAGCACTCACCACAGCATCGGTGGCGATAAAACAAAGAATGGTAGCCAGGTTGGGGTGAATCATGCCTATCCCTTTAGCCACCCCACCAATGGTGAACTCAGTTCCTCTTGAATCCGCCTGGACTGCCAGCTCTTTGGGTCTGGTATCCGTGGTCATTATTGCCCGGCAAAAGTCGTGACCTCCTTCTCTGGTTGGCTTTATCCCAGGAATTCCAGCCCTGATTTTATCCATAGGCAGTGGTACTCCAATTAGCCCTGTGCTGGCGACAAGGACTTCCTCGGGAGATATGCCTAGCTTGGTTGCTGCTAGGTTTGCCATTTCCAGGGCATCTGCCAATCCCTGCCCACTCACGCAGGCATTGGCACAACCGGAATTTACCACTACAGCCTGCGCTCGCTTTTTTGCTATATGCTTCTGGGATAGAATAACCGGAGCTGATTTAATCTGGCTGGTAGTAAAAACGCCGGCAGCCGTGCAGGGCACTTCGGAGCAAAGAATAGCTAAACCAAGCTCATCTTCGCTCTTTATTCCGGCATGCACCGCCCCAGCCAGGAATCCCGAAGCTGAGCTAACACTGCCCGAAGGAATTAAGGTAAACACAAAACTCAAATATAGCAAGAAATGAGAGCAGCGTCTATTTCCAGCGACCTCACAGCCCGGGCAATTCCTTTTCCAGATTGCTTCGTGGCTACGCTCCTCACAATGACAGGAAGAGAGGGTGCCTCAAAATGACACAAAGAAGTGAGGTGCTCATAGTGATACTCCGCCTGTCATTGCGAGGCTGACTTCGTCAGCCGAAGCAATCCTGGGGTGGGGCATGTAGAGGAAAATAGAGTTGCCCCCATTTTCACTCAAGCCTGAAGTTACTTTCGCCTACTATCGCGCTCAATTCTCTGGCTAATTCGGGACAGTAATTTATTGTTATGTTGGGCATCTCCAGATTAGTTATTTCACCATCGCTGACAACTGCCAGAGAAACCCTGTCTTGCCCGGGATAACTCTTTAGGATATCCATAATTTTATGGAGGCATTCGATGTCTTTTTCGGCATCGTCCGACTGGTTGACATCTATCATGACATGGCGACGCTGGGGTTCCTTTAGCACTTCTTGCCTCACAGGGAGGAGCGTCGCCTCCTGACAGTTTAATTGCACTTCCCCATCCCTGACCTTCACCACACCCTTGATGCTGAGAATGTTACCCTCCTGCCATAGCCCCTGGGTGCTCTCGTAGAGCCTGGGCCAGGCGATGACCTCAATACTGGCATCCAGGTCTTCAATTGAGGAGACAACAAATGGGCGATTATCTTTGGTGTGGGCCTGGCGTACCGAGACCACCATTCCCCTAACGGTCACCGTTTCATCAACCATGTCCATATTGATTTCACCGCAGGAAATAACTCCTGTTGAAGATGGTTCCCTGGCGAGGAAGTCAAGGGGCTGGGAGAAATAAACCCCTAGCAGCTCTCTTTCCCAGATAAGTTTTTGCTTGGCGGATACCTCTTCCTCAACTTGGGGGTAACCAACACGAGGGGTGGGGGAGCTTTGACCCCATAAATCAAACATGCTAACTTGTCCCGATTCCTTTGCTCTTTGTTTCGTTTGAGCCAGGGAGATAATTTTATTCAGAGACTCGAGTAGCGCCTTACGGCTGCCCAGGGAGTCAAAGGCACCAACTTTAATCAAGCTTTCTAATACTTTCTTATTGATGTTACGAAGGGCGGCTCGATAGCAGAAGTCTTCTATGGACTTAAAATCGCCCCCTGAGTCCCGACCAGACAAGATGTGCTCAATTGGGGAAAAGCCGACATTTTTAATAGAAGCCAGTCCAAAGCGGATGGCGGGATTATTTTCATCATCCTTCTCAATGGCGAAGCTAGCATGGCTCTTACTAATGTCCGGTGGGAGCACTTTGATGCCCAACCTCCGGCATTCAGCAATCGCCGAACGGACCTTGTCCATATTATCCGAATAAGTGTCGAGCAAGGCCACCATGTACTCAATGGGGTAGTTTGCCTTAAGATAGGCAGTGCGGTAAGCAATGAGGCCATAGCTAACGCTGTGGGCTTTGTTGAAAGCGTAACCGGCGAAAGGCTCGATTAGGGAAAATACCTCCTGAGCTAATTCCGGCGGTATGCCATTTTTTTTAGCTCCGGCGATGAAATTGCGCTCCTCTTTCTTCATCACCGCAGGTATCTTTTTACCCATAGCTTTACGAAAAATGTCAGCCTGACCCAGGCTATAGCCGGCTAGAGCTTGGGCGATAAATATTACCTGCTCCTGATAAACGATAACTCCGTAGGTTTCTTCTAGAATCTCTTTTAGAATGGGATGGGGATAATGAATAGGGGCAACACCCTGCTTGGCCCTGATAAAAGTGGGAATTTGTTCCATGGGGCCAGGGCGATAGAGCGCCACCATAGCCGCGATATCGCTAAAGTTAGTGGGCTTGAGCTCCTTGATATAGCGGCGCATCCCTGAGCTTTCCAGTTGGAAGATGCCTTTAGTTTCCCCCGAGGCAAGCAACTCAAAGGTCCTGGCATCGTCGAGAGGAATATGCTGCAAATCCAGGGAGATTCCACGATTTTGGGCAATAATTTCTTTAACTTTGGCCAGGATGGTCAAATTAGATAGTCCCAGGAAATCCATTTTTAACAGTCCCAGGCGGGCGATGTTCCCCATGTGGAACTGAGTCATGACAGTGCGCTGCTCACCCTTTCCCAGCAGTTGTAGTGGCACATATTCGATTAAGGGCTCATGCGCTATAACCACACCGGCGGCATGGGTGCTGGCGTGCCTGACTAATCCCTCCAATTTCCTGGCTGAGTCAATCAGGTTACGTATTGCTGAATCCTGGTGATAAATGTCATGAAGCTCCCTGCTCTGTTCCAGTGCCCTATCCAGGGTTATGGTCAGCTCCAGAGGAATGAGTCGAGCTACCCGATCAACCTGAGCATAAGGCATGCCTAAAGCCCGCCCCGTGTCTCTTATCGCTGCTCTGGCTCCCATGGTGCCAAAGGTAATAATTTGAGCTACGTGGTCGGAGCCATATTTCTGGTTAACGTAGGCCAGGACTTCATCACGGCGGTCGTCCTGAAAATCAAGGTCAATATCAGGGAGCTCGCGGCGCTCGACATTAAGGAATCGTTCGAAAACAAGCCCATATGCTAGCGGGTCTACATCAGTGACGCCCAGACAGTAAAGAGCCAGGCTGGCAGCAGCACTTCCCCGAACACCAAGATAGATGCCCCGTTCTCTGGTAAAGGAGATTATATCCCAAACAACGAGGAAGTAATGGGCAAACCTTGTCTTCTGGATGACATCAAGCTCGTGGCTAAGCCGTTCCTTGACCTCTGAGCCGGGCTCCTGGTAACGTTTTCCCAGGCCCTGCCAGCAGAGCTCAGCCAGGAAATCATCAGCTTTTCTGCCCTCGGGCAATTCCACCTGCGGCAGATGTAGCTTGGTGAAATCCAGCTCCAGCTGACACATATCAGCAATGGCTTGAGTATTCTCCACAGCCTGAGGTAAGTCAGCAAACAGTTGTTCCACCTCTTCAGGGCTTTTCAGGTAGAAGAAATCGCCAGCCATCTTCAGCCTTTTTTCATCATAAACAGTGGTATTCGTCTGTATACACAAAAGGAGTTCATGGGCTGGGGCGTCTTTTTTATCAACGTAATGCACATCAAAGGTGGCTACCGGGGGTATATTGAGTTTAGTGGACAGCGAAATAAGCTCCTGGTTGATTTGCTCCAGTTCAGGGATAGGATGCCTTTGAATCTCCAGGTAGTAATCACCGAAGACTTCCTTGTACCATGAAGCTGCCCTGGCAAGCTCGTCGTTTCGCCCTTCGAGGATAAGTCGAGCCAGTTCCCCATGAGCACACCCGGAAAGGGCAATAAGCCCGTCATGATGAAGCTTGAGAAGCTCCTTATCTACCCTGGGCTTATAGTAAAATCCCTCAAGGTGGCTTTTAGTAACCAGTTGGAGCAAATTGCGGTAGCCCTTTTCATTCTTGACCAGTAAAGTAAGATGATAGGCGTTTTTGTGAGCTGGCTCCCGGCTATGGCAATCGGTCTCGGCGACATAGACTTCGCAGCCAATGATTGGTTTTATACCTGCTTCCCTGGCCGCCACATAAAAATCGATGACGCCATACATGGCGCCGTGGTCAGTGATAGCAAGGCTGTCCATGCCCAACTCTTTGGTCCGGGCAATAAGCTGAGGGATGCGGCACATGCCATCGAGCAAGCTATACTCAGTGTGGACGTGAAGGTGGGCAAACTTCTGTGGCATTAGCTAGATTATAGCATTTGTGCCGAGGGCACCAAACGAGGAATTTCTAACTATCAAAAATTTCTTCACCATCACAATGAGCATTATTATCTACCTGCACTTTTATCTAAATCCCCCACCTGGGCTTTGAAGTTGGTATGATAATGTTGTACAAAAGCAGATTGAGACCAAAAGTGTGGGTGGCGGATTCTGGTTTTGTGGTAAACTTGGGGAAAAAATGGAATACGATTTTTAAATAAAAGAAGGAGCCAGCGATGATTGCAACTCGATTCAAGAAAGTTTTTGAGCCAACGAGCATAGGCCAGATGAACCTGAAGAATCGCATAGTCATGCCGCCGATGGGGACCAACTATGCCGAAAAAGGCGGCGCTGTTGGTCAGCGGACGCTCGATTATTATGAGGCAAGGGCTAGAGGTGGGGTAGGATTGATTATTGTCGAAGGAAGCGCTCCCAGCCTGCAATGCACCACGCCTCACCAGGCATCTCTCGGAGACGATAAGTTGATTCCCGGATGGCAAAAACTGACGGATGCCGCTCATAAATACAATGCCAGGATAGCTATCCAGATAATGCATTCCACCATGGAGTACTGGGATGGAAAGGTAGTGCAGGTGAGTCCGTCCCCGGTAATAGTGCCCGCCAGAGTTATGGGTATCTCGGGAGAACCTCCTCATGAATTAACTGTGGAAGAAATTGCTGAAAGGGTAAAGTGGTTTGCTTCGGCTGCCAGACTTGCCAGGGAGGCTGGCTTTGATGGGGTAGAGGTTCATGGTGCTCACCAGTACATTGTCGCCGCCTTTCTCTCCTCGGCTACCAACCAGCGCAAGGATGAATACGGTGGCTCGGTTAAGAATAAGGCAAGATTTTTGGTAGAGATACTTCAGGCTATTAAAAGGGAAGTAGGCCCAGATTTTCCTGTTTGGGTCAGGTTCAATGCCCAGGAATGGGGAGTGGAGAACGGGATTACCATTGAGGAGACCAAACAGATGGTACCGCTGGTGGTGGAGGCGGGTGCTCAGGCGCTTCACGTATCGGGTTATGGTGTGGGGTCTTATATAACCACCGCTCCAATTTCGGATACCCCGGGCTTTATGGTACCTCTGGCTGAAGAGGTCAAGAAGCTGACCAACGTGCCGGTAATTGCAGTGGGCAGACTGGATCTCGAGCTTGGCGAGAGGATTCTCGAGGAGGGCAAAGCTGACCTTATAGCCATAGGCAGGCGTCTTTTAGCCGACCCGGACCTGCCCAATAAGGTGGCTGAAGGAAGGCTTGATGAAGTTATCCCATGCATAGGCTGTATGGAGTGTATTGAACGGCTGGCCTTCGATGAACGTGGCGAGGGTGTCACCTGCGTCGTCAACCCCACGCTGGGCAGGGAGAAAGCATACCAAATTAAGCCCGTGAGAAAGGCCAAAAAAGTGGTTGTAGTGGGTGGTGGTCCGGCCGGCATGCAGGCTGCCATTGTGGCGGCACAGAGAGGTCACAAGGTTACTCTGTTTGAAAAGGATGCGAAGCTGGGTGGGCAACTGAATACAGCTGCTTTACCTCCATTTAAGGGCGATATCTTCCCCTGGATAGACTATCTGGTCAATCAAGTTGAGAAAGCTGGAGTGGAAGTTAAGCTTAATACAGATGCCACTGCTGAAATCGTTACTGAAGGGAATCCAGATGCCGTTGTGATAGCCACAGGAGGCACTCCAGCCATGCCTGACATACCTGGCATTGATAAAGCAAATGTGGTTACTGCTCAGGATGTGCTCTCGGGCAAAGTCAGGGCCGGGCAGAATGTGGTCATCATCGGTGGAGGGATGATCGGCTGTGAGACAGGGCACCATCTGGCGGAACAGGGAAAGACGGTGACCATCATAGAAATATTGAAACGGATGGCTAGCGACATGTTATTCATGACAAGACGCCGACTCATGGATGGGCTGAGGAGCAAAAAGGTGACCCTGCTGACCAGCGCGACCTGTGAAGAGATAAAGGAAGGCAGTGTTCAGGTAACTACTGCTGAGGGTAAGAAGGAAACCATTCCAGCCGACACAGTCATTATAGCAGTCGGCTACAAGGCAAATGATCGCCTATACAAAGCTTTGGAAGGTAAAGTCCCTGAAATATACTGCATAGGCAATTCTTCCGAACCGCGGAGAATACTGGAAGCTACCAGTGAAGGATACCGGACCGGGCTGGCTTTATAAAGGTTTCAGGCACACTGGCTGCCTAAGTACCCAGGCAGCCAGGCAGAGGTCCAGAGTATACCTGAGAGTGAGATTGCACGCTTGCCTGGTTTGTACAACATGGTGAGATCTTGACATACCATATGAGAAACCGATAGTATACAGAGGCTACAGGAGGCAGGAGGAAGGAATGAAGCTAGTGACTTTCGGGGTTCCCACATCAGTTGGCCAGGTACAACGCATCGGAGCCATACACCAAAATAAGATTATCGATCTTAATATGGGCTATACGCGCTACCTGGCTGATAAGCATGGCAATATTCAGGCCTATGAACTAGCCGCAGCAATCCTGCCGCCTGACATGATTGCCTTCTTCCGAAGAGGGGATGAAGGGAAAGACAGAGCCGAGATGACCCTCGACTATGTGGCGAAATACCAAGTCAAAGGCAGCTTGCTTGGTCCCCGGGGTGAAAAGATAGTATATGAGATGAGTGAGGTCAAGCTGAAGGCGCCAGTGCCGCGGCCGAATTCACTTCGGGATTATCTCGCCTTCGAGGGCCATGCCAGCTTTTCAGGGAAAAGGCAGCTTGACAAAGGCTGGTATGAGATACCGGTATGCTATAAGGGTAATCCTGACACTATCATTGGTCCCGACGAAGTCATTCTCTGGCCTGCCTTCACCGATTTGCTGGACTACGAGTTGGAATACGGCATCTATATTGGCAAAGAAGGCAAAAACATCCCAAGAGAACGAGCAGAGGAGTACATTGCTGGCTATACTATCTTCAACGACATCAGTGCCCGTGATATCCAGTTGCAGGAGATGCTGGCAGGTGGCCTCGGTCCGGCTAAGGGCAAGGACACCTGTAGTATCATGGGGCCTTGCCTGGTGACCCCTGAAGAGGTGGACCCTAAGAACCTGCGGATGATGGCCCGTATCAACGGTGAGTTATGGTCGGATAATAACAGCGGCACGGCTTACTGGACCTGGCCTCAGATTATTGAGTTTGCTTCCATGGAGGAGACGCTATATCCCGGTGATTTCTTAGGCTCGGGGACGGTGGAGAGTGGCTGTGGTATGGAACTCAACCATTGGATTCAGCCAGGCGATGTCATTGAGCTGGAGGTGGAAGGTATCGGCATCCTCAGGAACCACGTTGGAGAGAAACCGCCGAAGCACATGTTCACCCGTTGATATTTCTGTCCACAGGGTGTTTTGCACGCTGCCGAGCATCTTGGATGATTGAAATTAAGCAGGGTTAGAAAGGGGGACACTACTATGAACAAGGAATACACAGTTCCGACCTGGGAATCGGGGGTCAAGCAGTTGGCTCCCAATATCTATGCCTATATCCAGGCAAAGGCTACCTGGTACTGGAGCAATGCTGGATTCATTGTGGGCAACGACTATGTGGTGGTCGTGGACTCGCTGGCTACGGTTGGCCTGACCCAGAAATTCAGGGACGAGATTAGAAAGATCACCGATAAGCCAATTCGTTATTTAATCAACACTCATCACCATGGAGACCATATTTATGGAAACCATGTGTTTGCAGGGGCTACTATAATCTCGCATGACTACTGTCGCCATGAGGCAATGGAGGCAGGTATAATGGACCCCGGCCTGCTGAATACCATCTTCCCTGAATTCGATTTCCGGGGAATCGCGGTCACACCAGCTGATATCACCTTTGACAAGCAGCTTACACTGCATATGGATGGGCGGGAAGTCCGGCTGCTGCACTTTGGGCCTGGCCATACTGCAAGCGACATAATTGTGCATTTACCCGAGGAGGGTATCATCTTTGCCGGCGACTTCATTTTTTTGTATTCCACCCCGCTGGGCATGGAAGGGTCCTTTGCTGGCTGGCTCAGGAACCTGGATGCCATGGCGAATCTGGGTGCCCAAGTCTATGTCCCCGGCCATGGGCCGGTGTGCGGAGTGGAGGGGCTGAATCTGTGTCGCGATTATCTTGTCTTTGTCCGACGCGAGGCCAAGAAACGATTCGACAAAGGTATGACCGTTGATGAAGCTGCCAAAGACATCGACTTGGGGCAATTCAAGCAATGGCCTAACCGCGAGCGCATTCTGCTCAACGTGGAACGTCTATGGCGAGAGTTCCGCAGCGAAGACCCCACCACCTCTAAGCTGAATGTTGCCGAAGTCTTCTTACGGATGGACACCATGGCAAAGGCAGGAGAGTTGTAGTACGGAATTAGAATTAGGTAAGGATGAGGAATAATCCAACCTGTTCGAAATCCAATAAAAGCCCGTGTTGTTCCCCAACATTTCTGAATTTCGTTCAACTTACGCTTCCGCGCAAGTGCCAGTTGATTCGTAAAAGTCTTTGCAATTCCTTAACTAACACACACGATGCTATAATATGGTTAGGGAGTCAGGAGAGTCGGAGGCATGACTGTGGTCCAGATTTATGATACCAAGCAAAACAAAGTCCTCAATGTAACAAGAATTGAGAAGTCGGATGCGGAGTGGGAAAAGCTGTTGACTCAGGAGCAGTATGAAATCACCACTAAGAAAGGAACGGAAGCTCCGGGTACCTGCACATTTGATCAGATCCACGAACCGGGTATCTTCAAGTGCGTGCGTTGTGACACTGACCTTTTTCACAGCGCTGCCAAGTTCGAATCAGGAACAGGCTGGCCCAGCTTCTATGAGCCGGTCTCACCACTGAATGTAGTCGAGCAGCCTGATCGTAGTCTCGAGAGGGTGCGGACGGAAGTACTTTGCGCTAGGTGTGGCTCTCACCTTGGTCATGTTTTTGACGATGGTCCGCCACCGACCGGGAAACGCTATTGCATGAACGGCATTGCGCTGAGATTCATGCCCGAAAGCAAGGGATGAACCAGGCAAACTCGCAGGAAACTGCCACCCTCGCCGGCGGTTGTTTCTGGTGCATTGAGGCAGTGTTCCAAGAAATTAACGGAGTGGAGAGTGTGGTTTCCGGCTACACAGGCGGCACAACGGTCAATCCAACCTACCAGCAGGTCTGCAGTGGTAAAACTGGTCATGCTGAGGCGGTCCAGGTAAGGTTTGATCGTTCTAAGATCTCGTATCGGGAAATTCTGGAGATCTTCTTTTCTGTCCATGACCCAGCAACACTGAACCGGCAGGGTGGCGATGTTGGCACCCAGTACCGTTCAGCTATTTTCTACCAAAGCGAAGAGCAAAAAGCCGTTGCCGAGCAGCTCATCGGAGAATTCGATAAAGCTCATTTGTGGAAGAAGACGATTGTTACCCAGATTCTTCCGCTGGACAAGTTCTATCCTGCAGAAGACTACCACCGGGATTACTTTTCACAACATCCGGAACAAGCATACTGCCAGATGGTGATTTCCCCCAAGGTCGACAGGTTTCGCAAACAGTGGGCAAAACGGCTTAAGCGATGGTCAATGAAGTAGCATGCTGCTAAGCCGACACTTATTGAACTTTCTAGCGATTTGTTGGACATATCTTCAAGGATTTGACAATATAGCTGGGGAGTGAACATTTTTGACAGGTGCAAATGCGTATGTTAGATTTCAACCAGAGTAACTGAAGTAAGGACCTGGTGCGAAAAAGAAAAGCCACAACATCTGGATACGGCTCTTGGAAATCTCAGGTAACATCGGATCTTGTCTCATCGGGGACAATTAGGTTCGATGGACAGATCGAGATCGATGGCGATGAAATATACTGGGTCGAGATGCGTCCGGCAGAAGCAGGACGGTATGTGGTTGTACGCCGTTCGCGCGATGGTCGGAAAAGCGACATCACTCCGAGGCAATTCAATGCCAGAACAAGAGTGCATGAGTATGGCGGCGGAGCCTTCAAGGTAGATAATGGTTCGGTCTACTTCTCTAATTTTACTGACCAGCGTCTTTACTGCCAGAATTTCGGTTCTACTCCGTGGCCGATTACTCACGAGGGCAGTATGCGTTATGCCGATGGGATTATCGACCACCGCCGCGAGCGAATGATATGTGTCTGCCAAGATCACACCAAGAATGATAAAGAACCGGAGAATTACCTTGCATCAATAAATATCCATGGTACCGGGCAAGTTCAAAAACTGGTATCGGGAAATGATTTCTATTCATCTCCTAGAGTTAGCCCGGATGGCTCTCATCTGGCCTGGCTCACCTGGAATCACCCCAATATGCCCTGGGACTACACGGAACTCTGGGTCGGTGAGATTGAAGAAGGCGGTGCCATCACCAACGCAGTAAAGTTGGCTGGCGGCAGCGACGAGTCTATCTGCCAGCCGAAATATTCTTCCGACGGTACACTTTACTTCATCGCAGAAAGGACTGGCTGGTGGAATCTCTACCGCTGGAGAGACGGATTTATCGAACCGCTCTGTCCTATGGAGGCTGAATTCGGGGTGCCACACTGGACTTTCGGGCAATCAAACTACGGATTCGCCTCTACTAGACAGCTTATCTGCGCCTATTTCAAGAACGAAGCATGGCGTCTTGCAAGCCTCGATACGGTGACGCTCAGATTCGAGATAATCGATACCCCTTACACTTCTATTTCATCGGTCCAGGCAGTCCCCGGCTATGCGGTCTTTCTCGCCGGTTCGCCAACCGAAGCTCCGGCAATTGTCCGGCTTGATCTGGCAGGGGGCAAGACGGAGGTGCTGTGCCGCTCGACTGAGGTCAAAGTTGACCCCCGGTACCTTTCGTTACCTGAGGCAATCGAGTTTCCGACCGAGAGCGGGCTGACCGCTCATGCGCTCTACTACAAGCCGAAGAACGACAATTTTACTGGCCCCAGTGACAAACGGCCGCCGCTGATTATCGTGAGCCACGGCGGACCAAGCGGCGCCACGTCTAGCACGTTGAATCTGTCCATGCAGTTCTGGACCAGTCGCGGGTTTGCTGTTGCCGATGTCGACTACGGCGGAAGTACAGGTTACGGTAAAGCATACCGGCAAAGACTGGACGGGCGTTGGGGTATTATCGACGTGGATGACTGTGTCAACTGTGCCCGCTATCTTATTGAACGCGGTGAAGTAGATGGGGAGCGGACAGTCATTAGGGGAGGTAGCGCTGGCGGTTATACTACTTTAGCTGCCCTGGCTTTTCGTAACGTCTTTAAGGCTGGAGCAAGCTACTACGGAGTGAGCGACCTGGAAGCTCTGGCCAAGGACACGCATAAGTTCGAGTCACGCTACCTGGATCGTCTAGTTGGCCCGTACCCCACGCGGCGTGATTTGTATTTAGAACGTTCGCCAATAAGATCCGTAGAGCGGCTGTCTTGCCCGATCATCTTCTTCCAGGGAGACGAGGATAAGATTGTCCCTCCAGACCAGGCGGAGGTGATGGCAAACGCATTACGCAAGAAGGGGATACCGGTTGCCTTTGTCGTGTTTCAGGGCGAGCAGCACGGTTTCAGGAAGGCACAGAATATTAAGCGGGCTCTCGATGCTGAACTCTACTTCTACTCCAAGATATTCAACTTCGATTTGTCTGATCAGATTGAACCGGTCTTGATAGAGAACCTGACGTAATACTGTACGTATGAACATCCTTGAACTTTTGGGCGGAACGTTAGATTTACTAATAACAGGCATTAGCCATATATTTGCCTGATTGTTGCAGTGTTTGAAATTGATTGAGTTAAACAGGAGGAGTCTCGTGCCCACCGAGATTACAATTGAGCCGGTTGTGGAAGCTGACCTTCCTTTGATTAAATCGTTATTAACGGAGCTGATGGAAGCCATGGCAGATACGGAAGGTTTTGATGTAGACAAATCGATTGAGAAGTTCCGTACTCTTATTAAAGACCCAGCACAATGTATACTTGTTGCTAGACAAAGAGATAGCCTTCTTGGCTTTGTGAATTTTACGATAAGGAAAACGATGATGCATCCCGGCCCGTCCGGGCTGGTTGATGAACTGGTTGTGTCCAAAAGCAGTCGAGGAGCGGGGATTGGAAAACAGCTAATCCAGGCTGTGATTGATAAGTGTCGAGAGTCCGGCTGTTATGAGGTTGAGGTCAGTACAGAAAAAAGTAACACAAAAGCTAGACGATTCTATAAGACCTGTGGTTTTGAAGAAGATGCGGTCTTGCTGGAACTGGGCTTGATAGAACCTAATGACGAGTAACTAAAGTCCATATTGTGTGATTTCAAAGTCGCCTGTTAGTTAGTGACGGGCCTTGTAAGTCTGGTGAAACCAGATCAGCGCAGTTAATAAAACTCCACCTATAAGGTAGCCTCCTATAACGTCACTGGGCCAGTGGACTCCCAGGTAAACCCGAGAAGTGCCGATTAAGAGAATTAAAGCAATCAAACCTGCTAGAACCACCATACGTAGGGTACGATTCTTCAGATTGATGAAGGCAAAATAAGCTAGGAGTCCCAAGATCACAATAGCAAAGAAAGCATGCCCACTGGGGAATCCATTATCTTGCTCACGGGATAAGATGTGAACCAGATCCGCCGAGGGCCGTGGACGGCCGATGGCCAGCTTCAATGCTGTATTTACAAGCGTGAGTAATCCCCCGACCGGAATCATGATGGCCTCCAGCCTACCTATACGCCACCAAACAAGGATACCGATGATAACAACCACCAGCACTGAAGACCAGCCCCCAAATATAAACGAAACGCAGTCCATGAATGAGAGCAAAAAATGATTATCAAAAGATTGCAAACGGAGCGTCAGGTACAGGTCGCCTGGAAACCGGGGTGTGAACCGGGCGTAAATCGAGACGATCAAAGCCAGAATTGCCAGAAATCCAATAATCAGCTTAAATTTGGTATTTTCCCCCATGTTTCTCCAATAAGAATGAAAAGGATACCGCTATTTCATATTTTAAAGTCGCGGGTGTCAGGCAAGAAACGAAGCCATACTAGAAAGGTTTCTTGTGGCTGGCTCCTATCAATAATAGGAATTATAGCACGTGGTAGAGCTGGACAACCCTAACCCTGAACAAAAGCTTGAAATGTTACTTGGATGCACACTAAGGTGAAATGCGTAAGCTAAACTTTTCGGTCTATTGAGTATGATTTCAACTGTCCGCACCAATCCCCGGGCTATCTTGTCCCCGTAGAGTATATTGAAGGGGAACTTGCTGAAATATGCTACCCAGTGTTGCTCATGTGGTCAGCTAGCACACGTTGTTGACGGAAGGCCTACCTGGTGATATAGTTGAGCAATAGTTGTAGACTGAATGTTTGTTCAATTATCCGGGTGAAAGTTGTCTGAAGAGTTCAGAATACGCACTTTTAGTAGTCACGAGGCTTTAGTCAAAGAGCGCAGAAATCATATAGTTCGATGCTCTACAAAAGTATTTACTAAGAAAGGGTATGACCGGACTAATATGCGTGAGTTGGCTAAAGCTTACGAGATGAGTGCCGGCACGCTGTATCACTATTTCGGTTCAAAAGAGGAGATCCTCTATTCGATTTATCAATAGTACTATGTCACAACAGGCGGGTTCCCTGGAAGATTGGGCCAATGAGTTGGCAATGGTAAGCCCGACGATAGCTCTTGTAGGGCTTATGAGAAAGTTTTATGAATGGCATGACGACAACCAAGACATTACTCTATTTGCATATCAGGAAATGAAAAACCTGCCAGGCAATGCCCGGCAAGTCATTTTCGACTCTGAAGCGCGTATATTAACTGTATTTGAGAAGTTGCTGACAAGAGGCATTGAAGGGGGTGAGTTTAACATTGATGATCCCAAGCTGATTGCCCATGACATAGTCGTTCTTGGGCATGCCTGGGCCCTCAGGCGTTGGCATCTGAGAAAACACTGGACTTTCAAAACATATGTAAAGGAACAGACCGATGCTGTGTTGAGGGCGATTACGGTAGACAAGAACACTGCTGTTATTAATAGACAGGGAAAGGAGTCATCCAAATGATTACTTTGAAGAAAGGAAATTTGCGCATTCCCAAATGGAGCAGGAAGGTATTTGCTGTTGCTGGGGGTCTGACAAATTATAAGAAGTTCTGCCCGGAAATGAAGCTCGAAGAGCAGGTGATGGTGGCATTCCGGCAGATGTTAGAGAATAACGATTTAAAGCTCTCTCCGGTAGAAATCAAAGGATTAGTCAACTTTCTTGCCTGCGGCGAATTTGCCGACCACTTTCAAGACCAGCTCCTGTGCGAAGCCAAGGTCACTGATTACCTCGGTCTTGACCCCATGTATGATATAGGTATCAAGACTGGCGGGGCTACCGGTGGCTCCACAGTGCTGACAGCTGCTATGGCGATAGCCAGTGGATATGCTGATGTGGCGTTAGCCGTAGGCTGGGAGCGCATGTCTGAAGTGGATACGCGAACAGGCAATTACTACATTGCTAACGCAGCCTGTAAAGACTTTGAGACCAGGCTTTCCCGCATTTATGCTGCCTACTATGCTCCTATGGCCGTCCGTTTCGCCTGGGCTTACAATCTCTCCGAGGAGACTAGAGCCAAGGTGGCAGTCAAGAATCACCTCTACGCTTATTACTCGCCATATTCTCAGCAACCAGGCAAATACACAATTCAAGATGTCCTTAACAGCCCAATGTCAACCTATCCGTTACGTTTCTTGGAATGCTGTGCCATGACAGATGGTGCCGCCTGCATGCTACTTTGCGATGAAAAAACTGCCTATAAGTTGACAGATAAACCTTGCGAGCTTTTCATAGCCGGCGGGAGCCATACCTTGAGGGTAGCGGACCGTAGAGATATGGAGATCCCGTTGCTGCCACACGAGACCGCCGATATGTATAAAGGCCTGCACAAGAAAGAGGGGCAGCGGTGGCCGGGATTTGAAAGCTTCGCTGCGGCACGATTTGCCGCTTATTTTGCTTACCGAATGGCTGGCATCACTAACCCGCTTGAAGAGCTTGACCTGGTGGAGCTGCATGATGCATTTACCATAAGTGACATTCAAACTTATGGAGACATCGGACTCCGTCCCTATGGACAGGAACCTGATTACATTGAATCTGGAGATGCCTATTTTGGTGGTAAATGTCCATCCAATCTGTCGGGAGGGTTGATAGGCACCATGCATGCCGTAGGAGCAACTGGCATCTTTCAAGGAATCGAGTGCCTCTGGCAACTACAGGGCAAGTATGATAAGTTCCATGGCGACCCCAAGATTTGGGAGTTTTTTGGCAAGAAGAAGCCCGAAGACTGGAAGAGCCTTCAGGTACCTAATGCTAAACAGTCACTCTGGGTATCTCACGCTGGTGTAGGGTCACATGTAACAGTAGGCATTCTCAGAAAGGCTTTTTAAAGGAGGAAAACTGTGGCATCAAAAGGCAAGATAACCAAGTATACTGGCAAACCCGCAAAGGTGCTTCAATCCGAACCAGCCCTAGTGATAGAGTGGCCGAGGAGTCTCGCCCACAGGCATACTTATGGGAAACTTTCCCCGTTCTTCGAAGGTCTGACGAAGGGTAAATTACTAGCCACCAGATGCGCCAATCCTGAATGTGGAGAGCACAGGCTGTGGCTTCCGCCACGGGCTGACTGCCCTGACTGCAACCAGCCCATGACTTGGGAAGAACTGCCCCAGCCAGTAATTGGCACAGTGCACACCTATGCGCGTGTGGAGTACGCTGGCGCTGGCATAGAACTTACTACACCCTATTTCCAGGTTGACGTTGAGTTACCTGGCGTGTGCACTATATTCAAGGGCTATCTGAAATATGGAACACCCGAAATAGGCATGAAAGTGAAGGCTGGCTTCCGCACCGAAGATTTCACCAACACAATTCTTGATATATACTGGATTCCTGTAGTCAATGATGCGGATGCCCGGTTCTAAGCAGGTAATCGGTAGCGAGCTAATTAGCACAAACACTAACGGAACAAGGAGGAGACAGTATGGGCAAGTTACTTTGGGAGCCGACGGAAGAACGAAAGAAGAATGCGAATATAACCAGTTTTAGAGAGTTTGTTAATAAACGATATAAACAGAACTTTCATTCCTATAAGGAGCTTTATGACTGGTCCGTAGACAAGATACCAGATTTTTGGGCTTCTGTGTGGGATTTTGTTGGGGTGAAGGCTTCGAAAGGCTACGAAGTAGTGGTTGACGATGTAACTAAGATGCCCGGTGCAAAATGGTTTATTGGAGCTAGGCTAAATTTCGCCGAAAATCTATTGAGATACAGGGATAAGAATACAGCCTTCATATTCAAAGGAGAAACTCAAAAGTCAGCGAGGATGAGTTACTCTGAACTGTATAACTCTGTAGGACGCCTGGCAGAATCTCTTCGAGGAATAGGACTCAAGCCTGGAGACCGGGTAGCTGCCTACATGCCTAATATGATAGAGACAGCTGTGGCGATGCTTGCCAGCACGAGTATTGGTGCTGTCTGGGCTTCGTGTGCCACGGATATCGGTTCTGGAGCAGCTATTGATCGCTTTGGTCAAATCGAACCAAAACTTTTGTTTACCGTTGATGGCTATTTCTATAAAGGGAAGGCTTTTGATTCCCTTTCCAGCGCTGCTGAAATTGTAAAGGGGATACCCTCTATTGAGAAAGTGGTAGTGACCCGCTACAGGGAAGAAAAACCCGATATTAGCCATATTCCTAACTCTGTATATTATGACGATTTCCTATCAGGAGGGACGCCCGAGATTCAATTTGAACAGTTGCCCGCAGACCATCCTGTGTTTATCATGTTTTCGTCAGGGACGACTGGCAAGCCGAAGTGCATCGTTCAAGGAGCAGCCGGAATTCTGGTTAATCAACTGAAGGAATTAATAATCCACACCGATTTGAAGCGAGATGATGTTCACTTCTTTATCACGACTTGTAGCTGGATGATGTGGAACTGGATGCTGACTTCTTTAGCCACAGGTAACACCATTATTTTGTATGATGGTAATCCCGCCTACCCCGGGCCGGGAGCTATGTGGAAATTGATTCAGGATGAAAAAGTCACCATGTTTGGTTGCAGCGCCAGCTATATTAACTATCTCCGGAGTGAAAATTTTGAGCCAGCTAATGATTATGATTTGTCATCATTAAAAGAGATATGGCAAACCGGTTCGTCTCTGTCGAAGGAAGGGTTTGAGTATGTATATCAAGGAATCAAGAAAGATCTTCATTTCAATTCCAGTTCAGGTGGCACAGACATCAATGGCTGCTTTTTCACTGGAAGTCCGATTCAACCTGTATACGCTGGTGAATTGCAGGGACCGGGTTTGGGTATGAAGGTGAAAGCGTATGATGAAAAAGGTCGTCCGGTATTTGACCAACAAGGCGAACTCGTCTGTGAAGCGGCTGCCCCGCCTATGCCGCTTTATTTCTGGAATGATCCGGCTGGTAAGAAATACAGGGAGGCTTATTTTGGTGTTTACCCTGGTGTGTGGCGTCATGGGGACTACATCGTATTTCATAGTGATACTGGGGGAGCTACTTTTTATGGTCGCTCTGATTCAGTACTGAAACCATCCGGGGTTCGCATAGGTACAGCCGAAATATATAACGTAATGGAAGGGCTGCCGGAGATTGCTGATAGCTTAGCGATAGGGCAGAACTGGAAGGGAGACCAGCGTGTCCTCCTTTTTGTCAAATTGGCTGAAGGATATCATCTGACGGAAGATCTGGAGAACAAAATCAAGAGAAATCTCCGTGAGAAAGCTTCCCCAAGACACGTCCCGGCGAGAATCATTGCGGTACCGGATATTCCTTACACCACGAACATGAAGAAGGTCGAAAGCGCTGTCACAAACATAATCCATGGCAGACCTGTCATGAACAGGGATGCCCTGTGCAATCCCCAATGCCTGGATTGCTATGAGAAGCTTATTGGAGAAGGGGTACTCAAATCTTAATCTACTTTTATAAAAAGCGCGAGGAGCCGAAAAATTGAGAGCAACGGGACTTAGTAGCGACATTGCTCAGACACACTTCATGAAAGGGGTTGAGTTCTTAGGTACCATTCTTGTGTGTACTGCGCAGAAAGTACCCTTGGGTGAGATGAGCCATGGATTTTGATTTGAGCGAGGAGCAGAATCTAACGCGCCAGGCGATTCGGGCTTTCGCTGAAAGGCAGATTGCCCCGATCGCCCGAGAGCTGGACGAAAAGGAGGAGTTTTCTGCCGAGCTAACGCGCAAAATGGCGGACTTAGGGCTGCTGGGTTGTTTTGTTCCAGAGAAATATGGTGGATCCAATATGGGCTACATCTCGTATGCAATTGCGGTTGAAGAGCTGGCCAGGGTGGATGCTTCCCAGGCCGCTACTATTGCTGCCGGAAACTCTCTAGGAATCGGTCCTATCTATTATTTCGGTGATGAAAAGCAAAGACAAGAATGGCTTCCCAGGCTCTGTTCGGGAGAGTGTCTAGCTGCGTTTGGTCTGACGGAGCCTGATGCTGGCTCCGACGCTGGAAGCTCTCGAACCACCGCAACACTTAAAGGGGACTACTGGACTATCAACGGGCACAAGATTTTTATCACCAACTCGGCCTGCTCGTTAACCGGTGTCATTGTTGTCCAGGCTGTTACCGGTAAACGTGAGGATGGCAAGCCGGAGCTCAGTTGCCTTATCGTTCCAAGCGGCACCCCCGGGTTCACAGCTAACAAGATGAAAGACAAGATGGTGTGGCGGGCGTCCAACACGGGTGAACTTTTTTTCGATGATTGTGTCGTGCCCAAGGTAAACCTTCTGGGAAAGAGGGGTGATGGCTTCCATCAAATGCTTGCCACACTCGACGGCGGACGCCTCAGCATTGCCGCCATGGGACTGGGTGGGTCGCAGGCAGCTTTCGAATTGGGTTTACAATACGCTAATTCACGTAACCAATTTGGACGACCCATCGCTTCATTTCAAGTCAACGCCTTCAAGCTAGCCGACATGGCGCTGGAGATCGAATTAGCCAGGAATCTGCTCTACAAGGTCTGCTGGCTACGAGAAAAAGGACGTCCCATCACTAAAGAGGCAGCCATGGCAAAATTGTTTTGTTCCGAGGTTATGGGCCGCTGTGTCCATCACGCAGTGCAACTTCACGGAGGGTACGGCCTGATGAAGGATTATGAAGTCGAGAGATTATATCGAGACCAGAGGATTCTTGAGATCGGCGAAGGAACGTCCGAAATACTACGCATCGTGATTGCTCGTAACATCGGCGTGTCGGGAAGGGCAATCTAGAAAGAAGGGCACCATGAAAAAGGAAAAAATAAAGCGCAAGACTTCTGCCAGATTGAGTTCGGCTAAGGGTAAAGCGGCGAAACATGATGATTTTCTCACCGACCTGGCTAACCTCGCCCATCTGAAAGGGATGGCCGAGGAAAAAGAATCTGTGGGCGATCGAATTCGAAGGGTTCGAGAAATGCGAGGGCTTACCATTAAGGACCTCAGTAGCCGAACGGGGATTGATATAGCTACCTTGGAACGTACAGAGTCAGGCGAAACGATCCCTGCATTGGGGCAGTTGGCTAGGCTAGGCAGAGCACTTGACATGAAGATGGGCTACTTTATCTCCCCAGGAATTGACAAGCTCATGACCGTGGTGCGCAAGGATGAACGACGGCCAATATCTCGCTATGGAGAGACGAAGAGTATGCAGTACGGCTACTTTTACGAATCCCTAGCCCCGGAAAAGGCTGACCGATTGATGGAGCCTTTTATTGTGACGCTGGTGCCAACAGACAAAGAAGAATTCTCCACCCACGCCGGACAGGAGTTTCTTTATGTCCTGGAGGGCGAAATGAAAGTGCAAGTTGGGGATCGCGTCGAATTTCTCAAGCCTGGAGATGCCGTCTATTACGACTCTAATCAACCTCACCTCGTTAGATGTGTCGGCACCACTGTAACGAAGGCATTGGCAGTTCTCCATACAGGATCGAGATAGACCACAAGACGAGCGGGGCCTGCTATGAGACTCCTGAAAAAACCCCTAATCGAAAAAAGACATGGAGGATTTTTCAGTAGTTTTCTAGGAGAAGGTTGTGGAATTGGTAAGGAGAAGAGAAGCTAGCCCGATTTTCATCCCGACAGTTGATAACAGTTGCTTGGATTGTGTGTAACAGGTAGGTTTTCCCAAAAACGTAAAGACTCTTCCAGTTTGTTAGCTTGCCATTATGGTTGAGTATAAGACCGGGGGCTCAGTTCCTATCATTCAATTTGCTGACTTTTTACCAATCCGACGAAAATCTGGAAAGAACGAAAGAACGCTTGACAGTGCGTGGGGGAGTGATACAGTATAAACTAGGATTTTGAGGAAACTAAATTATTACTAGTGCACTATATTACTGGGGCAGGCTTAGTTTTTTACCGGCTAATATGGATTTAAGCGAAGAAAAGGAGCTCGTCAGACAAGCACAAAAAGACCCCGATGCTTTTGCCAAGCTTTACGACCAGTATTATCCCAAAATCTTTGGCTATATCCTGAGGCGGACTGCCAATCTTGAAGCTGCCCAGGATATCACTTCAGAGGCATTTTTAAAGGCGTTGAGGAAGCTCTGGCAATTTCGCTGGCGCAATATCTCTTTTTCCCCGTGGCTGTATAAAATCGCCACCAACGAGATTAACCAATATTTTAGAAAAGCCGAATATAAAAAATCCGTATCACTGGAGGAATTACAGGAACAAGGTTTTGAACCCATATCACCCCATGACCCCGAAAGCGAACTAATAGAAGCGCAGGAAAAATTGAAACAACATCAGGATTTTCTGGAAATTCAGGAAAGAATCGTTCGGCTCCCTGCCAAATACCAGGAGGTCATTGCTCTCAGATTCTTTGAGAAGAAACAGATTAAAGAAATCGCTGAAATATTGGGGAAGAAAGAGGGAACGATAAAGTCCTTGCTCCACCGGGCAGTGGAGAAATTAAGAGAAACAGAATAAACCACCCCGCGAAAATCTTGCGACCTTTCGGGTTAAATAATGCAACCTTTTTCGGCCTTGTGCATTTACAGTAATAGAAGGAGACAGAGTTTATGAAACACGAGGACCTAATTAAGAAACTGGAAAACCTTGAAACTCCGGAAATCGAGCTTCCCGGCCATAAACAAACATTAAAAATGTTTTTGCTCAACTCCGGGCGTTTTAAGAAGAGAACTATTTGGGATTGGACAAAAATATTAGCCCCCGTCGCTACTGCCGTGCTTTTAATAGCGGTTGTGGGACTTTTGGCGGTGTATAGGCCTGAGCCTTCGCCTCTGCAAATCAGCAGGTTCGCTTCTTATGAGGAATTAAAAGGATTTATAGAGACGAACGCGCAACATAAAACGTCCCTTTGGAGGAATAACTTCTTTGACTTTTCTATAACTGGGTCTGCACCTGCGCCAGAAAGCGGAGAAGGCGCCAAACTGGCGTTTTCTGACTCAGATTACTCTACAACCAATATCCAGGTCGCCGGGGTGGATGAGGCAGATATCGTTAAGACCGACGGAGAGTATATCTACCTCGTCTCGGGGAACAGGACTATCATAGTGAAGGCGTACCCCCCTGAGCAAGCTCGAGTCCTATCTGAAATCGAGCTAGAGGGAACAGTGGCAGGAATATTCATCAACGGAGATAGGCTGGTCTTGTTTGAACAGGAAATGCCTTACTACCTCTATTATGATGATATGCCAGTTGTAGAGGAATCTTACAGCGGCTACATATCACCAACAATAGCTATCAAAGTATATGATGTCTCAGACAGGGAAAACCCCCGGTTGCAAAGGGAGCTTTCTGCCGATGGTCAATATGTCAGTTCACGGATGATCGGTGATTATGCTTATGTGGTGATAAATGAGCCCGTGTATGAACAAGACGATGAATTGAACCTTCCCAAGATTCATTCTGGCGGCAACGAGACAGAAATACCTGCCACAGATATCTACTATTGCGATGTCTACGACTACTTTTACATGTACACGACTATTATGGCCATAAACACGCAGAATGATGACCAGGAGCCAACATATGAAACAATCCTGCTTGGAGCCAGTAGTAACCTGTATGTCTCTCTAAACAACATTTACCTGACCTTCCCCGTGTGGGGGAGGGATGTGGGGGATTTCCAGAAAAGTTCTATCCACCGGATTCATATAGAAAGTGATGAAATCGAGTATGTCGCCAGTGGTGAGGTGCCCGGCATGGTGCTCAACCAGTTCTCAATGGACGAGTATGATGACTACTTCAGGGTGGCGACCACAACATACGGGGAAACAACCAGGAACCACGTATACATTCTGGATATGGGTCTCAATATTGTCGGCTCACTGGAAGGCCTCGCTCCTGGGGAAACCATCTATTCAGCCAGGTTTATGGGCGAAAGAGGCTATCTGGTAACCTTCAAGCAGGTTGACCCACTATTCGTGATAGATTTGAAGAACCCTTATGACCCTGAAGTTCTCGGTTATCTGAAGGTAACTGGATACTCAGACTACCTCCATCCTTACGATGAGAACCATATTATAGGGATAGGTAAGGAGACAACGGACGCGGGGGAATTTGCCTGGTATCAGGGAGTCAAGATATCGCTGTTCGATGTCACCGATGTCAGCAACCCGCGGGAGATATCAAAGCTGGAAATAGGGGACAGGGGCACCGATTCGCCGGTTTTATGGGACCACAAAGCATTCCTATTTGATAAGTCCAGGAACTTGATGGTGATACCTGTCATGGAGGCAAAGGTAGATGTGACGAAGTATTCTGAGGCGGAGCTTGTGTGGGCTTACGGCCAGCCTGTCTACCAAGGCGCATACGTATTTGATATATCTATAAATAACGGGCTTCAACTCAGAGGTAGGATCACACACATTGATGATCCCTCTGCCCTAGAACAGGGTTATTACTACTATTACTCTCCTTTCTCAGTAGAGAGGTCCCTCTACATAGGCGATGTTCTCTACACTATCTCGCAGGCCAAGATAAAGATGAACAGCCTGGAGAATCTGGATTACATCAATGAGGTGGAGCTTCCATTCTCAACCTGGATACCTTCTGGCTCCTTCTGGCTACCTCCTCGATGAGCCCCGTGGCAGCGAAGGACCGTCTGAGGAATCTCCTATCTCGAAATGAAAGGCTTATAAAATGGCCAAATTTGAACTGAAGGGCAAAATAAAGAGTCTAAATATTTATAGGAGGTGAACGAGATGAATAAGAGATTGATAACCGTATTAGTCATAGTGTTGCTGCTGGCGGTAGCCTCTATTCAAATGGCTCAACCAGCAGCAGGCGAGGTGCTCAAATCAGATCAAGGGCGGATAACTTCACCAGATGTCAGTACGAGTGACCAAGCATTGCTGGTTGAGGGAAACAGCGCTTTCGCCTTCCAGCTTTATCAGGTGCTTAAAGAGAAGAATGAGGGTAATGTTTTCTACTCTCCCTATAGTATCTCCCTGGCGCTGGCGATGACATACTCTGGAGCGCGTGGCGAAACTGCTCAGCAGATGGCCGATACCCTTAACTTCATTCTTGAACAGGAGAGGCTACACCCGGCATTTAACTGGCTCGATGCAGAGCTTGCCAGCAGGGATGAAGGTGCTGAAGGTAAGGACGGTGAGGGATTCAGGCTGAACATCGTTAACGCCATCTGGGGGCAAAAGGACTACAGCTTCCTTCCTGCCTTTCTCGATGTCCTGGCCGAAAACTATGGTGCCGGGCTGAGAATACTGGACTTCATAACGGAGACGGAAAAGTCCCGCGTCACCATCAATGATTGGGTCAGTGACCAGACGGAAGGTCGCATTGAAGACCTTATCTCGCAAGGCTTGTTTGATGCACTGACCCGCCTTGTGCTCACCAATGCTATCTACTTCAATGCTGCCTGGGAATACCCTTTCAATGGGAACATTACAGCAGATGGCCCGTTCTACCTTCTTGACGGCGGGCAGGTCAGCGTGCCGATGATGAAGCAGACGGAGGCCTTCGGCTACACCGAGGGGGAAGGATACCAGGCAGTTGAGCTGCAATACGATGGCAATGAACTTTCCATGGTTATCCTCCTGCCCGAAGCTGGTAACTTCCAGGTCTTTGAAGAAGGGCTTCAGGCTCAGCAGGTTGATGCCATTATAAGCAGTCTGCAACCTACTCATGTCACCCTGACGATGCCCCAGTTTGAATTTGACTCGGAATTCAGCCTGAAGGACACCCTCGCCGGGATGGGCATGCCGATTGCCTTTTCTAGCAGTGCGGATTTCTCCGGAATGACTGGTAATCCTGAGCTGTTCATATCAGACGTTCTGCACAAGGCATTCGTTGCCGTGGATGAAGATGGCACCGAGGCTGCTGCTGCCACCGCAGTGATTATGAAACTAACAGCAGTACCTGAACCTCCTGTGGAATTCACCATAGACCACCCCTTCATCTTCTTGATTCGCGACATTGATACGGGTGCTATTCTCTTTGTCGGGCGTGTCCTGAATCCCGGTGCATAAGTAAATGCCACGTGTATTACACGGAAGTTTGGATTGTTAAATCTGGAGGTGAAATGGTTCCGAATCTGAATATTTATAGGAGGTGCATGAGATGAAGAAGGCATTGATATCAGCATTAATCGTATTATTGGTACTGCCGTTGATAGCCTGTGACCAGGCAGCAGGAGGCGAGTTGCTCATATCAGATAAGGAGCGGATAACTTCACCGGATGTCAATCCGAGTGAGCAAGCATTACTGGTTGAAGGAAACAGCGCCTTTGCCTTTGAGCTTTATCAGGCGCTTAAAGGGGAGGAAGGTAATCTATTCTATTCTCCTCACAGCATCTCAGTGGCGCTGGCTATGACATACGCCGGAGCGCGCGGCGAAACTGCTCAGCAGATGGCCGCTACCCTTCAATTCCTTCTTGAACAGGAGAGGCTGCACCCGGCATTCAACTGGCTCGATGTAGAACTTGCCAGCAGGGGTGAAGGCGCCCAGGGCAAGGATGACGAAGGGTTCAGGCTGAACATCGTTAACGCCATCTGGGGGCAAAAGGATTACGGCTTCCTTCCCACCTTCCTCGATGTCCTGGCCGAGAACTACGGGGCCGGACTGAGAATACTGGACTTCATGAATGAGACGGAAAAGTCCCGCCTTACCATCAACGATTGGGTCAGTGACCAGACTGAAGAACGCATTAAGGACCTTATCCCGGAGGGTGTGATTACTTCGCTGACCCGCCTTGTGCTGACTAATGCTATCTACTTCAATGCTGCCTGGGAGTACCCTTTCGATGAGGACATGACAGCAGACGGCCCGTTCTACCTTCTTGACGGCGGGCAGGTCAGCGTGCCGATGATGAAGCAGACGGAGGCCTTCGGCTACACCGAGGGGGAAGGATACCAGGCAGTTGAGCTGCAATACGATGGCAATGAACTTTCCATGGTCATCCTTTTACCTGAAGCTGGCCAGTTTCAGGCTTCTGAAGAAGGCCTCCAGGCCCAGCAGGTCTGTGACATCATAAGCAGCCTGCAACCCGCTCAGGTCACCCTGACAATGCCCCGGTTTGAATTTGACTCAGAATTCAGCCTGAAGGATACCCTCGCCGAGATGGGCATGCCGATTGCCTTTTCCGGCAGCGCGGATTTCTCCGGGATGACGGGTACACCGGACCTATGCATAAGTGAAGTGCTGCACAAGGCTTTTGTCTCGGTAGATGAGGCAGGCACAGAGGCGGCAGCGGCCACGGCGGTGATCGTGGGAGAAACCGCAATACCAGGCCAGCCAGTGGAAGTCACCATAGACCACCCCTTCATCTTCCTGATTCGCGACATTGAAACGGGTGCCATTCTTTTTGTCGGGCACGTTATGAATCCCGGTGCGTAAGTAAATGCCGCCTGTATTGCACAAAAGCCTGTTAAGTGATTTGTAAAATACAAGGGCTGGATATCCCGACACCGGGAAAATCCAGCCCTTCTCAGTTCCCTCTTGGCACGGCACTTCATATAATATGCTTGCATTTGACTCTCATCTTTCAGGGATAACCTGAATCCACCACCTGAGCTTCGTCGCTTCCTTCGTTGGTCGCCTCTGCGAAAGCTAGTAGAGTGCAAGACAATCTTGGTCCCTTACGAAAGTAAGGTTACTAATGGGTGATTGACGGGAAAGCGAACGGGTCTTAGACTATATTCAGTTAGTCTTAGGGGGTGTTGCATATGCCTGTAAAAATAGATGGTCGAATTTATTATAGGACTGCTGAAGTTTGCCAGATAGTTGGCATAGGTAAGAGCACTCTGTTCCGCTGGATCAGGCAAGACATCGTAAAGGATGCCGAATATAGAGACAGGAAGGGGTGGAGGCTGTTCGCGGAGGATGAACTACACAGCCTTGAGGCGGAGACTAAAAGAATTCAGAAGAACCATGTGGCCAAAATGTGAAGAATACCATCGATTTTGAGGAACAAATTCCAGGAGGTGTATCGTGGCAACTACAATGACTAAGAATCCACAAGTCAAGAAGGAGGTAAGCAAAGATGTGAAACAAATGGTCGAGCTTCCCTCCGAGGTACTCGAGGAGGGTGGGGATCCTATTGCTGAGTTAATGAGCCAGGCCCAAGCCGCATATGAGTCCTATCAGCAAGCTCAGAGAAAGGTAGCGGCAGCATATCAGGAACGCCAACGCCAAGGGGAGATGTCTTATAAAGAAACTGAAGAGCACGCCGCTAAACTTTGTGCCGAAGCTATAGAAAAAGCCGCGCGAGCCCTGGAAAAGGCCGAACAGGAAGCTGAGGAAGCGTATATGAAAGCGAAAATGAAAGCCAAGCAGATTCACCAGGACAGTGTGGATGAAGCATTGAAAGTACGCCAGGAGACCATCGAGCAAGCCTGGGAAGAAACTAAAAGAAATGCAGAGAGAATCTGGAAGGCCTTTCAGGGTGAAATCAAGAAATAGAAATATGGCGGAACCTCGTGAAATGAAACGGGACTGGCGCGTTACATGGGTACACCTGCCGCGTTATCGAGTCCTGTGAGAAAGGTAGAGTATGGTGAATATTATGGGTAATACTGCTAAAGATGATGTCATTGTGCTGGGAGAGCGTGAGTTCAAGCGAGTAAAAAACGGGCTAGATGAGGCTCAGGTAGCGTCTTTCATTGACGAGCTTATCAAGGAGCGGGATAAACTGGCCAAGTCCCAGGATCATATCGAGTCTCTTAACAGACTTGCGGAGAGGAACATTGTCGAAGCCGACAAGCTGGCCGCGCAGATCAAAACAGAAGCCGCAGAACAAGCTAAAGCTGAGAGTGCTGCCATTATAGATAAAGCCAAAGAGCAAGCTCGCCAGATGTCGGAAAAGAAAATAGCTGAAGCTGTGGAGATTGCTAATGAAAAGGCTAATGCAATCAAGGCCAAAGCTGAAGAGGAAGCAACACTGCTGCTAGAGAACCAGAAAAATAAAATCAGGGGGGAAATACGCAACCTTGTAAATCAACAATTCGGCTATATGCTGGAAGAACTGGAGAGCCTTAAGAAGCAGGCAGCAGCGGTACAGGCAGATTTTGACAATAAGTTGGCTAAACCCAGGGAGGAGAACAGCGCCGCAGCCATGGAAATCGTGAAAGAGAGCGACGCCATAGCTGCAAAAATCGCGGAAGAGAGAGACACCATAGTCATGGAAGGGAAAGACGCCTCAGCCGCGGAAATCACAGAGGGAAGAGACACCACAGTTGCGGAAGGGAAAGACGCCTCAGCCGCGGAAATCACAGAGGGAAGAGACACCACAGTTGCGGAAGGGAAAGACGCCTCAGCCGCGGAAATCACAGAGGGAAGAGACACCATAGTCACGGAAGAGAGCAAGGCACCTGTCGAACACCCGGAGCCAAGCCAGGCTGCTGACTACATTGAAAAGAGTTCCGAACTCTCGAAATTACTTGAGATTGAAGACCAGCCAGAGTTGGGCAAGCCGCAATGGGAAGTGGAAATCTTACCTCCGTTTGATATAGCCAAAATCATGGAAGTCGTGTCCTTCCTTGACCAATTACCCGAAGTTGCAAATACTGAGATGATTGTACCTCAGATTGATACTCCTTCAATTCTGGTTTTCCTGCGTGAGTCCATGAACCTTGTTGATGTGCTGCAAACAATCCCCGCAGTGGCTCATATTGAAGAAGTCACAACCGACGAAGCTGCTACCAACGGCGAACCAAGGAAAATTCGCATAAGCCTCTCAGGGAATACAATGTCGCAAGGAAAATAAAAACACGCGTCTCTGCGACGATAAGTAGTAATCTTTGGAGCTATCACTGGATGAGAGGTTATTGTCAGTACTAGATGCACCCAGGTTTATGCCATGATTGATGGCTGAGCATATAAAGAGGTGCATCGTTCCAATTGTTACCCTAAAATAGCGATTGGTTTCAGGAAATAATTTTTGCGGAGGTTTCGGCCTCAATCGCTATTTCCGGCTGATGCGGTAACTAGTCCTCGAAGCGGGATTGGAACCAACCCTCATCGGTGTCATGGGATTCCTTAAAGGATATTCAAGATTTTTCCCGCCTTCGTGCTATGATTTAGGGGATATTTTTGAGAGGAGAGACCAGGAATTCATGATAGCATTTGAGGCGAGATGCAGCACTACCGCTATGGGGATAATGCCTCATAGGGATGTTGAGCAGGCGCTGGAGCTTGCTTTGAGTCTGGATATCCCATTCTGGCCCCAACTTCCCAAAGTGAGCTTGTATGAAGATATGTATGTTCAAGCATCACAAAATTTCCCGGGCATAGCTATTGACTTTGACAAAGAGAGGCTTAGTTTTGACACTGCACGATTTGAACAAGAACTCGACGAGTATTTCGTGAAAATGGATGTCCCGGAAGCTTTTGCTCTCACCGCCGAGTATTCCAGGGTATTTCACAAGTTTCTCTCCAGGGAACTTCGAGGTTATAAAACTATCAGGGGACAGGTCATAGGCCCGGTGAGTTTTGGCTTGAAAGTATTGGATGAAGACCTGAAGCCGCTCATCTATAACGAAGAGGCGCGGACTATTTTGTTTGATTTCATTCAGAGAAAGGTCAATATCCAGTATCAGGAACTCAGGAAGAAGAATCCTAACGCCGTTGTCTGGGTGGATGAACCGGGGCTGGGCTACGTGTTCAGCGGTTTTTCCGGGTACAACGAGCAACATGCTAGAGAAGACTATCATAAGTTCGTTGAGGGACTGGAAGGCCCCAAGGGGCTGCACCTCTGTGCTGAGGTGAATTTGCCCTATCTGTTAGAGTTGGGGGTAGAAATTCTGTCCTTCGACGCCTATCAAATTGGGTTTATGCCCAGGGAATATGCTGGCAATGTGGCTGAATTCATTCAGAGTGGCGGGATTATCTCGTGGGGCATTATCCCCACTGAATCCACAGCTCTGGCGACTCAGACACCAGAAACACTGGCTGCGATTCTCTCAAGCTATTGGGAGGTAATCTCGGAAAATACAGGTTTGTCCTTGAATCAAATTGCAAAGCAGGCATTGGTGGCTCCAGCCAGATGCTGCCTTAGCGATTTAGGCCAGGTCAACACAGTCGGTAAGACAGTAAGCGAATGTCAGGTCTCAAGCATTGAGGAAGGGCTTGTTGAGAAGGCATTTGCCTTCCTGCCTGAGCTCTCGCAGATACTGAAAGACAAGTATGGTGTATAAAGAACAGGATTCAATTCTTGCTCAGGGTTCTGTCCTGGGTCTCAGCCCGAAGGGCTTATGCCCAATTTTATTCGGGGCGCTATAATTATGAGAAGGAAAGCGATATGAAAGTATTAGGCATTATGGGCAGCCCGAGGAGGCAAAGCAATACCGAAATCCTTCTTGATAGGGCGCTGGAAGGTGCCAGGGAGGCCGGAGCCGAGGTCGAAAAGATGCTGGTCTCAAAGCTCAAAATCTCACCATGCCTGGAAATATACGCCTGTCGCAAGGATGGCAACTGTGCCATTAAGGATGATATGCAATTGCTCTATAAAAAGCTTCTGGAAGCAGACCACATTGTTTTTGCTTCACCGATGTTCTTCTATGGTATCACCAGCCAGGCGAAAGCAATAATAGACAGATGCCAGGCGCTTTGGGTAAGAAGACATGTGCTGGGCATGGGCAAGGAGGACAATCGGGTGCGCAGAGGGGTGTTCATTTCAGTTGGCGCCACTCAGGGCAAAAAGCTCTTTGATGGCGCAGTGCTCACGGTGAAGTATTTCTTTGATGCTATAGGCGTGAAATATTCTGGTGATTTATTAGTCAGGGGAATTGATACCAAAGGCCAGATTGAAGAGCATCCTGCGGCTCTCGAGGACGCATTTCGCCTTGGTCAAGAGCTTGTTCGTGGGAAATAGACACGACGAATGAAGGCAATAATAGCTGACAATCTAACCAAGATGTTTGGTCATCTTGTTGCGGTAGACCATATCTCATTTGAATAGGTTCCTACTTCTTCTCTAGGATGGAAGCTGATTGAGGGGGCGGGGAAAGCCAGCGGAACTAATGCTGATTTGGATGTCGATGACGATTACGGTGGGGTTAAGTGGGGATACTTTGTCCTCCGCCGAGTCAGGAGCAGAGGGTAATTATGAAATGCTTAAATCAGTAGCGTTTAGCTTGCCGTGTAGACTTTACATTGCCCCGGTAATCGGGAGCGGTGATGTTGAATACTAGGCTTATCATTGGGTCCACCATTCGTGAACTGATTCGTGTTTCAATCTCATCTAAAGAGAGACATGTAGTGACCACCATTGGCAACCTGGCATTATAACGGTAGTTTATCAATTGATATAGCTTCTCCTGAGCCCAGGGCGTGGCCGATTGTTCCCCGAAGTCATCGAGTATCAGCAGTGGAACCTCTTTGATCCTCTCAGAAAACTCGTCATAGGATATTTTGCTATCCGGACTGAATGTAGAACGTAAATGGTCAAGAAGGTCGGGAACAACCACAAAGAAGACTGGTTTTCCTTGTGCCAGCCGATAATTAGCGATAGCTGCTGCCAGATGAGTCTTACCACAGCCATTAACGCCTTGAAATATCAGCCAACCCTCTGGTGAGCGAGCGAATTCTACTGCTAAGTTGAAAGCCTGGCGCAGATTTTGCCGCTGTTCCAGGGGAAGTTCCATCCTTTTGTGGTCAAAATTATCAAAGGTCATATTTCGTAATAGCTCTAACTCTAAGCCACCCTGGGATTCCAAGGGCGGTGCTGGTTCAATCGTCCATACCTGGCAGAATTCATTATCGGCAAGATGGCCACGTAAGCGTTCATCCATCCTTTCCAGCGGTACATCGGTGGTGATTACTGTGGCCAGTCTGGTATTGAAGCGATGATGAAGGAGTTGCTCCAGTTTCTCTTTAGCCCAGGCAGTAGCGCTTCCCAGAGTAAGGTCATCAAGTACTAATAGAGGCACATTCTTTACTTGCTCAAACAGCTCGTCATAAGTGATGTCGCTTGTGGGGCTGAAAGCGGAACGGAGGTGGTCAAGGAGGTCAGCAGTACCGATGTAAAATACAGGCTCCCCTAAGCTGAGACGATAATTGGCGATAGCACAAGCCATGTGTGTTTTACCAGAGCCACTGGGACCTAAAAATACCAGCCAACCCTGGGGATTATCAGCAAAGGCTTTGGCAGCCTGGTAGACCTGAGCAAAGCGCTCCTGGGAAATGGCACTCGCCGCCTTTCCTTTAGGAGATAAATTGTCAAAGGTAAGCTGCGACAGGGAACCCAAATTACTGTATTTCTCAAGATATTCTGTTTTTTTCTTTCTCAGTTCCCCTTTACTGCATCGGCAGGGTACCACCCGGCTGAAATCAACTTTCCCTGAATCTAGAGCAGGATGAACAAAGCCCGCCCCTTTGCAAATAGGGCAGATTTCACCCGCGTCTTCCTCTATCGAGGGAGGGGGAACGTTACCTTTTGACGAGGTGTCCGTATTTGCCCTTGATATATTTGTCTGGGCCATCCTTTTTAATGTCTCTCTTATACTCTCCACTGTCTTTACCTTCGCTAGCCCATCTTTCAAGGATGCGGGCGATATATCTCCAACTGCGTTTATTCAGCGTAACTGCTTCCTTAAAGGCTTCTTCAATCCACTGGGGTGGATAAAGCTTCTCTGCCTCCTTAAGTTCTTCAGCAATCATGGCCTGTATCATGCCGATATTCTGCTCGTAGAGAGCAAAGATGTTGATAGTCGGCGGCTGATGGCTATCAACGGTCAGAGAGTAAACATCCTCGAACATTCCATTTATATTTAACCTCGAGCGTAATAGAGTACCGTGCTCTACAGCCAAGTCCAAAGCCTGGCGAAGTGTCTCCTCGCCTAACTCGGCTGACAGTCGACAGCTTTCAGCTTTCAGTTCCTTGTAAGTAA
>CAZZAC010000001.1:80027-87320 GCA_964652095.1 uncultured Dehalococcoidales bacterium | reverse complement strand
GCTCAGCAACTATGCTGAGCAAGGTAGCCGATGCCCCGCGAGGTCGATACATCCCTTTTTCCCATTCACTGATCGTTTGCTGCCGCGTGCCTAATTCTTCGGCTAACTTCACTTGAGTTAAGTTCAGGTGTTGCCTCAACGCCTTGACCTCTTCTTTACTCCATTGTCTTTTTTTCTTTTTCCTTCTCTCCATCTCTCAAAATTATACACGGTTTAGTGTAACAATTCAAGAAGAATTTGCCAAAATTTAGTAAAAACCTTTTGCATTTTTGGTTTTTCCTGATATAATAAAAAGTTAGCAATCTCAAGGACAGAGTGCTAAAGTAAATCTAGGAAAGGAGGGAACATGGCTAAAATTGAACCTTTGGGAGACAGGGTAGTGATAAAACCTACACCCAAGGAAGAAGTAAGCAAAGGAGGAATAGTTTTACCAGATACAGCCAAAGAGAAGCCCCAGGAGGGGAAAATTATTGCTGTAGGTCCAGGCAGGTTGACTGAAGATGGCAAACGTATTGCCATGGAGGTGAAGAAGGGAGACAAGGTTATTTATTCCAAATACGCTGGCACCGAGTTTAAGCTAGATGATGAAGAGCTGGTTATCATGCGTGAGGGCGATATTCTGGCTAAGAAGAGTTAAGAAAAGGAGGTAAGCGAATGGCAAAACAAATTATTTTCGGCGAGGAAGCAAGGAAATCATTAAAGAACGGCGTAGATACCCTAACTGATGCTATCAGGGTGACTCTGGGACCACGCGGGCGGCCTGTAGCACTGGATAAGAAATGGGGCGCTCCTTCGGTTCTCAACGACGGCGTTTCTATAGCCAAAGAAATAGACTTACCCGACCCCTTTGAGAATATGGGGGTGCAGCTAGTAAAGCAGGCAGCCACTAAAACTAACGACCAATGTGGCGATGGCACCAGTACATCCACTATTATAGCCCAGGCTATTATTAATGAGGGCTTCAAGAACATCGCTGCTGGAGCTGATTCCATGGCTCTAAAGCGTGGGATTGATAAAGGGGTAGAGGCTTTAGTTGATGAGCTCAAGAAAATGTCTATACCGGTGGCTGGTAAAGAGCAGGTAGCTCAGGTAGCCGCTATATCAGCTATTGACCAGGAAATTGGCAACTTGATTGCTGACGTTATGGAAAAGGTGGGCAAAGATGGCGTTATCACTGTCGAAGAAGGCAAAGGGCTGAAATTCGAGACTGAATTTGTCGAGGGGATGAAGTTCGACCGTGGTTATATCAGCCCTTATTTCATCACCAACGCCGAACAAATGAGGGCAGAGCTAGAAGACCCCTGCATCCTCATCACTGATAAAAAGATTTCCGCCATAAACGAAATATTGGCGCCTCTGGAAAAGATTGTTCAAGTATCCAAGAATCTGGTCATTATCGCTGAAGATGTGGAAGGCGAATCCCTGGCTACGTTAGTGGTTAATAAGCTGAGGGGCACTTTATCTCCCCTGGCGCTTAAAGCACCTGGCTTTGGCGACAGGAGAAAAGCCATGCTTCAGGATATAGCCGTTCTTACCGGAGGCACTGTTATATCTGAAGAAGTTGGCAGGAAATTAGATTCGGTGACTGTGGAGGATTTAGGGCGAGCCAGAAGGGTGATTGCCGATAAAGATAATACCACCATTGTCGAAGGCAAGGGCGAGGCCAAAGATATTGAGGCTCGAATCAAACAAATCAGGTCCGAGATTGATATAAGCACCTCGGATTATGATAAGGAGAAATTACAGGAAAGACTGGCTAAATTAGCAGGCGGCGTGGCAGTGATTAAAGTAGGTGGGGCTACGGAAACAGAGCTTAAAGAGAAAAAACACCGTGTAGAGGATGCCTTGTCAGCTACTCGAGCTGCTGTGGAAGAAGGTATCCTGCCTGGTGGAGGTGTTGCCCTCCTCAATGCCTTGCCGGCCTTGAAGAAGCTCAAGTTGGGGGGTGATGAGGCTACTGGTCTGGCTCTCTTGAAACGAGCCCTGGAAGAGCCTCTGAGGTGCATCGCTGAAAATAGTGGCCGGGAGGGCTCAGTGGTGATAAATGCCATAAAGGAAAGCAAGCCTGGCATAGGCTACGACGCCTTCAAAGATGAACTGGGTGTAAATATGGTAGAAAGGGGCATTGTAGACCCTCTCAAGGTCACCAGGAGCGCTCTACAGAATGGTGCGAGCATTGCCACTATGATTCTGACTACGGAGTGCTTGGTAACCGACATTCCTGAGAAGGAAAAGATGCCGGCGATGCCAGGAGGAGGAGGAGGATACGAGGGCATGATGTAGCCTCTGTGGCTGGAATTCAACTAAATTCACCAGAAGCAGGAAGAACCGCCTCATGGCGGTTCTTCCTGTATAATATCAGATCTCAAACAATTGCCTTAAAGGCTTTTCCTTGATAAGATTGCCTTTCTTAATCGGTCCTGTTACAGCTAAATTAAGCCCGCTATCGGTTATAATCTCCTCGGCCACCCCTTTTAGCTCATCTATGGTAATGGCATCCACAATAGAAATAACATCGTCTATGTCCAGGATTTGCTGCGTTAATATCTCCTGACCACCGTACCATAACGCTACATTCTGGCTATCCTCAAACCGCAAATATAATCTTCCTTTTGACAATTCCTTAGCCCTGGTAAGCTCAGTGGCGGTAATTCCCTGTTTAATCTGAGATATCTCTTCGAGGATAGCTGCCACAGCAGTTTCTATTTTCTGGGGGTCAACGCCAGCATAAATAGCAAATGACCCCGACTTGAGGAAGTGCTCGGTATAGCTGTGAATATCATAGGCTAGCCCCCTATGCTCTCGTATCTCCGTAAATAGGCGGCTGCTCATGCCACCGCCAAGCACTGTGTTAAGCAAGTCAAGGGTAAAACGTTGCGGGTGGGAGCGAGAAAAGCCGTGAACAGCGAGGCAAAGGTGCGCTTGCTCGATATCCTTGGGCTCGATACGCAACCTGGCTCCCGTTTGCTTGTCATTAGTTACATAGCCAGTCATTAGCTCCCCGGCAGCCCATTTATCGAAAATGGGCTTGATTTGAGCCATCGCCTCTTCATGTTGTATGTTGCCAGCAATGCTAAGCACGGTGTTATTGGGTATATATCTGCGAGCAACGTAGTTTAATAGTTGCTCCCTTGTTATGGAGGACACAGTTTCCTTGTATCCGGTGACCTCACGCCCCAGAGGTTGTTCAGGCCATAACAGCTCGTCTATGAGCATGCTTACCCTCTGCTGAGGAAGGTCCAGGTTCATATTGATTTCCTCGTTGATAACCTTACGCTCACGCTCTATTTCTTTGTTATCAAAGCGAGAATTGAGCAAGAGGTCAGATAGCACGTCAAGGGCGATGGGAAAGTGAGGCTTAGCAACCTTACACCAGAAGATAGTTAATTCCTTGTCTGTGCCAGCATTGATTATGCCACCAACGCCTTCAATATCCTGAGTTATTTCCTTGGACGTTGGTCGCCGCTGTGTGCCTTTGAAGAATAAATGCTCGGCGAAGTGGGAGATGCCCGCTTCTTCTTTACTTTCGTAGCAAGAGCCAGCACCCACGAGGATGGCAAGGCATACTGAGCGGCTATGGGGCATAGTACTGGTGATGACCCTCAAACCATTATCGAGCACAGCCCTGTTGTACATTACCATGAATTTTACTTTACTTTTCTGTTGCCGGTCAATGAAACTTTGCTGCCTCCTGATGTTCAATTCTTATCACTTGGTGGTATAACCGAATTGTTGGCTCATATAGAAGCTTGGCTGAGCGTTTGCATCTGACCAACCTGACTCCATCCCTGAGGCATGTTGGGCTACTCTTTCTTGACAAACTGTTGGGCGGCTTCACCCATTCCGGCACCACTACCCGAGCTAAGACATACATCGGTTTCCATGCGAAGCCCTACGTCGAGCGGGGTTGACGTGGTAAGGTTAACCGCTCTTTTGGCACCCTGAATAAGGCGGGGATTGATTTTGGCTATTTCTTCGGCCAGCTTCTTGGCTTCAATCATTAGCTGGTCTTTAGGGTACACATGATCTATCAGCCTAATCCGGAGCGCTTCGGCAGCGTCAATTCTCCGTCCGGTGAGAATCAGCTCCTTAGCGATGCCCTGTCCCACTATCCGGGGTAACCGTTGCGTGCTTCCCAGGTCCGGGATAACCCCCAACTGAATCTCAGGAAGCCCGAACACGGCAGTATCACAAGCCAGGCGTATATCGCAGCAAAGAATAAGTTCAAAGGCTGCCCCTAAACAGTAGCCGTTTATGGCAGCGATAACCGGTACGGCTAGCTCTTCGTACATGGTAAATATCATTTTCAAGCTGTATAAGGAATCATAGCCCTGCCGGTAACTGGGAAAAATGTTCATGGGACCGCTCCCGGAGGCTACCATCTTCAAGTCCAGCCCGGCGCTGAATGCCTTATCACCGGCACCGGTCATGATGATAACCCTGACTTCAGGTTTTTCCTTGATAGCCTGCGCTGTTTGTTGAAGCCCCAATAAGACCTCCTGATTAAAAGCATTTAATGCCTCCGGTCGGTTCAACAGCACTGTGGCAATACTATCTTCGATATCCAGTCGAACAGCGTCTTGATTTGCCATTTGTCTCTCCTTTCATAGATTACTTTCAGACTGTCCAAAAATCCCTCTTGCTGGATGGTAATTAACGACCATTGATTGTCTCGGGCACCTTTTAACCGTTGCTTTGTGAGGGCTATTACCCCCTTCGGCTATTTTTGTTCACTTTCAGCTGATTTTACATCCCAGCTCCGACCAAGGTCAATTGTCTTTCCCCTATCTCAACACAGTCTCTACGCTCAGAATGACAAAAAGTAAAGGTCTCGGGATGACTACCCTGTCATTGCGAGGCATGCAGTGCCGAAGCAATCTCGTGGAGGGGTAAGAGGCATTGCGAATCAATCTCGAATATCCAAGCTGATTTTCGCCGCAAGCAGTGGTATAATCAGTATGGAATAAAAATTCAGGCGCGTTTTCAGAGGAAGCATGGCAGTTTTACAGATTCGCACTTTGCCCGACCCTGTGTTGCGGCAAAAAGCCAAAAGAATAACCAAAATCGATGACTCCATTCAAAAGTTAATTGATGACATGATCGATACGTTACGCGCTGACCCCAACAGAGCTGGCCTCGCTGCCCCGCAGGTAGGAGTGTTACTCCGCGTAGCCGTCATCGAGCTACCAGAACAGGAACTTATCACTCTAATTAACCCCGAAATAATAAAAAAGGAAGGTGAGCGAATAGTCCAAGAAGGCTGCTTATCCGTACCTGGCTACTTTGGGGAAATAAAAAGAGCGGTAACAGTGAAGGTCAAAGCGAAAAACCGAGACGGTAAGCAATTCCGCCTCAAAGCACAAGGGCTTCTGGCTCAGGCTCTTGAACAGGAAATTGAGCATCTCGATGGCATTCTATATATTGACCATTTGGAGAGCCCGGAAAAGCTATTTGAGGCTGTTCAAGAACAAGAAATGTAGGTCCCAATTTATTGGACTCGCCCCTTCGGTCATTGCAGGGCGTGCTCTCCTTTTTGTCATTGCGAGGAGCAAAGATTCCTCACCTACGGTTCGGAACAGGCTCCGCAATCTTCGAAGGGGAAATCCTAAATCCCAAGCACCAAATCCCAAACAAAGGAAAGGGAAATTTAATTCCTCTCATCAAAATACCAATGGACAAAACAGTTTAGAGCTTTGAATTTCGATGTTTAGATTTGTTTGGAGATTGGATTTTGGGATTTGGAATTTAGCCAATGGGATTGCCACGCACCTTTCAGGTGCTCGCAATGATAAGAAGAGCCTGATGACTCACGCAACTACAAAAATACGTAGTAGATTGGGAGAGACTTAGAAGGGGATAACCGAGCCTGAGGCTCGGTCATCCCCGTTTTATCTTTCTATGCCTCCTGGTGAGCTTTGCGCCTTCTTCTTCTACCCCAGACCACTCCCCAGATAATCAAGCCAATCGCGGCTATTATGACAATGATAAGCCACCAGGTGATGGTTCGTGACGTTGTGAACGTATCGCTCAACCCGGCAACCTCCACCTCATACTGCCCGTAATCTAATCCAGACCGGGTGAAACTCACTTGCTGGCTCTGTCCAGCACCCAATGTCACTGTCTTGGTATCTACTGTTTGGCCATTTAGCTTTAGCTCAACAGGGTAGGTGCCTTCCTGCCCGCCGTCGTTGGTTATCGTAGCGGCGATGGTAACGCTTTCTCCAGTCTTGGTCACGAAGGTGACAGTCTTCCATATCTTTTTCACACTGGGTTCGATGCTCAAGCCACTGGGCACAAAATGGGCAGGCTGTGGAGGTGTGGGAGCAAGCTCAGCCAGTACGCCATAAATACTGAAATGGTTTATCGGCGCAGATAGAGTCAGCTCTGCCACGCCACTTGGTCCACCTGCTTCATACTCCAATGGTACCCAGATTTCATTAACATCATCATAATAATCCATGGTTACATTTAGAGCATTCTCAGGCAATTGCAGTTCATCCAAGCCCAGTGTCAAGAAGATATCCCTGTCGAAAACAGCGTCCGCAGGAGTTATGTTAAAGACCACAATCGCTTCAGTATTCTCTGGCAGAGCAGGTATTTCCTCGAGCTCTCTGACTACTATCAGATAGTGTGTCCTTTCGTCAACAGTGGGTGCATGAGTCCCCCGGTCTAGCAACAAGTTGTGACTGCCATCGAGGCTAGGCCCAAGTAAGTCTACCGCTAGCTTATCATTGCTGTAAAGGGGCTCCGTGGTGTTATTTCCTTCCCAGTCCACCGTAAGGTATTTGGTCTCAGGACAGCCACCACCGCCTCCCCCACGGGGCGGAACCGGAATTGTAGCAACCCCTGTGCCTATAGTAATGGAGTCTGATACTCCCTCGGCACAGGTAACGTCAGCGGTATTATAGAATGTAGAGCCACGGGTTGCCGTCGAGCTTACAGTACCAATGATCGTGTAAGATAAAGAGCCGCCAGAGAGAATGGTTATTCCTCCATTCCAGGTGATGGTGTCGCCATTATCAATACCACCAGCGGCATCAACTATGGTAAGGATGCTCTCGTCATAGTCATCGATTATGGTAACCCCGGTGGCATTAACGCTACCAGTGTTGGCGACGGTTATGGTGTAGGTTAATGTCCCACCAGGCTCAACCGGGTCAGGGGAGTCTGACTTGGTGATGGCCAGCAAAGGCCCTGCGCACTCAATTACTGTTATCTCTATGTCGCAGTAGCTAGTGCAGCCATTTTCGTCGCTTATGGTGACGCCGTAGGTGCCGCTGGCGCTTACCACTA
>CAZZAC010000001.1:0-79927 GCA_964652095.1 uncultured Dehalococcoidales bacterium | reverse complement strand
CATTTATGCTACAGGTAGGTGATTCATATACCGTTACTGTTGTCTCGCAGTAGCTCTCACAGCCATTTTCGTCGCTTATGGTGACGCCGTAGGTGCCGCTGGCGCTTACCACTATGGATTGAGTCGTCTCAGCGGTAGTCCAGTTCCAGCTTACGGCATCGCCGCCATTCTCAGTCAGGGTGACATCGCTGCCGGCACAGACCTCGGTGTCTGGATCGGCATTTATGCTACAGGTAGGTGATTCATATACCGTTACTGTTGTCTCGCAGTAGCTGGTGCAGTCATTATCATCGGTCACGGTGAGGGTATAAGTACCCGGCGTACTGATGGTGGGGTTCTGGGTATCAGGATGATTCTCAGGTCCTGTCCAGTCGTAGGTATAAGGTAGAGTACCACCAGTTGCCGAGCCGCTTAACAATACGCTACCACCAGCACAGAAACTGGTATCTTCACCAGCATCAGCCGTAGGATTGGCATAGACAGTCACGTCATGGCTTTGGCTCTCAGGATTGGAATCGCTGTCGGTCACAGTAAGTGTTACATTGTAGGTGCCGGATTCATTGTAGTGGATTACAGGATGCTGTAATTCCGTGGGGTCCTCCCCGTTGTAAGTATAACCACCGCCGAAATCCCAGCTGTAGGTGTATGGTTCCTCTCCTCCAGTTGTGGTGTCAGTGAATATTGTGTTGTTGCAGAAACACACGTTATCAAACTCAAAGTCGGCAACGAGGGGAGTATGGACATAAAATGGGCCGGGTGTATCCCAACATTTTGAGGGCTTATAATCCTTACAGTCCTCTCCACAAGTTCCGTCGTTTATCATCCACTGAACATGAATATTTTTAATCTCCAATTCACTTCCACAAGGCCAAATGATATCTCCTAGCTTGTAATCCCATTGGCCGCTTCCTGGCAGGTCTCCAATAGCTGTGGTGTACTCATCGTAAATTGGAACGTCATCCGCATAAATATAAATATCCATGACCGCAACTACACACCAGGGTCCCTTGTTGCGATTAACATCGAACGTTACCCATAATTCGGCAGTGTTATCCTCCCCTGGAGTGCAATCAGGATTCGCCACAACAAGCCAGGCATCTATTATTGTGGCATCGTTTGCCGTGCAACCATCATTGCAGCGAGGCCAAGAAAGAATCACCCCCATTGGACTGATGCCGCTAACAGACTCAGTACTTGCTTTGGGTGCCGAGTCAAGCGTTACGGTCTCGCTTGTGCTGGCGACGTTGCGGGCTCTATCAGTCACCGTTAGAGTTACGGTGTAGTTTCCATAACCGGCGTAGTAGTGCGTGGGGTTCTTTCTGGAGCTACTACCACCATCACCGAAATCCCAATCGTATTTATAGCGTCCTATCCCGCCCGTGCTCTTGTCCGTAAACGTAATGCCCTCGCACAAAGGACATGCAGGAATATCAAAGACAAAGTCGGCAACAAGAGGCGACTCAATAGTTTCATTAGTTGCAGTCTCATTAGTTGCTGTGGGCATCCGGTCTCCGTGCCCCCTTGCCACCGCAATATCAGCGGGCATCATCATCATGACCAGCATGACCACCGTGAGTAAAGAAATTATTATCCTTTTCATATTTATCCTCCTCGTATGACTAATTAGCTATTACCTCTGTCATATTACCTTTGTCATATATATAGTCGCTAAAAAAGGGAAAATCCCTCACTTTTCACAGTACTTTTGGGGGGTTTTCGAGATTTGTCAACCAAGTGGTAGATACTAAGAGTACTAGATAATCTACTTCCTTTGCCCTGCCTCCCCTTTAAGTTCGAATATTATGTTTAATGCTAGCACGGCCCTTTTGTTTCTGTCAAACAGTACTGGTTAGAAAGTACCAGGACCAGGCTCCAGGATTGCCGCGCACCTTTCAGGTGCTCGCAATGACATCCGAGGTCAGGCACAAGACTATAAACGTCCCTAGTCAATGAGTCCTAGGTAAAAGGTCACATTACTAAATTCTAGACAATACAGTACCAAAACGGTACCGATGGGTGATTCCTATTGGATTAGATGGCTGCTAAATATAATGTATATTGAAGAAGCTAAGATATTTAGCCATAGTTCTGACGCTGGTTGAGGTAATACTGGTTGCTGCATTAGTATACGATGTGTTACTTCCCAGAGAAAGCGCGGCGGCCTATAGTTATTCGCCTGTTTATGATATGGCACGTGCCGATAATAGCGATTCCTCAAGCTATGGTCCTTCCGCACAGGCGACGTATTCTCCCGATGATAGCTATCTGGCTGAGAGGTGGGGGGTAAGCAAGATTGAGGCACCCCAGGCCTGGCAAATAACCAGAGGGGACCAGTCAATTACAGTGGCTGTGCTGGATACAGGCATTAATAAGGATAACCTGGATTTGGCCGATAGGGTGGTGGCTGAGGTCAATTTCACCGGTAGCCCGACAAGCGATGACCTTTATGGACACGGGACCCACATGGCAGGCACCATTGCCGCCATCGCCCCGGAATGCCGGCTAATGAATGTGAAGGTGGCTAATGATTTGGGAAGGTGCGAGCCATCGGTGGTAGCCAGAGGCATCATCTGGGCGGTGGACCACGGAGCCAAAGTTATCAACTTAAGCCTGTCCATGATAGCATCACCGAATTTGGAAGAAGCGGTAAACTATGCCTGGAGCCGGGGAGCGATACTTATAGCAGCGGCGGGCAATAAAGGCGGGTCGGAGCCTTCCTACCCGGCTTATTATGATAATTGCCTGGCAGTGGCCGGCACCAATGAAAACAATTCCTTAGCTTTGTTATCCAGTTATGGCGGCTGGGTGGATGTAGCTGCTCCGGGCTTTAACATTTACTCTGAATTGCCCGAGAATCAATATGGCTATAAGACCGGCACCTCGGCAGCCGGGGCCCATGTTTCAGGCGTGGCTGCCCTGGTTTGCAGCGTCGCTGAGGATACTAACGGCAACGGCGCAGTCAATGACGAGGTGCGGTGGGCTATTGAAAATAGTTGTACTTCTATCGCTGGGGATGGTGTGGGGCAGGGGCTGGTTAACGCTTTCCAGGCGGTAACGGAGACAGTATCTTTGTTTTCACCCTAACCTCCTCCTTTCGAACAGGGGAGCCCCTTGTGGGCTCCCCTAGATTAGGAGGGGAAGTACATCGTTGGGGTCATTGCGAGCCGAAGGCGTGGCAATCTTTCGAGATTGCTCGAGAAGCCTATCCTGGGCACTATGAGATTCTTCGGTACGCTTAGAATGACAAGAGGCAAACGGCCAAAATGACATTTTGTCTTGGATTGCTTCGGCTACGCCTCGCAATGACAGGGAGAGGAAACTCACCATGACATCCGAGGCTTTAGCATCGTGCTGCACGACCCTGAAGCGTCACACTACATAATTTGGAGATGAAGAATTCCCTGGATACTCAAGACAAATCTGAATCCGAAGCTAGAACAAGATTAAATAGCTATACAATCTGAGGAGGATTCTGTACAGAAATTATGTGGGAAACTGTAATCAGGATTCGTGGTTGTTGTTCCCCAGGTTATCCCGCATAGCCTTCCGGGCCCGCGACAACAGTCCCTCAACCGACTTTGGTGAACGGCCCATAATCTGACTTATTGCTAGCACGGGCATATCTTTGATGTATTTCAATACCAGTACCTCCTGATAATCCTGAGGCAGGTCCGCCAAGGCCTGGTGAACTGACTGGCGAACCTCTTCGGACTCCAGCACAGTGAAGGTCGCTGGTTCATTGCCCCTGATTCGCTCTAGCTCCAAGGCATCAAAATCGGGGAACGAATTCTCGGCTTTAGGTTCTCGCGCCTGGTGACGATAAAAGTCATTTATCTTGTGAAGTGCGATACTGCGCAGCCAGGTGTAAAGCTGGCTGTCACCACGGAATTTATCCAGTGAACGCAGGGCAGCAAGGAATACTTCATGAACTAAGTCCTCAGCTATGGCCTCGTCTCGGTCCACTTGTTTCAATACCAGCGAGTAGAGTCTATTCCTATAAAGATTATAGACTTCCTCAATGGCTGCGCTGTCGCCCGAGCGCAGCTTTTCAACCAGCTTGGTTTCATAACTTTGAGAGGTGGAACCAGATATTGTCATGTCGCCTCTATCTATTACATCATGCTCCCGTAATACTTTTAGAATATCAGCTAGCCAGGTCTGTGGGAATCACCTATCAGTACTGTTTTGCAGTAGAAATTAGTACTATGACCCTCGGGAGATGAACCCGGATACCTAGCATTACCTCTTGGTCATAGCGAACCCGATTCGGCGGGACGTGGCAGTCTCTTCGCGCCGGCAATGACAAATGACAAAGCTCAAATGCCAAACGAAGCTCAAAGTCCAAATCACAAAACTGAGTAGGTTTGACATTCAAGCATTCGGATTTCAGTTGTCATTTGGATTTTGACATTTGGGTTTGTTCAGGATGGGGCTAAAGCCTCGTGCGCTGAAGCTTAGCGGTCATTCGGACTTGGTTTTGCGCCTGAAGTAATAATAGCTACCATAGCCAAGGAGTACTATACCCACGACAATCCCAGCGACCAATCCTGCATTGAACCTGGCTTCCGCTGCGGGGTTTGTGGACACCAGCAGGCGAACATATAACCTTATGGCCAACAGGTCACTGGATTCAGCAGCGACTCCCAGCCATGTCTCCCAGTGCTCGCCTGCCCATTTTTGCTCTTGCGGTATAGCTACCGTTACCGTTACATTGGCCTGAGAATTAGCGGCAAGCTCAATTCCTGGAGAGGAAAAGCTTATCCAGCTATCATCGGGGAATTCAGCCCTCCCTTCCCTTCTTTCCTCTTCCGGAGGCTGAAAGGTAGCGAAGGTGAAAACATGAGCTATCTCATCCTTATTGCGAATGGTCAGTTCGAATTCTGTTGCCTCTCCCGGGGGCAAGTCATTTATTCTTACCTCAGCGGGGGAGACGCCGAAGTTGACGTCCTGAGCCAGAGTAAGAGAGGGGAAGAATACGACTAAGAAAATGGCGATGAGCCCAGCTAATTTGATATGCCCTACCATCAGGCGGCTACTGCGCTTATGGTGATCTGGGTTTGCATCTGCCTGCCACCAATGAAGTAGGTCGGCGTTAATAATTTCAAGCCAAATTGCTTGGTATCGTCGGGTGCCAAGCTTGAGCCTGAGCCTCCAGAATAAGGCCAAAATTCGCTTTCTATCTTAGTGACAGGGACATAACCATCGACTAGAGGTCCTCGTGTAGTATCGCCAGATATACGGAACTGTAATCCATACACGTTTTCCCCATTAGTGCCATCGCTGCTCAGCGTCCACTTATAGGCGCCAGGATTATCCACCCATTCAGCATCTTCCCCCACGATAAAGGTGTTCACATTACAATTGCCTTCTACGGTCAAAGTGCACCACTCTATCTGCGGGCTTGTCTCATACTCCGTGTTTGAAGCCACGTTCCCGAGAGGCCATTGTGTTTTATCCAGGCTGATGGAAATTTCATTGACTCCTGTCATAGTGATGGTGATGGTGCCGCTCTCTTGGGCTAGAGCTGGCAAGGAAAAGATTAAGGCTAGTATAATGGCTACCACAATACTCGTGATTACTGCTTTCATCTACCCCTCCGAATTTGATGAAACTCTGCTTATTGTATTGGTTCAGTCGTTTTCGGACAAATCGACTACGGTAAAATGCTACAACCCCCCTCAACTCTTGTCAAGCCCTTGCCCCCCTTCAGTACCTTAGTGACACTTCTTTCTTGTCATTGCGAGGAACGAGATTCCTCGTTTATGCTTGGGAACAGGCTCCGCAACCTCTGAAAAGGAAAATCCTAGATCTCAAGTACCAAATCCTAAACAATATCAAAGCACCGAATACCAATGCTCAAAACGTTTAGGATTTTGATATTTGGATTTGTTTGGAGATTGGATCTTGGGATTTGAAATTTGGTCAATGACACGGAAAGTTACTACACAATGTTACAAAGCAGTTCTTACTTTTTGCTCGATTCTGGAGTCGCTGATGTTGTAGCGATTATGGTGGCGCCAAGAGCGGTAATGAGCTGGGGGTGCGGTGGTACCAGGAGATCGGTATTCAATTCGCTTTCTATGGTCTTGACGAGAGCGATGTTGAGGGCACCGCCGCCACAGATGGCGCATGGCTCCTCCAGCTTAAGCTTCTTGACCAGTGAGGAAATCTTGCTTGCCAGGGCTTTGTTAACACCAGCAGCGATGTCCTCTTTTGAGATGCCTTCGCTTATTCTGGTGATGGCTTCGGATTCGCCGAAAACAGCACATCCCGTACTAAATGTGATGGGGGTCCTTGACCTGGCTGAAAGTGGGCCGAAATCGCTCAAATCTATTCGCAGTACGTTGGCGATGACCTCAATAAAGCGGCCACTGCCGGCGGCACATTTCTCGCTGACCGTAAAGTTGGCCACCTTTCCTTCTTCGTTTAGCCGTATTACCCTGGTGGATTGACTGGCTACGTCAATGACAGTCCTGGCTTGAGGAAAGACGCTATTTATGCCCCGGGCAGTGCAGACTATATCGTTTGCCTTCTGGCTGGCAAAATAGACATTGTCGGCACCGGAACCGGTGGCAACAGTATTGGCTATGTCATCCAGAGTCAAGTTACCCTGTCTTATTAACTCCGTCCTTATTGTCTCGGCAGATGTTCGGTAATTAGCTCCAGATATTATTATATGTGAAGCAACAATCTCGAAGTCTTTAATTATGACTCCTTTGCTGTATGCTGAGCCTATGTCAATACCCATAAACCAGCTCATCGATGCTCCGAACTGAAGAAGGTGGCTTTTTCTAACCGCCGTGATTTTGTGGGCAAGGCCTCACCCTCTGCTGCTGCTTTCATGTAGATTTCCTTTGCCAGGATGGCAGCGCCAAGTGCCCCGGTGAGGAGTGGCTCTTCGGGAACAAGGATTTCGCAGCCCAGGCTTTCTTTCATTGCCCTAACCATGCCGGTGTTCTTGGCCACGCCGCCGGTGAGCACTAAATCAGGCTCTATCCCGAGCCGTCGTGCCAGCGCCGCTATGCGGCTGGCCAGGGCATCGTGAAGTCCGGCTAGGATGTTTTCCAGCTTTTCCCCGCGGGAGAGAAGCGCCACCACTTCTTGCTGGGCGAAGATAGTGCACAAGTTGCTTATCTGGATTTTTTTGGTGGCTTGCAAGGAAATGTCTCCCATATCTTCCAGCTTGATGCCAAGTGCAGCCGCAGTCACTTCAAGGAACCTACCGGTTCCAGCGGCGCACTTGTCGTTCATAACGAAGCTGGTTAGCCTGCCGTTAGCAATTTTCATGCACTTGGCATCCTGGCCGCCTATATCGATGGCAGTCCGGACATTGGGGAAAAGGCTGGAGACGCCTCGGGCATGGCAGGAAAGCTCTGTTATCTGGCGGTCTGCGAAAGGGACGTTGAGCCGTCCATAGCCTGTAGCTACAATATACGAGATGTCATTAATCTGCAGGCTGGCTTGCTCCAGTGCCTGTCGCATAACCTCGTTGGCAAGCTGGCGATGCTCCGGCCCGGTTGGACCCTTGATGGTCGAAAGTAGATTGTTGCTCTCGTCCATGAGCACGACCTTGGTCATGGTGGAACCTATATCAACACCGGCAAAGTACAAGTAGACCTCCTGGTGGTTTGCTATTAGCTGATTGTCTCAAGGAAGGCTTCGACCCTGGTTCTCAATGGTGCCAGGGCTCCTGTAGTGTAGTCGTATTCTATGTAGGTGCTGGGAACGCCGAGACCGCCGAAATAGTCTTTGAGCGATGGTATTTCAAAGGCAAAGGGGTCACAATACCTGACGAGCAGCATTATGGCGCCGTTGATTTTCCATTCTTTGATGATGCCTTTAAGATAGCCGAAACGGCTTTGCAGGTCTCTGGCATAGTCCTTTCTGGTCTCACCGAGAGTAGCCTGCCTGAAAGTACGGGCACAGGTGATTTCTTTGAGATAGTAGTCGGCCAGCCCTTCCAGCGGGTCAGCAGTAAATTTTACTTCGGCTCTGTAAGCCCTGATGCCGCCACAGCTTTCGTCCATCACCACATTTGCCTTAGCTTCGAATACTTGCATGATGTCGGTATCGTCAAGGATGCTGCCCCATATGAGGAGACGTGCTGATTCCTTTTCCGGTCCATCGGTACGGTTTTTGGCTTCGCTTATAACCTCCGTTAACAGGTCATTTCCTTCAACTACGGGCAGGCTCATCAGAGCTTTTACTACCTGAACGATTTCCGTTCCCGAGATACGGGGTGGAGACGGCTTTGTCAGCTCGTATAGTTCTCTCACCAGAGTCCGCTGCTGGTTATGGGATTTAATAGCTGCCTCAAGCTTGTCTGTGGACAATTTCTTGCCGGTGAAAGCTTCCAGAGTCTTTCTGAAATCGTTTAGCTGGCTTTTAAAGTATTCCAGGGCCTCGGGACGAACTGTGCTGGGCATGTCTATGAAGTGGAAGTAGGGATAGTTGGTATAAGATTCCCAGACGTGAGCTGTTTTTTCCTGAGGGTCACAGGAGTGAATGGTAGCCATGCCATCAAGGAAATCATTTTTGCCCTTCAGGGCGCAATCGAGGCAGTTACGCATGATAGGACAGAATGAACTAGGCAAAGCCCTGTCTGCTTCAGTGACCGGTTCCTTTATAGCGCCGCATGTCCGGTACGGGACAAGATCAAGGGCAGTAAGCATCTCCAGTGGAACGTAGACACAGGGATAGCCTATTATCTTTTTGCCCGCTGCCTTGAGCTCCCTGGCTCTCTGCGAACGATTTAAATAGATTTCCTGGGCTTTGCTGAGACCCTTGTTTTTGTCTGACATCGCTGCCTCCTTGTTAGATTGAAATCCTGGATTATTTCACCAGTCGAACCCTGCCTGTTTCCTTATCTTTCTGTAGTGCTCCATGGTTTCCTCGAATGGCTCCGCCTTGGCTAAAGCATCTTCCGGATTAAACAGGCGGAGGTCTACGATATCGCCTTCGATGCTCAGTGAAGGCACCTTCAGTTCCTCCATGAGCATGTCTGCGACGTATGGAAGGTGGGTAGAGGCGCTACGGCAACTGATAAGGGGGTGAAGAAGTGCCCCGTCACACTTCCATTCCCTGGCATACTTCAGGTAAGGATAGGCGAAGGCGCCGCCGAGCACGTTCTGTTTCCGGGCATCTTCGTAGTAGCCGGCAAAGAACTGGAGGCTGAACCTGGTGATGCGCTCCAGCGGGTCACTGACCTTGCTGAGGTCGATGGGTATAGGTGGACGGTAGCCAAAGCTCTCGACGACGAAGTTCCATCCCCTCTCAGCCAGCTTGTCGAAAAAGCCCAGGCTATGCCATGGGGGGAGCTCGGCGAATACCAGCCGGTATTTCTCCTCAGGGATAGCGCCTAGATGGCTATTGACTCTGTCTTTGACCTCCTTGTACATATTCTGGTAGAGTCTCAGTGAGTCCTCGAGGTCGCCAGCCAGGAACAGGGCGGCGGGCATGGCGCTCCAAAAATCCCTGCTGTGCATTGGGCATGGCTTCGCCTTGCGCAGCTCGTTGACTTCATGCCAAACGCGGTTAATCTCTATCATAAGGTTCGTTGTTTTATCCAGCTTGTCCCAGTCCATCTTCTTGCCCACCATACCTTCCACGAAAGCAACAAAGTCCCTCAGGTGCTTGACTCCCAGGTCCACCATGCTGTCATAATAGCCCTCGATGAAAAATTCCTTGACGCCGGGGGTAGGTGCTTCCAGTGTCCATACCGGGGCATCCATGTAACGCCCCAGCGCCTGGAACCACTTGTACCTTGCATCGCAGATAGCAGCCGAAGACATCAGAAATAGGGGCTTGGGCATTCCTCCGAAGGGCGCTTCCGGGGGTATCTGCCCATTCAACTCTTTCATCATCCTGGACGCATAGCCCAGGGTAGTCAGGCTGTAACCGCAAAGATGACTGGGAAAGCCATCGGCATCAGCTCGCTCCAGGTATTGCTGGGCAACTCCTGTAGCCGCGGCAATGGCGCCATAGTTTTCGGGATAGACCACTTCTATATCCATGGCTTTTAAGATAGGGTCGCCATAGTAGAAATTGAGCATACCCCAGACAGCGGGTTTGCCCGCTTGTATAGCTTCAACACTCTTTAGATATGTTTCATTTACCTTGGCCCTGAGCGGGTACATTGATTTCAGCCGGTTTATCGTCTTTTTTCCCTTTTCTACAACCATAACTAATTTACCTCCTGAGAAAATTCACGTAGAGTCCTTGTTCCCTTTGCTAATGAGGTTACCACCGAGAGATCCTGTCATGCCCAGGGGTAACTGGTGCACCTTTCGGAATAAATGGATAAAACTCAAACTTGTTTCTAATTTGCCTCTTATGCTGTGGTTAGCCTACTTTTTCTTATAAACCTGTCCATTCTTCTCAGTGCTTCCTCAATATTAGGTAAGGAAGTAGCATAGCAGCAGCGGGCAAAACCTTCACCGCATGGTCCGAAGGCAAGGCCCGGGACCACGGCAACTTTTTCTTCCAATAGCAGCTTTTCAGCAAACTCTTCTGAATTCATTCCGGTAGCTTTTATAGAGGGAAAGGCAAAGAAAGCGCCCTTGGGCTCGAAACAGGGCAAGCCAATCTCATTCAATCTCTTAACCATGAAGCGACGGCGTCTGTTGTATTCTTGAACCATCTTTTCGACCTCGCCATCACCGTTTCTTAGGGCCTCGATGGCCGCCATCTGAGTCATCGTCGGGGCACAGAGCAATGTGTATTGATGAATTTTTGTCAGGGCCTGGATGAAACGGCGGTCGGCTGCCACATAGCCAATACGCCAGCCGGTCATAGCATGAGATTTGGAAAATCCGCTAATCAGGATGGTCCGCTTCTTCATCCCGGGAAGGCTGGGAAAGCAAATATGTTCGACTCCATAGACTAAACGAGCATATATCTCATCAGATATTAACAATAAATCATGCTTTTTGGCCAGCCCGGCAATAGCGTCAGCCTCTTTTTTGGACATGACTGCGCCAGTGGGATTTGCTGGGTAACCTATCAAAATAGCCTTCGTCTGCTTCGTGATCCTGGCTTCAATATCGGTTGCCCTGACGACAAAGTTGTTTTCTTCGTTTGTGGGAACAAGAATAGGCACGCCGCCAGCCAGAATGATGTCGGCAGGATAAGCCACATAACAAGGGTCGGGAATTATGACTTCGTCACCGGGATTGATAATTGCTCTCAGAGCAAGGTCTAATCCTTCACTAGTTCCTGTGGTAACAAGAATTTCATGCTCAGGATGATAACTCACCCCATAACGAAGCTCCAGGTAGCTGGCTAATTCCTGGCGTAGTTCCGGCATGCCGGAGTTCGAGGTATACATGGTATAGCCTTTTTCCAGAGAATATGTGCCTGCCTCCCGAATATGCCAGGGAGTAACGAAATCAGGTTCACCTATACCAAGCGAGATAATGTCTTCCATTGAGGAAAGCAGGTCGAAGAATTTCCTGATGCCCGATGGCGGAAGGCTAGTCACCTTTTGTGAAATCAGGTTATCCCGGGCTTGAGTTGGAGCGGACTTCGTGTTCAGCATATTACGGTGTTATCGGTAAACGTTTATTTATTTCCTTGGGAAGGTGAAAGGTCTCCCCGTTTTCCTTATATCGTTTGAGAAGAAAGTGGGTGACAGTGCTTTGCACCATCTCCAGAGGGGCTAGTTTCTCCGTGACAAAACTGGAAATTTCCTGCATATTTTTGCCTTTCACCAGTATAGCCAGGTCATAGGTACCTGAGACCAGATATGCAGAATGCACTTCAGGAAATTGATAAATGCGCTCGGCAATGGCATCGAACCCGACATCACGTTGCGGTGTTACTCTGACTTCGATTAAAGCCCATATATCTTCTTCTCCTAATTTAGGCCAGTTTATTATGGTTTTATATTTCAGAATAGTCCCATCTTTCTCAGCCTGTTTAATTATTTTCTCTACCTCCCTGACAGGTTCATCCACCATGGTGGAAATCTGTTCCGGAGTTGCCCGGCCATTCTGTTCCAGAATTTCAAAAATCTCTTTCACGAGTTCTCCTTAAAGCATCAATTCAACAGCAGACCATTGGTCATCTGCTTCATTGTAACACAGTTTAAATAGTTTACCATCCTCAGTAACAACTCTGAATAGTCTTCTCCCTGGTTCCTGCCAGGCGTTCTCTACTGACTTTATTCTAAGTTCCTTTTCTCGCCAGACAAAAGACCGTGGTTCTTCAGCATAGACATAGCCTGAATAGCATTTCACCTTTACCTCCATATTTTGCCCCTACATACTATAAGATTCAATTCAACGACAGATCGTGGTCATCCGGCTCATTACAATACAGCTCAAGTAGTTTACCATCCTCAGTAACAACTCTAGAGCTTGTTGTAAAATTGACAAACGTGATACGCTGAAGTAGTATCAAGAGAGACGAAAGATGAAAAAAGATTTGCTCTCAATAGCTGACCTTAACCGTAAGGAAATTGAACACCTCATAGAGCAGGCCTGGCGTATGAAAAAAGAGGGGGCGACGCCTCTCCTTTCAGGGAGAACCTTAGCTCTCCTCTTTGAAAAGCCTTCCTTGCGAACCAGGGTCAGTTTCGATTTGGCTATGTATCAGCTAGGCGGACATTGCATCTATCTATCTCCAGAAGAGGTAGGCTTGGGCAAGCGAGAGTCAGCGGCGGATATAGGCCTAGTGCTCAGCCGGTATGTTGACGGCATTGCCGCTCGCACGTTTTCCCAGGAAACTTTGCGCATTCTCGCTGGCCATTCTTCTGTGCCTGTAATTAATGCCCTTTCCGACCTGGAACACCCCTGCGAGGCTCTTTCTGATCTTCTCACCATCTATGAAAAGAAAGAGAGGCTTCCTGGCTTGACTTTAGCATTCATTGGCGATGGCAATAATGTGGCCAATAGCTTGCTTCTCTCTGCCTGCCTGGTGGGCATGAATTTCCACTTCGCCTCTCCACCAGGCTATGATGTTAAGGAGGAGGTATTGAATCGAGGAAAGGAATTCGCTGCTCTTAGTGGCAGCCAGATTCGGCTAACCAACGACCCTTATGAAGCAGCCAAAGATGCTGATATAATATATACTGATGTGTGGGTTAGCATGGGCCAGGAGGCTGAAGCAGAGAAACGTCGTCTTGCCTTTTCAGGCTATCAGGTGGATAATAAATTATTAAGCTTGGCTAAAGGAGATGTTTTGTTCATGCATCCCTTGCCGGCCCACCATGGCGAGGAAATTTCCGCCGGGTTGCTAGATGACCCCAGGTCAGTAGTATTTGACCAGGCAGAAAACAGGCTTCATCTGCAAAAGGCATTACTGGTGAAGCTGTTGTCAAATCCCAAGGTATCAGACAAATGACCAGGCCTATTGTAGCTATTGTGGGTAGAACCAATGTAGGCAAGTCCACCTTGCTTAACCGCCTGTCGAGCAGGCGGGTAGCTGTAGTTGCTGATTTGCCGGGAACCACCAGAGACCGCGTTTTTGCTTTTGTTTCCTGGCAGGGACGGGAATTGGCTGTGGTTGATACTGGTGGCTGGCAAGCCAAGCCACAAGGGTCTTTAGAGCAAAAAGTCAAGCAGCAAGTCGAAGCAGCTATTGTCCAGGCAGATGTCGTCATCTTTTTGGTAGATGTCAAAAATGGAGTTATTGCTGCCGATGAAGAAATTGCTGATGTACTGCGCGCCGCGAGTAAACCTATCATACTAGTAGTAAACAAGGTAGATTCTGCCAAGCAGGCAAATCAGGTGGCCGATTTCTATCGCTTGGGCATGGGTGAGCCTATAGCTATCAGTGCTCACCATAATCGAGGGATAGATGAGTTAATGGATGCCGTGTTAGCTTCTTTGCCTCCACAACCTACCAGTATTGCCGAGCCGGGAGAAGCTAAATTAGCCATCGTTGGGCGACCTAATGTAGGCAAGTCAACTTTGTTGAATGCATTGCTAGGCGATGAAAGGGCCATTGTCCATGAGTCTCCGGGGACGACTCGCGACTCGCTTGATGCTATAATTAATTGGAGTGATAAGAGAATATTACTTGTTGATACCGCCGGGATTAAACGACGTGGAAGGGTCGATGCTGGAGTGGATTATTATAGTTTGCTGCGCGCCCTTCAGGCTATCAACCGCTGCGATGTTGCCTTATTGCTAATCGATGCTGGTGACTTTATTACTGCCCAAGATATGCATATTGCGGGCTATATTATTGAGGTTGGAAGAGGTATGATGTTAGTGGTTAACAAATGGGACCTTGTTCCCCAAGAACAAAGACCGAGATTCAAACAGAGCGTGGAACGAAGATTTAGATTTGCCTCCTACATACCTATCATTTACATCTCTGCCAAACTAGGGCAGGGGATAAACAGGATTCTACCCCTAGCTTGGGAAATCTGGCAGGAAAGACAAAAGCGGTTGCCTCAATCAGAAGTTGACGAGTTAGTCAAACAGGTAGTAAGTAGCTACCCCCCACCCCGCATAGGTTCTAGGCGATTGCACGTTGCTCGAGCCTATCAAGATGAATCTCAACCAGCGACCTTTGTTCTCGCGGTTAACGATCCTAAGCTTGTTCATTTTTCCTATCAACGCTACTTGGGAAATAAGCTTCGCCAGAGCTTTGGTTTTCGCGGCGTTCCTTTGAAGTTGATTTTCACCAAGGCTGCCCGTAAAATCAATAAAAAGATAGAGGCGAGAGCATGATGATAGCTGAGTTTGTTGCTGTAGTAGTCATTGCTTATCTCCTTGGTTCCATTCCCTTTGGCTTGATAATAGGCAAGCTGAGAAGTGGCGTTGATATCAGGGAACATGGAAGCGGCAAGACTGGCGCCACTAATTTGATGAGGGTCTCAGGGACCAAGCTCGGCGTTTTAGCTCTGGTTCTTGATGTAGTTAAGGCTGCGGGGGCAGTCATGTTAGCCACAGTAATTATAGGTCGCGGCAGCGGGGTCTTAACCATTGGTGGCGTGTCCGTTTATTGGCAGCATGTAGCCCAAGTTACAGCTGGCTTGGCCGCGGTGGCAGGACATAACTGGCCTGTATTTGCTAAGTTTAAAGGAGGTAGGGGGGTAACTGCCTATTTTGGAACACTGTTTGCTATTTGTCCTCCCGCGGGCATATTTGGTGCCGAGGTCGTAGCCATAGCAGCATTGCGCAGCCGACACATGTCCCTTGGTTCTATTCTTGGAGCCTTGGCTGCTTGGTGCTTGATGGTACCCTTAACCATCTTGTACAATTTCCCTCCCATCTACCTGGCTTATGGTTTAGTAGTTATTGCACTGCTTGTCTACCAGCACCAGGACAATATAAAACGCTTAAGACAAGGCACGGAACGCCGATTATGGTGAAAAAGCACGAGAGACCATGCCTGAAGTTACTATCATAGGCAATACCTCTTGGGGCAATACTTTAGGCGTTTTGCTGAGTGATAAAGGGGCAGAGGTAAAACTGTGGACGCGAAGCGAAGCTGAAGCCAAAGAATTAAACCAAGGACGGCGTAGCTATTCCTCTACCAGCCACATTGGGGAAGCCTTAAGCGGGGCTGACCTGGCAATCTGGGCGGTTCCCTCTCAAAAGTTGCGAGAAAATATCAGCCAAGCCAAGGGTTATCTGACTAATTCGATGCTATTGATGAGCGCCGCCAAAGGATTGGAAGTAAGTAGTGGTAAGAGGATGTCACAAGTACTGGCAGAGGAGATTGCACCTTCCTTAAGAGGGCAAATTTGTGTCCTCTCTGGTCCTAATCTGGCCGGGGAAATTGCTCAAGCTCTTCCTGCTGCTTCGGTCATTGCCGCTCAGAATATAGCTTTAGCGGAAAGAGCGAGGGAACTGATGGAGTCGCCCAAATTCTTTATATCTACTAGTGATGATGTTATCGGAGTTGAATTAGGCGGGGCCTTGAAGAACATTATAGCTCTGGGTGCAGGCATAATAGACGGATTAAGCTTAGGCGACAATGCTAAGGGGGCTTTTATTACCTGGGGATGGACTGAGGTTGTTTCCTTGGGAGTAACTCTGGGGGCCAGGGCTGGCACTTTTTATGGTCTGGCCGGTTTAGGCGACCTGATAGCTACTTGCGCCAGCACTCTGAGCCGAAATCATTATGTTGGCTACAAACTGGCTAAGGGTCGCTCTTTATCTGAAATATCTGCCTCTATGCCACACGTCGCTGAGGGAGTCGCCACCACTGCGGCAGCCCACCGGTTGGCGAAAAACCAAGGGCTTAAATTACCCATTATCAACCTTATTTATGGGATTCTTTTTGAAAGCTTGCCCCCACCCCCAAGTCAAGCATTGTTTGAGTTCAGGGAACTAGCAGCAAGCCATCACTGATCCCAAGCTAGACGTCTAGAGGCGGTTCAGTTCGAGTTAGTACCTTAGCCAATTCTTCAAAAAGACGACGCTGGTTTTTATCCAGGTGTTGTGGAGTTGTTACGACTACTTCGACGAGCAAGTCTCCTTTGCCCTTGCCATCAATATAAGGGATTCCCTTGCCTTTACAGCGAAATGTTTTCCCATTTTGAGTTCCTGGCGGTATTTTTAAGTCTATCTTTCCATCTAAGGATGGCACTTTCACCTCATCGCCCAAAGCAGCTTGAGCAAAATTGATGAATAATTCGTAAAGAATGTCACTGCCATCTCTGTGGAATAAATTGTGTGGCTTTACTGAAAAAGTGACATAGAAATCGCCGGGAGGGCCTCCATACAAGCCAGCACTTCCCTCTCCATCCAAGCGTAATCGCTGCCCATTATCCACACCTGCAGGAATAGTAACTTTTATTTTGCGCTTCACCTTTATTTTTCCCCTGCCCCGGCATTGAGAACAAGGATTGCTTATCACAGTGCCACTACCTCCGCAGCGAGAGCAGGTGATGAGATTAATGTAGCGCCCAAAAGCTCTCTTCACTTGCCCTGTGCCGCGACAATCAGGACAGGTCTCGGGATTTGTCCCCGGCGCGCTGCCAATGCCATGGCAGGAAGGGCAGAACTCGATGCGTGGTATTTCAACTTCTTTACTACAGCCGAATACCGCCTCCTCGAAGGAAAGAGCGAGGTGACTTTGTAAGCTGTCGCCCTTCTGTGGAACACGCTGAGCCGTCCTGCCAAAGGGGGTTCCAAAACCATCGAAGACGAATTCAAGAATATCTCCCAGCCCGCCAAAGCCAAAATCGGGAAAACCCCCCTCAACATCTACTCGGCCATAGCGATCATACCTGTTCCTTTTCTCGGGATCGGAAAGAACCTGGTAGGCCTCGTTTATTTCCTTAAATTTCTCCTCGGCTCCCGGCTCTCTATTGCGGTCAGGATGGCACTGGAAAGCTAATTTACGAAACGCCCTCTTAATTTCGTCATCACTGGCGTTTCGAGGCACTCCCAGCACTTCGTAATAATCTTGTTTTATCGCCATAACCTTCAAGTATAACTCTTAAATGGCTGTGCTGACAACTTTTAGCTACTGAATTGGCAAGTAATTGACGTCTTGAGAAGTGGTATAATCATGATGCAGTGAAACAGCAGATTGAAAAAATCCTCCGTCATCGTAAGAAAGAAAAAATTACTGGCGAAAACCTTCGAGCTTCGGCAGTGCTCATACCTCTTTTTTATAACCAGGGGCAATATCATGTCCTGTTTACCGAAAGGAGCGATGAGGTAGTCTTTCACAAAGGGCAGGTCTGTTTTCCCGGGGGGACACAGGAGCCATCTGATTCCAGCTTACTCCAAACTGCCCTCAGAGAGAGTGAAGAAGAGATAGGTTTAGAGGCTAAAGATATTGAAATTTTAGGGGAGCTTGACGATAGTCTAACCTTTACCACTAACTATGTTATTTCGCCTTTTGTCGCCTTCATATCCCATCCTCACTCTTTGAGAACCAACGGCAGAGAAGTCAAGGGAGCCTTTTCTGTTCCCCTGTCATTTTTGATGGATGAAGCCAATTTCAAGCAAGATTCTTATGCCTATGAATATGAAGGGCATGTCATCTGGGGGGCTACCGCGAGGATTTTAAGACGGTTCATCGATTTGCTGAAGTCTGAGAGCGGGGCCCTGCAATAGTCATTTCTTCTCTTTAGCCTTGACTTTAATTGCTTTGGGCTTTACTTCTTCAGCTTTGGGTATGGTCAGAGTTAAAACACCATCCTCCATCGTTGCCTCAGCTTTGTCTGGCTTAAGTCCGCTGGGAAGGACCACGCTGCGGGAAAAAGCGCCATAGCGTCTCTCCTGGTATAGGTAGTCTTCTTCCTTGACCTCCTGTTTCGTTTTGCTCTCCCCCTTGATGGTCAAGGTTTCGCCAGTGATATCAATGCTGACATCCTCCGGCTTCAACCCCGGCAAAGCCGCCTTCACCACGACCTCATTGGGGGTCTGGTAGATATCCAGGGTTGGATCTCGTACTTCACCAAGGGTGCTGAGAATGCGCGAAGGTCGGACAAAACTGTCGTCAAACAGCCTGTCCATTGCCTGTCTCAGGCCCATAAGTTCAGTAAACGGATGCCATCTTTCTATAGCCATCTATGTTACCTCCTTTCTTTATTTTTTCCTGAGCCCCATTCTCAGTTCAGGCAATATTATAAGAAGGTTAAATAACTTTGATAAGTTTTGTCAAATATTATTAACAATATTTGACAAAATTATTAAACATTTTTATAATTAACACAAAATAATTAGGGGAGAGAGATGGCAGGCAAGGACTACTATCAAATTCTAGGTGTGAGTAGGAATGCTTCGGAAAAGGAAATCAAGCAGGCCTACCGCCGTTTGGCTCGCAAACACCATCCTGACCTCAACCCCGGCGACAAATCGGCTGAGGCTAAATTTAAGGAGATAAATGCGGCTTATGAAGTCCTCTCTAATCCTGAAAAGCGAAAAAAGTACGACCAATTTGGTGAACAATGGGAACATGCTGAGCAATTTGCTAAATCCGGGGGGCAAGAGAGAGTTCGGTGGGATTTCGGCAGGGGTGGCACAACTTTCGAATATGGCGACCTGAGCGACTTTGGCGGTATTTTTTCAAGCTTGTTCGGCGATTCTGGTGCAGGCTCCAAGATGAGGGGACCACGACGTGGTCAGGATATAGAATCCACCATCGAGGTAAACCTCGAGGAGGCTCACCATGGCTCTACGCGTGTTATACAGCTTCAGACCGAGGAGCCCTGTACGGCTTGTGGCGGCACGGGCAGGGTGGGCAATCGAGTCTGTACTATGTGCAATGGTGCCGGTGGGAAAATAATTCCCAAGCGACTGGAGGTTAAAATTCCAGCGGGAGTTAGAGATGGTTCGAGGATTCGTATAGCGGGGGAAGGTGTCTCTGGCCGTGCCGGTGGCAAAAAGGGCGACCTCTATCTCGTAGCGAAGGTTCTGCCCCATAAGCTCTTTGAGCGCAGAGGAGATGACCTTTACACTGAAGTCTCAGTGCCTTTAGCCACCGCCATGCTGGGTGGCGAGGTCAGATTGCCCACTTTGAATGGCAATCTATCTCTTAAAATTCCACCGGAGACTCAGAACGGCAGGGTTTTCCGCATGGCAGGGAAGGGCATGCCCCAGCTAGGCAATAGCAAGTACGGCAATATGTTCGCCAAGGTAAAAGTGGTTCTGCCCACCAATTTGACCGAGGAGGAAAAAAAACTATTTGAGAGATTGCGGTCTCTGCGACCCACATAAAGCGAGGTGCCACGATGATGGACTGGGAATCCAAACCGAGATATGTAATAAGCGTAGCCGCCAGGATGATAGGCATAGAAGCTCACACATTGCGGTATTATGAAAGGCTGGGCCTGGTACAGCCAGAGCGTTCAAGTGGCAACATACGTCTCTATTCGGAGGAAGACGTTGACCGCTTGCGCTATATTAAGGCTCTGATGAGCGATTGTGGCGTTAATTTGGCTGGAGTAGAGGTGGCGTTGAGGTTGATGCAAAGGATGACAGAGATGCAGCAGCAACTTGAGGAAATGGAGAGAAAAATTAAGAAAGTTGCCGAAGCTGAAATAGAAGACATAATAGAGGACATAATAGAAGACGCAGAATGGAAGGAGGTGTAGAAAGTTGAAACCAGAGAGATTTACTGAGCAGGCACAGGAGGTTTTAGCAGCCTCACAGGAGCTACTTCGCCGCTATCGACATAACCAGTGGGATGTGGAGCATATTCTATTGGCTTTGCTGGAGCAGGAAAAGGGGGTAACCAGGGACATATTACAGATGCTAGGTGTGGATGTCGAAGCGGTAAAGCAGCGGGTAGAATCAACGCTTGAGAGTTTCCCCAAGGTAGCTTACGAGGCGGGACAAATTTATGCTACTCCGCGGATTTCCGCTCTTCTCGAAAATGCCAACAGGGAGGCCGATAGGCTCAAGGACGAGTTTGTCAGCACTGAGCATTTGCTCATTGCTATTGCCGGGGAGACCAGAGGCGAAGCCGCAACAATTCTAGCTGAATCTGGCGTTAACCAGGAAAAAATTTATCAAGCCTTGCAGAAAATTCGTGGCGGACATCGAGTTACCGACCGTCAAGCGGAAAGCAAATACCGTTCCCTGGAAAAATACGGACATGACCTCACGGAGTTAGCTCGTCAGGGCAAACTCGACCCGGTAATCGGGAGGGAAAACGAAATCAAACGTGTGACGCAAATACTCTCCCGGCGCACCAAGAACAATCCCGTGATTATTGGCGACGCCGGCGTGGGCAAGACGGCTATTGCTGAGGGATTAGCTCAGAAGATTGTCGCTGAAGATGTTCCCGATTCCCTGAAAGGGAAAAAGGTGGTGGCTTTAGACATGGGAGCACTGGTAGCTGGAAGCAAATTCCGCGGGGAGTTTGAGGAAAGGTTGAAGGCAGTTCTAGATGAAGTCCGGCAGGCGGCCGGCGAAGTTATTATGTTCATTGATGAGCTTCACACCGTGGTAGGAGCCGGAGCTGCCGAAGGAGCAATCGACGCCAGTAATATGCTGAAGCCCGCACTGGCTCGTGGTGAGATTCAATGTATCGGGGCTACTACACTCGACGAGTATAGAAAGCGTATTGAAAAAGATAAAGCTCTGGAGAGACGTTTCAGCCCTGTTTATCTCGATGAACCTAGCGTAGAAGCCACCATAGAGATGCTCCGAGGACTTCGTCCCAGATATGAAGCACATCACAAAATAAAAATCGAGGATTCCGCCCTGGTAGCTGCTGCCAAGCTGAGCCAGAGATATATATCCGATAGATTCTTGCCTGACAAGGCAATTGACTTGATCGACGAAGCAGCCAGCAAGCTACGCATCGATATGGAAAGCGCTCCAAAGGAAGTTAAAACACTGGACCGGAAGATGAAGCACCTGATTGATGAAGAGGAGGCGGCTTCGCAACGAGGGGACTACCAGAAAGCCACCGAATTGAAGGCGGAAAGGATGCGCCTGGAACAAGAGTACGATAAGGCCAAACTGCAATGGCAGAAGGAGAAGAAAATTGACAGTGTGGTAGACGAGGAGGATATCGCCGGACTGGTTGCCCAGTGGACGGGCATACCCGTTTCGCGGATGATGGAAACGGAAACTGATAAATTGGTTCACATGGAGGAAAGGATTCACCAGAGGATAGTGGACCAGGAAGAGGCAGTGGCTGCCGTCTCCGAGGCCATCAAGCGAGGCCGAGCCGGGCTCAAGGACCCCAAACGCCCCATTGGCAGCTTCATTTTCCTCGGCCCTACCGGCGTGGGGAAAACCGAGTTGGCTCGCGCTTTAGCTGAGTTTCTTTTCGCCGATGAAGAGACCATGGTAAGACTGGACATGTCGGAATATATGGAAAAGCATACCGTATCCCGTCTTATCGGGTCGCCACCGGGATATGTGGGGTATGAAGAAGGAGGCCAGTTGACCGAGGCAGTGCGCCGCCGTCCCTACCGGGTCATCCTGTTCGACGAGGTAGAAAAAGCTCATCCCGACGTTTTCAACATACTATTGCAGCTGCTGGAAGACGGCAGGCTTACCGATGGGCATGGCCGGACTGTGGACTTCAAAAACACAGTGGTAATCATGACCAGTAACCTGGGCACTGAGGAATATCAGCGTGGGGGAATTGGTTTTCCCAGTAAAAAAGATGAAGGCGGCGAACAAAGAATGAGGACCGCTATAGAAAGCGCCTTAAAGAAAACCTTCCGCCCTGAGCTACTCAACAGGATAGATGATGTCATTATATTCCATCCTCTAACTGAGGAGCACTTGAAGAGCATCGTCGACCTGCTTATCCATGAGGTAGAACGGAGGTTGACTGAGCGTAGTATTAAGCTTGAAGTCAATGAAGAGGCCAAAGCTTGGTTAGCTAAAAAAGGCTATGATCCTGTATACGGAGCTCGCCCCTTACGCCGGGCTATTCAGAGGTACATGGAAAATCCCATATCGACAAAGATATTGCAGGGCGAGTTCAAAGAAGGAGATACCGTAGCTGTTAGCTTGAAGGAAGATAACCTGAGCTTCACTACACGGAAAACTGCCAAGGCAAAAAAGTGAGTAAACTCCGATTTCATCGGAGCAACTCGCTCTCCTCCAGAACCTTTTTCCTTTGCTACCTTGAACTCTCAGCTTCCTGCCATCCCCTTGACCTAATTCAGATAGGTGGGTGATACTTTATATGTTTGTAATGTTGGCGATAACCTCCCGTGTCATTGCGAGCCCCGACTTGTCGGGGCGTGGCAATCTCATTGCAAAACTGGAGACTGCTATGGTTGGACTGAGGAATCTCGCTTAGAGATTGCTTCGTCGCCCTGATTCATCAGGGCTCCTCGCAATGACAGAAAGGAAGTGTCACTCAGGTACTGAAGGAAGACAACCCTTTGACGCCTGTGAATAAAGCTGGTAAGCTAAGCTCCGATGCATCGGAGAAAGGAGACCTGAAGATGCCCGCTAAAGTGGATATGGATAAAATCGTCTCTCTGTGTAAGCGGAGGGGGCTTGTTTTCCCCAGCAGCGAAATATATGGCGGTTTAGCTAGCTGCTGGGATTATGGCCCTATGGGGGTGGAGCTTAAGCGCAATGTTAGAGACGCCTGGTGGAAGTCAATAGTCCACGAGCGGGATGATGTAGTAGGTCTGGACACATCAATAATGATGCACCCCGGAGTCTGGGCCGCTAGCGGCCACATTGATAGCTTCACAGACCCCCTGGTAGAGTGTAAATCTTGCCACCTGAGGTGGCGCGCTAACGAAATAGAGGGCAAGAGATGTCCCAAATGTGATGGTGAGCTAACCGAGCCCCGCATGTTCAACTTGATGTTTAAGACTTCTATGGGTCCTGTGGAGGAGGAGGCAAGCACAATCTACCTCCGCCCCGAAACTGCCCAGGGCATATTCGTTAACTTTGATAATGTAATCACCACTTCCAGAAAAAAGTTGCCTTTGGGCATCGCCCAGATAGGCAAATCTTTCCGCAATGAAATCACCACAGGCAACTTCATATTCAGAACCAGGGAGTTTGAGCACATGGAGCTGGAGTACTTCGTTAAGCCCGGGACTGACGAAGAGTGGCTTGATTACTGGGTCAAGGAGAGGTTTGACTGGTATGTCAAACTGGGTGTCAGGAAGGAAAATCTTCGCCTGCGCCAGCACGGCAAAGATGAGCTCGCCCACTATGCCAGGGACTGCTATGACATCGAGTATCTATTTCCTATGGGCTGGTCAGAGCTGGAGGGTATAGCCAACAGGGGCGATTTTGACCTTACTCAGCATGCCAAGCATAGCGGTAAAGAGCTCGGTTACTATGATGCTGAGGCTGGCGAGAAGTACGTTCCCTATGCTATTGAGCCCTCGGCTGGCGTCGACCGCTCTGTCCTGGCTTTTCTCATCGATGCCTATGATGAAGAGGAAGTCGAAGGGGAAAAGAGAACAGTTCTACACCTGCACCGTTCTCTGGCTCCTATTAAGGTAGCTGTTTTGCCCTTAAGCAGGAATGAAAAATTAACCCCTCTGGCTAAAGAGGTTTTCAACAAACTGTGTCCAAATTTCGTGACCGATTACGATGATTCACAAAGCATAGGGCGGAGGTACAGACGTCAGGACGAAATCGGCACCCCGTTCTGCGTTACCATAGATTTTGAATCCCTGGAGGATAAGCAGGTTACCATCCGGGAGAGGGACAGCCTGGCGCAAATTCGAGTGCCCGTAGAGGAACTAGGGAAGATATTAGAGGCCAAACTCAAAGGAGAGGCTTTCGACGCCTCAGCATTATGGGCCACAAGGCAGAAGTGAGAATCCTGCACTTTGCTGTGCCTCGTCATACAGTACATGCCTATAGAGTAAGTATAGAAAATAGGTATAAAATAGATGTTAGCCAGCAGGATATCGCAATCGGACACTCAATGTCTTTTCGCTGGAAATACACTATCCAACATAACTGTTGAACAATTTGATCTCTAGCTGCGAATACAAAAGAGAAGGGCATGGCCAAAATACGACGCCCTGGAGATGAAAGAGCGGGATTCATTAACTATATTTGCGACATGATAGTCGCAGAAGCATGGAAGAATCCCTCGTTAATACCAGACTTGTCTAAGGACAAAACACTCTTTGTCTTCTCAGACTACAGTCGTGTCCACGGGAGATATCAAACCTACAGCTTCTTGGTTGTTGGACGTTCTGGTGCTGATTATTTCAATGGTGCTAGAAAAATGCTCAGGGATGATTTTCATCTGAAGAGCCGTAGAATGTCGTATAAGGGGCTCAACGACAGGATAAAACTGAGAGCTCTGCCAGCTTTTTTGTCTTGCGCAGGCGCAATGGATAGATTACTAGTTACATTTGCAGTTGATACCAAGATGAAATACATGTTCGCGGAACAGTTCCTTGAGGTAAAGCCGGCACTTTCTGCAATCAAGAAAAGTACACTGGAAAACATGTTAAGAGTAGTACACTTTGGAGCACAAGTAATAGCAACGGTATTTTCCAATGAGCAAAACATTGTCTGGTTCACCGACAGCGATCCGATAGTTGCTAACGAAGAACACAAACAACTTTTTGGTAGATTCGCAGAAGCAACAATAAGAATGTTTATGCCTCAGGAAAGCATTAACCGCATTGTATTTGGGCTTTCAGAAATAGACGGTGGCTCATTAGAAATCGAAGATTTCATTGCGATTCCTGATCTCGTAGCAGGAGCATTGTGTGAAACACTCGATCAACTCAGCCAAAGGGGTATCAGAGTAACTCCCGGATTGGCATTAAATAGGCCAAAGGTAAAAGAAAAGACAAATATCATCTGTGCGTGGATTGGCCAGACTGCTTGTCCATTGAAGAAGTTTGGGATAGCTTTTGACAAATTGGGACCCGATACGTGGGACTTTCGACCAACGCTTTTTACTATCCAGAACCCGAATGTCACACCTTGCGAGGTAGTGTGCAATGCACAGTTTGCAGCAGCTTATGTGTCTGATCCAATTCGATTTGACGTTGAAGAAAGTAGCAGAGACTGGACAAAACCATGTGCTGGCTAACAACTCTTTGAAACCGACTGCTAAGGGCGCTCCTCCCTTGGGCCACAAAGTTGCTTCCGAAAGTCGTTCCGATGCAGCTTTGCGGCAAGAGGGCAATAACATGTCCAGTTTACAATCCTATGCTAATCTGCCATAATCCAAAGTAACTTGGGTTGCCGCAAAGGGCCGGTTCGCATATCACCCTTGGCGCTCCTGAACTCGGACGTCAGCGAGGTGCGAGGGATTACCAAATGCCTAGAGAGATTCCATCTGATGAGGAGTTAAAGGAATTTGCGGAGAGCACCTAGCTTATGAGGTCAACATGATGGTAGGCGCCGCAAAAGGGCTATCTCAGCCAAACAATTCTCAGTTTGTTATCAACGCCCTCTTAGAGTCATTCACAATTCACTTAAGGGCATTAATTGACTTTATTTGGGAGCCGTCAAATGTTCGGAAAGATGATGCGATAGCATGTGACTTCTTCAGCTCTGCAGAACAGTGGAAAAAAGTTCGTCCTGATTTTCCAGCAGCGTTGGAACCGGCTCGATCTCGCACTGGCAAAGAGGTAGCCCATCTAACATATGCTCGAATGAAAGTCACACCAGAGACTAAAGGCTGGAATATTGGGGAAATGACCGAGGCAATGGTACGAGCACTGAAAGTATTCGCTGATAATGCAGATAAAAAACGCATTGGCAAAGCGCTGGAGAATCTATAGATATGCCAAGGCGCCCTAACAAGGCGCTGCAGCCGGACAAATTGCTCGCGTAGCCGCTCGCAATTTACCGCTGAGCGCGGGCGTTATCATGTTAGTTCTACTCGAGCAACTTAAACTCTGCCACGTCCACCAGGCCTGAATCAGTCAGTCTGAGTTCGGGAATCACGTGCAGGGCTAGGAAGGAAAGGAGGGCAAAGGGTGCTGGGGGCAAGTTACCCAGGCTGGCGGCAGCTTTCTCTACTTATTCATGCTGGGATACAACTATATCACTATAAATACCGCATCGAGTCATAACTCACATTTCAACACGACCTAAATGGGGAAACCATTGACATTTCATAACGCCTCGTCATACAGTACGTGCCTATAGAATAAGCATAGAAAATAGATACAAAAATAGATATTCGGCGAAGAAAGAACGAGAATAATGAAAATACCCATCTACCAGGTTGATGCCTTTACCTCCGAAGTCTTCTCGGGTAATCCGGCCGCTGTTTGCATACTGGATTCGTGGATCGACGATAACATGCTTCAGTCCATCGCTGCCGAGAATAACTTGTCAGAGACCGCCTTCCTCGTTCGCAATGACGACGGGTTTGACCTCCGATGGTTCACTCCAACGACTGAAGTTGCGCTTTGCGGGCACGCAACACTGGCGAGCGCCTTTGTCCTTTTCGCCTGCCAAGACTGGTCGGAAGAGGAAATCCGTTTCCATACGCGGAAAAGCGGGCAACTCATCGTTTGTAAACGCGATGGTCTTCTGGAAATGGATTTTCCCTCCAGACCCGTCCATAGCTGGATTCCGCCGTCTGGCTTGAAGGAGGCACTTGGTGTGACACCAATCGCAATACTGGGTTCCGTCGAAGGTTTACTTGTGGTACTGGAGAACGAGGAAGCTGTTCGGGAACTTCAGCCCAATTTTTTTGCGCTTGAGCGGGTTGAGTGTCGTGGCATCATCGTGACATCCAGGGGAAGTCGGAGCGACTTCGTCTCAAGAGTTTTCGCCCCCCGGGTTGGGATACCGGAGGACCCGGTGACAGGTTCTGCGCATTGTGTTCTGGCTCCATACTGGGCGGGCGAACTCCACAAGAAGAATCTGCATGCATTTCAGATATCGAAGCGCGGTGGCGAGTTGTTCTGCGTCCATGCCGGAGATCGAGTAAAGATTTCTGGTAAGGCAGTACTCTATTTGGAAGGCGTGATAACCATATGACACGTCGAACAAGCGCATGCACCGGACGTGCAAGAGCGCGCCAGTGATATTTTCCGTTACACCGAATTATCCCTCACACCTCAAAACAACCTAAATAGAGAAACCCTTGACACCTCATACAGCGTCGCTATAGAGTAGATGCCTATACACAAGAGGTGGACTGACAGGTTTACAGAAGGAGCAAAGATGCAAGAGAAAACGACATGGGAGCAGTTCTTTGACGCTCACGCACCGATCTACGATAATAACGTCTTCACCAAGAACACAGTCGACGAGGTAGACTTCTTGCTCGAGGAACTGGAACTCAAGGCCGGCGACTCAGTTCTGGATGTCGGGTGTGGGACGGGCCGGCATTCCATAGAACTTGCTAAACGCGGTTACTCAGTAACAGGACTGGACTTATCCGCGGAGATGCTGGCAAAGGCAGCGACTAAAGCCGAAGCCGAAAACGTGAAGGTAGAATGGGTCCGCTCAGATGCAACGCAGTTCGCGTTCCCGGAAAAGTTCGATGCGGCGATCTGCCTATGCGAAGGGGCTTTGGGACTTCTCAGTCAGACTGATGATCCCATAAGTCAACCACTGGCCATTCTCCGCAACATCTCCCAAAGCCTGAAAACAGGGGCGAAGGTCGTATTCACCGTTCTCAACGCAGCAGCCATGCTCCGCAGGTATCAAAACAAGGACGTGGCTGAGGGACGATTCGACCCGATAACCATGGTCGAATCGTCGGAGCACCCGCCGCAAGAAGGACTGCCTCGTATTGCCGTTCGAGAACGGTCTTTCGTCCCGACGGAGTTACGTCTCCTGCTCCAGATCGCCGGTATGTCTGTCCTCAGCATATGGGGTGGAACTGCCGGGAGCTGGGGAAGAAGGACACTCGACCTGGACGAGATGGAAATCATGATCGTGGCACGCAAGACGGGCGAACCATGGACGCAAGACACTGCAGCGACACTGCACGTCGCCGACAACATTCTTTGGAGGCAAGAATAAACCAGGTCAACATTCAACGTCACAAGACTGAGATCGGCGAACTGGTACTTGGTTCTTTCGGCGGCAAGCTCTGTCTGCTCGGGTTCGGAGACAAAAAGGGAAGGAGAGCAATTGATGACTGGATCAGGAAGAAACTGGATGCCGAGTTTGTCGAGCAAAAGGATGAAGTCCTGGAGAAAACGAGAAAACAACTTGATGAGTACCTCAACGGAAATAGAAAAGAGTTTGACATTCCTCTGCTCATGGCGGGGACGGATTTTCAGAGAAGAGTCTGGAAGGCATTGATGAGAGTTCCCTACGGAGCCACGTCCACATATGGACAAATAGCAAAGGATATTGGCAGTCCAAGGGCTGTTCGAGCGGTTGGTAATGCTAACAGGACAAACCCCATCAGCATAATCGTTCCCTGCCATCGGGTAATCGGGAGTGACGGAGAGCTTGTTGGATATGGGGGTGGATTGTCCGTTAAGAAACGATTGCTAAAGCTGGAGCAAAGGAATACCGGTTTACGTGATGATTAAAGGTATCACATTTAAGGGCACGCTATGCTTGTCTCTTGATGTAGATGAGGAGGCAAAATACTCTTTGGAATTAAGTATAGTGTCTCCGAAATTCAGTAAACTATGCTAAGATACTAAAAGGGATTTTGTGAGGCAGAAAATGGAAACTAAATTAAACATGATTTACTGGAGAGGTGAGAAATTCTGGGTAGGGAAGTTACTTGAACACCCTGAGATAATGACGCAGGGGAAAACATTAGAAGAACTTGAAGATAATATGAAAGATGCCTATGCACTGATGACGATGGAAGACGTACCAGATGAGCATCTGGTTAAAGAACTTAAGTTATCAGTATGAGGAGGAAAGACCTCATCAAGAGGCTATCTGACGCAGGGTGCATTCTTGTGAGACATGGGCCTCGTCACGACCTATACAAAAATCCTGCCACAGGTAAAAAGCAGCCCGTTCCGAGGCATAACGAAATAGATGAATATCTTGCCCGGCATATCTTGAAAGAACTGACATAACAATTCATTCTAGCGGACGGCTTACAGCCGCCTCTGATTTCAGACGTTAGACCAAAACATAATAGCTTGGGAGGAATAGCAATGAAGCGCTCAACATTAGAGTTGCTATGTTGTCCTGGTTGTCAAACTGAACTTACACTTCGCGATGAATCAGGTAATACAAGTGGGAATGAGGGGGAGTTGTTTTGCTCGCACTGTGAAAGAAGCTATATCATTAAAAACGGCATTGTGCACTTTATCGATTTACAGGAACTGGAGGGTCTTAACCAACGGTTCGCTCGATTCTATAATAGATTTTCACGTTTCGAAACAATTATTGATAGGTTATCGTTTTTGCCTATGGGTGGAGAACGTAAGGCCCGCACAGAGATTTTGCACAGATTGGAACTAAACAATGGACGAGTTCTGGAGGTTTCGATAGGGTCTGGTGGTAATCTTCCTTACCTATTTGAGTCTCCAAAAGTGGGTGACATATATGGCCTGGACATCTCAGCGGCGCAGCTGACTAATTGTCACAGGTTGGTCACGACCCGAGGATGGCCGGTAGACCTTTTCTTGGGGAAGGCAGAGGAGTTGCCTTTTAAATCGGACTCATTTGACAGTGTTTTTCACGTTGGTGGGATCAACTTTTTTTCTGAAAAGAAGAAGGCCATTGATGAGATGATCCGTGTTGCCCGACCGGGAAGTAAAATAGTAATTGCTGATGAATCGGAACAGGTAGCCCGAACCGTGGCTCGTTTCCTTCGTTTGTCGCGTTCAAGTCAGGATAATAAAGTAGACACCTCCGTTCCTGTTCATCTGGTTCCAGAAACAATGAAAGCGGTACTTGTAGACGGTATTTGGAAAATGCATGGTCAGTATCATGGGTATTGTCTGGAATTCAGAAAACCGGGATGAGGAAATAGACAGAGCTTTGTGTTGTGGTGGCAAACAATTTGGATCTGTGAGTCGGATCAAATAATGATACATGTGGTCTAATTATCCTTCACATTGCAACACAATCTAAATAGAGAGGTCCTTAACATTTCATCCTTGACATTTCATATTGTCTTGTCATATAGTACATGCCTATAGAAGAAGTATAGGAAATAGGTATAGGAATAGATGTTGGACAGCGAGAATATCCAGCTTGCCGTCCGACAAAACGACAAACGAGCGAAAGGAGAAGCAACATGAATTGGTATATCAAAGTGCTGAAAAAGTATGCAGTGTTCAGTGGGCGTGCGAGGCGGAAAGAATACTGGATGTTCTTTCTTTTCAATTTCATCTTCAGCCTTGTGGCCTCTCTCATTGACTTGGGCATCGGACTACTAACCTTTGCAGTATTTGGCCTTGGCCTATTATCTATTTTATATGCTCTCGCAGTCTTTGTTCCAGGGCTAGCCGTATCGGTTCGACGGCTCCATGATGTTGGGAAAAGCGGTTGGTACTTGTTGATAAATCTGATCCCGATTGCGGGCCCAATCTGGTTTCTGGTTCTCGCTTGTACAGACAGCCAGCCTGGGGACAACAAATACGGTCCAAATCCGAAAGAAGAGATAACCGCCCAACAAGACGTTGCAGCCGACGCATAAAGGCGCGGCTGATCGGCGACCCGCTGACAACTGCGAAGATATAATGAAGGGAAATGGATTTATCGCTAACTAGAATCGGCATAGGAAACTCCGATTGCATCGGAGTTAATTCTACTTGAGCAACTTAAACTCTACCACATCCACCAGGCCTAAATCGGTCAGTCTGAGTTCGGGAATCACGGGCAATGCCAGGAAAGATAGGATGGCAAATGGAGCCGGAGGCAGGTTCCCCAGGCTGGCGGCAGCCTTCTCCACTTGTTCATGCTGGGACACGACTACCTCCAGCGGCTCAGGGGAAAGCAGGCCAGCGATGGGCAAGGGTAAAGAAGCGAGAATTTCCAGGTTGGCGCAAACAACCAGCCCGCCTTGCAGCCTATTAATTTCCTCAATTGCCTTAAGAATGTCGAGGTCATTGGTACCCACCGCTATTATGTTGTGAGAGTCATGAGCCACTGACGAGGCTAACGCTCCTTTCTTTAAGCCGAATCCCTTCACTAATCCCAATCCGATATTGCCGCTAGCCTTGTGCCGTTCCACCACCACCAGCTTCAGAATATCTCTCTCCAGATCGGGCATAACTGTCCAATCCACAACTTTCATCTTTTCCACCGCCTTCTTGGTGACTATCTGTCCGGGGACGATTTCGATAACTGGATAGGTCTCATCGACAGCGGCTATTTGCAGCGATTTCCCCATAGGAGGCTTAATGCGTACCGTGTCTCTTAGCTCCAGAGTAACAGGGGGCAAGGGGAACAAGGGCTTGCCTTGCCTTGCCACCAGCTTGCCCTGGTAAAACACCATGTCTATCTCTAATTTAGCCAGGTCGGTGATGGTTATAAGGTTGGCTATATACCCCGGGCCAATGCCCCCTCTATCATAAAGTCTGAAATACTCAGCAGTATTAATCGTCGCCATCTGAATTGCGCGAATTGGCTCCAGGCCTCTGTCAATAGCCTTTCGTACCACAGCGTCAATATCGCCTTCCCGAAGTAAATCAAAGCAACTAAGGTCATCCACCACAAAGAAGCATCTTTTATAAGTATTATCGGTAACCAGAGGCAGAAGGGCGTCCAGGTTCTTCTCTGAAGAGCCCTCTCGAATCATCAGGTACATGCCCCGACGCAACTTCTCTCTCCCTTCTTCCAACGTAGTGGATTCGTGGTCAGAAAGAATGCCAGCGGACAAGTAGGCATTTAGCTCCTTGCCAGCGAGTCCCGGAGCGTGTCCATCAATAACCTTGCCCTTTGAAGCACTGATTTTCTTTAAAACCTCTTCATCCCCACTGACCACGCCGGGAAAGTTCATCATCTCTCCTAAGCCGATTATATTAGGGTGAGCTAGAATTTTCTTTACTTCCTTAGAGCTGATTCGGGCGCCTGATGTCTCCAGATGGGTTGCTGGCACGCATGAAGGGGCCATGAATAGCATATCCAGTGGGAGCTTTCGCGCCAAATCCGTGACGAATTTTATTCCTTCAAATCCACAAACGTTGGCGATTTCATGTAAGTCGGTGACCACAGCCAGAGTGCCTCTGGGGACCACGGCCTGAGCATACCTTGCCGGGTGAAGCATAGAGCTTTCTATGTGCGTATGCCCGTTAATCAGCCCGGGAGCTAAAAACCTGCCTTGTAAATCGACAATTTCCTTGGCCTTACCATAGTCTCCTACTCCGGCAATTCTATCGCCATAGATAGCCACGTCGGCTTGCTCTATTTCTCCAACAAAAGTATTTACTATCCGGGCATTTTTCAGGAGCAAATCAGCCGGTATTTCCCCTCTGGCCACCGAAATAAGCTCCTTTAAATTCATCTCTTAATCCTCCAGGGCATAGATGTGGGGCAAATTGCGGAACCTCTGATCGCAGTCCAGTCCATATCCCACGATAAATTTATTGGGCACGGTGAAGCCACGATAGTCAATGGGTACCGGAACCCTGCGCCGAGATGGCTTGTCTGTTAGAGCACAGAGCTTCAACGAAGCAGGCTGCTTCTTCTTCAAGTAATCGAGTAAAAAAGAGATGGTAATTCCAGTATCCACGATATCCTCAATTACCAGAACATCTCTGCCTTTTATACGCGTCTTGACCCCTTGAATTACTCTTATTTTGCCTGAACTCTCCCTGGCAGCGCCGTAGCTGGAGAGTCTGATAAAATCGAGCTCCAGGGGCAGATCAAGCTGGCGAATAAGGTCAGCCATAAACACAAAGGACCCTTTGAGGACGCCAACGAGCAAAGGCTGTTTACCTTGATAATCCCTCTCAATGTCACAAGCCAGCCTGTTCACAGCTTTAGCTATCTCGTCACGGCTGATAAGAATTTTGAGTTGCGGCTGAAAGACCATTACATCGTTTCCAAACCAACTACTATGATAGCATAATTGTATCTGGTTGCGGATGCTGATCTAGTTCAGATAGATGGGTGACACTTCATATGTTTGTAACGTTGGGTAGTAATCTCCTGTGTCATTGCGAGCCTCGACTTGTTGGGGCGTGGCAATCTGTATCCCCAGGAGCCCCACAAGATCGCGGAGCCTGTTCCGAAGCGTAAGCGAGGAATCTCGTTTCTCGCAATGATAGAAAAAGAAGTGTCACTAATCATATGAACGAGTACAGATGCTGGACTTTTTCTGCGCCCTGTTATATACTTAAAAGAGGAAATTAAGATGCGATCCAGCCTTATCGGGAAGATTGAAAAAGCCAAAAGGTATGCTCAAGAACCAGGTCGTGTCACTTTCTCAGGTTTAACCGCTGTCTTCCATGGTGAAAACGATGACCACAAGCTAAGCTATGCCAATGGGAAATGGCATTGTACCTGTCATTTCTTTTCCCAATGGGAGACATGTAGCCACATCATGGCGCTCCAGCAAATTCTAGGCAATATGTTACCCAAAGAAGCCCTTGCCTCTCCTATTGAAACTCAGCCCCTCGAGAAATAATCTAACGCTTCCGCCACGACAAACAGAGAGCCGGTAACGCAGATAATATCTGTCCTGTCTGCCAGAGATAAAGCTCGGGATATAGCTTCGGTTACAGTCTCTCCGGTTTTAGGCTCAATGCCTCGCTTGCTGAACTCGGCAGCCAGGGTTGAAAGGGGGGCAGCACGGGAATGTGCTGTCCGTGTAACTATAACTTGAGGGGAGAGGGAAACCAGCTCATTCACTATTCCCGGTATGTCTTTGTCACAGGATGTCCCGAAAACAAGGAAAATCCGTTTGTAACTGAAGTATGCTTTGATATTGCTCACCAAGCTTCTCATCGACGCTACATTATGGGCTCCATCAACCAACACCGTAGGGTGCTGCTGCAAAATTTGGAATCGCCCCGGCCACTTAACTCGGGCAAGCCCTTGAGCAATATCGGCGGCTGAGATGGTAAAGCCCTCGGAAGCCAATATCTCTAGAGCAGCTACAGCGGTGGCGGCATTCTCAAGCTGGTAATCGCCTAAAAGAGGAATGCTAACCTGGTATTTACTTGTTCTACCCTCGATCGCCAGCGATTGATGATGGAGGTCACCGCCTATCTTATGCCAGGTGATTTCCTTGCCTACCTGAACCACCTTCGCTTCCTTCTCACGACAAATATCGCTGATTACCGGAGCCGCCTCTTCTGGCTGGGGGGAAAGCACCACCCAGCAGCCGGACTTGATAATGCCTGCTTTTTCCCGAGCTATTTCCTCCAGGCTATTACCCAGAATCTGAGTATGGTCCAGGCTGATAGGGGTAATGATACAAACTACAGGCCTGGCTACATTAGTAGCATCAAGGCTGCCACCTAGACCTACTTCCAGTACTTGAAAGTCCACCCGCTTTTTCTGGAAATAAGCGAATGCCAGCGCAGTCAATGCCTCGAAATAAGTCAGCTGCCTGAGGCTAGTGTCCTGCTTCATTGATTCGATAAAAGGCTTGACCTCAGCCATGGCTGCAGCAAAATCAGCTTCAGAAATTAGAGTGCCATCTATGCTAATACGCTCCCTTAGATTATGAAGGTGGGGGGAGGTATATAACCCTGTTTTATAGCCTGAAGCACTTAAGACCTGAGCAATCATAGCTGCCACACTCCCTTTCCCCTTGGTGCCTGCGATGTGAATCGTCCTGGCTGCCAACTGAGGGTTGCCCATACGATTTAGTAGCTCCTCTACATGTCTTAAGCTATAACCAGGCTGGGCATAAGATATGCCCGGAATCTGCTCATAATTAACAAAACTATTGAGATACTCTTCTGCCTGGCTGTAATTCAATTCCCCGCCTCGATATCCAGCAATTATACTACTTACGAATCATGCCCTGCTCGGTCTGTGATAAAATCTTAGGATATTATTTGGGAGAAGAGCGCAAGCAAAAATTAAGTGAAGATCACGCTTAAACCGTTAGGCAACATAGCTGACGAAATAATGGAGGAGCTTAGGGATAGGGTTGGCGGTATTTTCCATTGTCCCACGGAAATAAAAGCAGGTTTTAGCGATTTGGCCCAGGCTTACGATTCCCAGAGGAAGCAATACCTTTCCTCAAAATTGCTAGCCTCTCTTAAAAAGTCGGAAAGAGAGGAAAGGGTTGTTGGTATAGCTGATGTTGACCTTTATGTGCCCAGGCTTAACTTCGTATTTGGTGAAGCCGATATAGTCTCAGGAACAGCAATCATATCCCTATGTCGACTAAGACCAGAGTATTATGGTTTGGCTCCAGACGAAGCTTTATTTCTGGAAAGAGCCACCAAGGAGATAGTTCATGAACTGGGGCATACCTTCGGCCTGGGACATTGCCCCAATAACAAATGTGTCATGCACTTTTCCAACAGCCTGGCCGATACCGACTTGAAGGAGGCGCATTTTTGTAATAAGTGCCGCCCCAAGATAATTCTTTGATGTAGCCCAGGAATTTGATATAGTAGGAAAATTGTAAATAACTTCCTACTCAGGAGGTAAAATGCGAGGGCGAAGAAAATTGGGAAGGGGGGTGGCCGTGGTGGGCGCAGGAATGTCGAAGTTCGGCATGTTTGGAGACAAGGACTCCAAGCACTTGTTTGCTGAAGCTTTCAATGAAATGCTTTCCACAGTAGATAAAGGGATAGACCCTAAAGATATTGATGCTCTTTATTTGGGGAATTTCACGAACGATTTTTTTGTACATCAAGGGCACTGGGGTCCCATAATCTCGGATTTGATCGGGCTTACACCGAAACCAGCAACGCGGACAGAGGGTGCCTGTGCTGCAAGCGCACTGGCTTTTAGAGAGGGGGTTTTTGCTATAGCCTCAGGATTTTATGATGTGGTCCTGGTTGGTGGGGTCGAGGAAATGTCGAAACGTAACACAGAGGAAGTTACACAAGGCCTGGCAATGGCAGCTAGTCCTTACGAAGTGAAAGCGGGATTTACCTTCCCCGGTGTTTTTGGTGCCATGGCCACTGCTTATTTTAACAAATATGGAGCCAGCCGGGAGCATCTAATGAATGTCACCATAAAAAGCCATAATAATGCTCGCCTCAATCCTAAGGCACAGTTTAATGTCTCCATCCGCGATATTATGAATCAAAGGATTGAAAGGGCTAAAAATAAAGGGGAGCCTATACCTGCTTGGAGAGACGAAAAGGAATTCCTCCGCGATCCCAGGGCTAATCCTGTGGTTGCCTGGCCCATGCATCTCTATGATTGCTGCCCCATAAGCGACGGAGCAAGCTGCGTTTTGTTAGTAGCAGAGGAAATAGCCAAAGACTTCACCGATAACCCCCTCCATGTGGTCGGTATAGGGCAAGGGAGCGGCAAAGGCTTACATGCCAAAGAAGACCTTACCTATTTTGAAGCCACGAGATATGCAGCACAAGAAGCTTACGAGCTATCGGGACTCAAGCCCGAAGATGTTCAAATTGCCGAGGTGCATGATTGCTTCTCCATAGCTGAAATTATTCATCTCGAGGATCTGGGATTTTTCAAGCCAGGGGAAGGATACAAAGCAGTAGAGGAGGGCCTGACAAGATTGGATGGCCCAAAGCCAATCAATACCTCGGGGGGACTTAAATGCAAAGGCCATCCTGTAGGGGCCACAGGCACCGGGCAACTTGTTGAAATTTGGAAACAATTAAAGGGTGAAGCTGGAGAAAGGCAGGTCCCTATTAAGGATTTGCGAATCGGGGCAGCCCAGAGCCTGGGGGGGACAGGAGGTACCTGTACGTTTACCATTCTGGAAAGAAGATAAGAAGGAGACAAAGCAAATGGAAGGAAGGCCCTTTAATGATATTTCTTATGAGCGATTTCTCAGCGAGGATAAACTCATGGGGTCGAGGTGCCAGAAGTGTGGTGTCCTTTTCGTACCTCCTCGCTCCATTTGCATTAAGTGCTATGGCACTGAAATGGAATGGGTTGAGATGAAGGGAAAGGGCAAGCTTGCTGCCTTCACCTGCATAGCTATAGGCCCTCCACTCATGATAAAAGAAGGTTATGATAGGAAACATCCTTATGTTTCGGGAGTCGTACAGTTGGAGGAGGGGGTGAGGGTTGTTGCTCGCATTGAGGGAGTGGATGGGAGCAAGCCTGAAACCATAACAATTGGCACTCCTCTTCAGGTAGAGTTCTTACATAGGGGCGAAGGAGAAAACTCGACAAACTTTTTGGCATTCAGACCTTCATAGCCCCACATTAGAGTGCGAAACTGTGATTTGTCTTCGCTCAGATATCTGGATTGCACTGCCTGAGAGGAAATTCTGGTAAAAGGAGATTAAAGCATGCAGAAAGAAGTAGTTGTCGTTAGTGGTGCCAGGACAGCAATTGGCGCCTTTGGTGGTTCTTTAAAAGGTATGCCTGTTGTTGAGCTAGGTGCCGCGATGATCAAAGAAGCACTTAAGCGGGCAGGATTAAGGCCGAAGTCCAGTGAAGAATTACTCAGTTATGGCCCTGACGCACTCAAGCCTGATGGAATAATAGAGCTGGAGAAAAAGCACTATGATTACGATTCTTCTTTGCGTCCTGTTCAGGTTGACGAAGTAGTTATGGGAAATGTTCTTCAAGGAGGGCAAGGGCAAAACACAGCTCGCCAGGCCTGTATCCACGCCGGCATTCCTAAAGAAACCCCTGCCTTTACGGTGAATAAGGTCTGTGCCTCAGGTTTAAAAGCTATCACTTTGGGAGCAGAAGCCATAGTGCTGGGCGATGCCGATGTCGTAGTCGCTGGAGGCATGGAATGCATGAGCCACACCCCTTACCTTCTCCCTAAAGCCCGCTGGGGCTATCGCATGGATGTTGGAGCCAGGGGAGAGCTTATAGACCTCATGGTCTATGATGGATTGTGGGAAATATTTTACGGTTATCATATGGGAAATACCGCAGAGGAAATCGCCAATAGATATGGCTTCACTCGCCAACAGCAGGATGAGATAGGCTATCTTAGCCATATGCGGGCGCGCAAAGCCATAGCGGAGGGCATATTTAAGGATGAGATAGTTCCTTTTCCTATCCCGCAGAAAAAAGGAGAGCCTGTTGTTTTTGATACCGATGAGCGGCCTATGGACACTTCCATGGAGAAAATGGCCAAGCTACCTCCGGCATTCCGAAAAGACGGAACAGTCACTGCCGGTAACTCTTCAGGGATTAATGATGCTGCGGCTGCCGTAGTGCTTATGTCCCGAGACAAAGCTAAAGAATTGGGTCTCGAACCTATGGCAACCCTTAGAGCCTGGGCTTCAGGCGCGACAGACCCAAAATACATGGGATTAGGCCCTGTGCCGGCGGTAAGAAAGGTGCTCAAAAAGACGGGGCTTGGCAATAAAGATTTTGATGTTATTGAGCTTAATGAAGCCTTTGCTGCTCAGACACTAGGTTGCATGAAAGAGCTTGATTGGGATTTCGACCACGTTAACCCTCATGGTAGTGGCATATCTATGGGTCATCCTATTGGCTGCACCGGAGCGAGAATAGCAGTTACCATCATCTACGATATGGTGCATAGAAATTTGCATCATGGCCTGGAAACCATGTGTATTGGTGGTGGGCAGGGAATGGCAGCCGTATGGGAAAGACCTTGAAATTTCACGAGAAGTCTTATGTCAATATTACTACCTATAGTTAGAGCCCTCCTTGAGTCCCAAGCCTATCCCCATAAACCACAAAAGATAGAACTGGTCCAGACCCAGATGTCCTTTATTTTCCTTACCGGCGAGTATGTATACAAGATTAAAAAGCCGGTCAATCTGGGTTATCTGGATTACACTACTTTGGAGAAACGCCATTTCTTCTGCCATCAAGAGCTGGAGTTAAATAGACGCCTTTGTCCCGGTGCCTATTTAGCCGTGGTACCAATAACAATGTCATTGCGAGGAGCGAAGCGACGAAGCAATCTGCTTCGCATTGAAGGGCGAGGCAAGGCGATAGAGTACGCTGTCAAAATGAAGCAGTTGCCCCAAGACCGCATGATGGATGTGCTTTTACCCCAAGGTCAGGTAACTCTGGAAATGATAGCCAGGGTGGCTGAAAAATTAGTGGGTTTTCACCAAAAGGCCGAAACAAATCAAAGGATTGCCGCCTTCGGCAAGTTGGATGTTATTCGCCAGAATACCGATGAGAACTTCGCTCAAACCGAGAAATATATTGGAATCTCCATCACCGCCGAGGAATATCAGCACATTAAGAATTACACTAATAACTTCATTGACAGTAACACAAGCCTGTTCGATAAGCGAGTAAAAGAAGGGGAAATAAGGGATTGCCATGGCGACCTTCATGCCGCTCATGTTTGCTTCACTGACGATATCTGTATTTACGACTGCATTGAATTTAACGACAGATTCCGATATTCCGACGTGGCCTCGGAGATCGCCTTTCTGGCTATGGACTTAGACCGCTATCAGCAGGCTGGCCTTTCCCGACACCTGGTAAATACCTATGTGGAGCTGAGCCATGATGAAGAGCTCTTGAAATTGCTCAATTTCTACAAGTGCTACCGGGCTTACGTCAGGGGCAAGGTAGAAAGCTTTAAGCTCGACGACCCTTACATTCCCGAGGAAGAAAAGGCCAAGGTGTTAACTGCCGCCCAGAGCTATTTCCAGCTTGCCGAATCGTATGTATGATATGTAGTTGCCCAGACAGCCAGCGCCATTGAAACCAGCGCCAGCAAGCCTATTATGCCGGTGGCGACCTGACAAGACTGGCGATGAGTAAAATGAGATGCCCGGTACGGCGGATAAGTACCTGCTGTTCAAGTTGCGTATGGCACCATCTGTAATATATACTTTTGTGTCGGCTTTTATCAAAGCTGATGAATCTTGTTCAGGAGGTGCGCAATGAGTATTTCCCCAGATGTTTTTTCTCTATCAGGCAAGGTGGCCCTGGTGACCGGTGGCAGTCGGGGTATTGGGAAGGCTATTGCTGTGGGGCTTGCCAAATTTGGTGCTGACGTAGCTGTAACCAGCCGCAAATTGCCGGACCTTGAGGAGGTGGCTAAAGAGATAAAGGGATTAGGGCGAAGGTCAATGGCCGTAGCAACACATGTGGGCAGGATGGAGGAGATAAATAATCTGGTCCCGAAGGTAAAAGATGAGCTTGGCAGAATTGATATTCTGGTGAACAACGCTGGTACCAACCCGACCATGGACCCGGCTATAAATATAGAAGAGCGTGCCTGGGACTCCATCATGAATCTCAATTTGAAAGGACTATTCTTTCTAAGCCAGGCGGTAGCCAGGCTGATGAAAGAGCAAGGTGGGGGTAAAATTATCAATGTCGCTTCAGTAGCTGGGATTACCCCCGACATTTTGCCGGTTTACTCCATAAGTAAGGCTGGGGTGATTATGGCAACGAAAGTGATGGCACAGCAGTGGGCTCAGTATAACATCAGGGTGAATGCGATAGCGCCGGGACTGGTCAAAACTCGGTTCAGCGAAGCTCTCTGGAGCAACCCGGATATTGCGCAAGCTGTCATGACGAGGACTCCATTGCAGCGTGTAGCCGAACCTGACGAGATGGTTGGGGCTGTGATTTTCCTGGCTTCTGATGCTTCCAGCTATGTGACCGGACATGTTCTGGTTGTAGATGGCGGTGCGGTTATATAGCAAAATATTCTCGTGACGTAATGAAATGATGGCGTGAATGGTGTTTGAAAAGGGCATGATGTTTGCCACGTCCATAACAGTGATCTCAAAAAAGAGCAATGGATATCCTGTTTAGCGGCAAAGAATCAGCGGAACAGAAGCAGCTGAAATGGGGCTCATAACCAAAGTGGTTCCGGCGGAGGAATAATCCTGCACATTTCAAGGGTAAATGGCTAAGGCTTCCAGCCCTGTGGTCTCAGGCAGGTTAAACATCAGATTCATATTTTGCACTGCTTGCCCAGCCCCTCCCTTGACGAGGTTGTCCAGACAGCTAATAACTATAAGCCTGTCTGTCTTTAAATCAATAGTGGGATAAATAAGGCAAAAGTTGGTTCCCCAGACATGTTTGGTATGGGGAGGCTGGGTTGTTATTTGAACAAAGGGGGCATGCTTGTAGAATTCCCGGTATATCTGGTTCAAGCTGTCAGCTGTCAGCCGACGGCTATCAGTTAATTTGGCATAGCAGGTACTAAATATGCCTCTGGTCATGGGCACCAGGTGAGCCACGAAGGTTATCGGGGAAGAAAATGATGGATTGAGTGTTTTCAATTCCTGTTCTATTTCGGGCAAGTGGCGATGCCCTTCAAGGGAGTAGGCACAGACATCCTCGTTGGCCTCAGAATAATGAGTTGTCAGGCTCAGGGTTCTGCCGGCGCCCGAGACGCCTGATTTGCTATCCACCACTATATCAGGATAAATAAACCCTTCTTTGACTATGGGTGCCAGGGCCAAGATAGCACCGGTGCTATAGCAACCCGGGTTTGCTACCAGAGAGGCTGAGGCAATTTCATTTTGATGTAGCTCGGGTAAGCCAAAAACTGCCTCTCTCAGTAACTTGGGCGATGGATGAGTAAATCCATACCATTTGGGATATTCGCCAGCGTTCTTTAACCTGAAATCAGCACTGGCATCGACGACCCTGATGCCTTGTTTTAGCAAAGATGGTACTACATCTACACTGCTTTTATGAGGCATTGCTGAGAAGGCGATGTCGATTTCGCTGTCAAGCTCGGCTTTTATTATATAGTCGGTTCCCGCGAAGTTGGGGAAAACATCGCCTAATTTTTGCCCGGCTGCGCTTCTCCCGGTAACAGTGACGAGCTCTACTTGGGGATGTTGGCAAAGTAAACGAGCCAGTTCGGCACCAATGTACCCGGTGACATTTATTACGCCTGCTCTTACTTGTGACATATTATGTTCTAAGCATTATACTACATTTTGTGCGATTGAAGGATATTCAGGGCGACCAGGTGACTGAACTCCTAAGCCAATTATTGAACCGCCTCATTGCGCTAATTTACATTAACCAGAACTGAAGTATAGAATCAATCCTGGCAGTGAATGGGGTGGTTGAGGTTTCTAAATAACCTGTTAATATACTCAAATGACCACATCGCGTGTATTTAGCTGGTAAGGAGGGGAAATAGCTAAAGAAGCTAAAACAATCCAGTGTCACCAGTGCAAAAACAACGAGTGTTTGGCGCAGTATCCCCATGGAATCCCTGAGTATTGTCAGGCACAAAGATTCCCTGAAATAATCGAAGAAAGTAAACGACAATATCTTGAGCCCGATGCCGACAAGTTCCATTTAGCTGCAGCCAAAGTGCTCAAAAAAGGGGGCTATGATTGGTCTCGAGTCCAACAGTGCATCGAGTTCGCCAGGGAACTGGGTGTCAAAAAGGTAGGATTGGCTGTATGTGTGGGCTTAATCCGGGAGGGCCGAGAATTTGCCCGCTTCCTAGATAGCGCCGGTTTTCAGGTTATCTCTATAGCCTGTATGGTAGGTGGTCTGAAACCTCAGGAGACGGGAATACCTGATGAATGGGTAAACCCACTAGGCATAAGCTGCAATCCCATAGCCCAAGCAGAGATTCTGAATCGAGAGGGTACGGAACTGAACTTCATATATGGTCTCTGCGTCGGACATGATACTATTTTCATAATGCATTCAAAGGCTCCTGTCACCTATGTTGTAGCTAAAGACATGGTCACCGGCAATAATCCAGGCGCTGTTCTCCTATCTCCATACCATCGCATGAAGTTTCCGGCAGCTTATGGGAGAGGTAAAGCCGCTGAAGGAGGATAAGAGTAACACATCCCAGTCGCTCTTGTGGAATGCCCCCTGGTGTGGATACAGCGAAGTGCCTCGGGAATTCCTATGAGGCTGATGTAACATTTCGTCATTTTGTTAAACCCAGCAGGGCTTGACATCCCTGCCCGAGGGTCATAGACTGTAGCACGGTGGAAGGGTATTGGTGATGAAGTGCCCGAAGTGTCAGACTAACAACCGTGATGGCGCCCAATACTGCAAGAAATGCGGTCAATCTCTTCAGGCTGAGCTTGTCTGCAAAAACTGTCAGCATCCGAACAGCCCTGATAGTACCTTCTGTGAGAAATGTGGTCAGCCTCTGGTACCAACACCTTCGGCATTACCGACCCCACCCTCTCCTATGCCCACCTCCTTTGCCAATGGCCGTTACCAGGTGAAGAAGTTCCTCGGGGAGGGCGGTAAGAAGAAGGTCTACCTTGTCCATGATAATGTGCTGGACCGGGATGTGGCCTTTGCTTTGATAAATACGGAGAAACTGGATGACGTCACTCGCCTGCGCGTCAGCCGGGAAGCCCAGGTCATGGGCCGGCTTGGCGACCATCCCAATGTCATGACCATACACGATATGGGTGATGAAAAGGGCCAGCCCTATATTGTTCTGCCTCTCATGCCCGGCGGGGATGTGGAGAATCTTATTGAGAAAGCCCCGGAACGCTGCCTACCCATCGAGCAGGCAATCGGTATTGCCAAGGCCGTCTGCCGGGGCCTGGAGTATGCCCACGCCAAAGGCATCATCCACAGGGATATCAAGCCCGGCAATGTCTGGCTGAGTGGCGATGGCACGGCCAAGGTCGGCGATTTCGGTCTGGCTCTCGCCGCCGACCTATCTCGCCTCACCAACGAGGGCATGATGGTGGGCACGTATTACTACATGCCGCCGGAGCAGGCCATGGGCGGTGAAATCACGGCTAAGGCTGATCTTTATTCACTGGGGGCAATGCTCTACGAGATGGTGACGGGGAGGCCACCCTTCACGGGTGATGATGTGGTGGCGGTTATCGGACAGCATATCAATACGCCACCGGTGTCGCCCAACTGGCACCGACCCAACCTGCCTCCGGCGTTGGCGGCACTCATAATGAGGCTACTGGAGAAGGACCCGCAGAAACGGCCTGCCTCAGCTACCGAGGTGCTGGAGATGTTGGAAGCTATTGAAGCAGGGAAAGTGGAAGAGCTCTCCACCGAACAGTCAAAGGCACTGGCGGAGAACCCCCTCTACCGGCGGGTATTCGTGGGCAGGGAAGCGGAGTTACGTCAGCTCCAGTCGGCCTTTGATGCTGCGACATCGGGGCATGGCTCACTGACCATGGTAGTGGGTGAGCCGGGCATTGGTAAGACCGCTCTCTGTGAACAGCTGGCCACCTATGTTTCCTTACGGAATGGGCGGGTGCTGGTGGGTCACTGTTATGAGGAGGGCTCGCTTTCACTGCCCTATCTGGCCTTTGTAGAGGCGTTAAGAGCTTATGCTCAGACTGGCGATATCAATAGACTGAGGAAGGAATTGGGACCCGGGGCACCGGATGTGGCCCGAATCGTGTCGGAGGTCAGGGAGAGGCTGAGGATACAGCCGAGGCCTAAGGGAGATCCGGAAGAGGAGAGATACCGGCTTTTACAGGCGGTCAGCGACTTCCTGGGCAGTGCCGCAGCAGCGCAGCCATTGCTAATAGTACTTGAAGACCTGCACAGTGCCGACAGGGGCACATTAGAGATGCTGGAGCATGTGGCCCGCAACCTGGGCGACAGAAGATTGCTGCTGGTGGGTACCTACCGCGATATTGAAGTTGACAGAACACATCCTCTTTCCGCTGCCCTGGCTGAATTGAGGCGACTGCCCCACTTCGGGCGGGTTCTGCTCCGAGGACTGAATGCCGATGAAGTGAGGAGAATGATGTCCGGTATTGCCGGGCAGGATGTTCCCTGGGGACTGGCCGAAGCAGTGCACCGCCAGACGGAAGGCAACCCTCTCTTTGTGCAGGAGGTCGTACGGTATCTGGCCGAAGAAGGCATTATTGAGAGGGAGGAAGGACGGTGGCGGGCCAAGAGTGATACGCCGGTGGAGATGCGGATTCCCGATGGCTTGAGGGATGTTATCGGTAAACGTCTTTCTGGCCTGAGTGAGTCGTGCAATAAGGTGCTTTCCGTAGCCGCGGTAATCGGCAGGGACTTCCAGATGGAAGTGCTACAGAAGGTGGCTGGCATGACTGATGACGAGCTTTGTGAGGCACTGGAGGAAGCCAGGAAGGTGGCGGTAATCGAGGAGCGGACGGGGGTAGGGGCGAAGGTGCACTACCGCTTTGCGCATGCCTTCTTCCGCCAGACGCTTTATGAGGAGACAATTGCTCCCAGGCGAATACGGCTGCACCAGCAGGTGGCGCGGGCGTTGGAAGAGGTATACAACAACAGACTGGAGCAGCATGCGGCTGAGCTTGCCGAGCACTTTTCTTACTCATCAGATAGAGCTGACTTAGAGAAAGCGGTCAGCTACGGGGAGATGGCAGCCAAAAGAGCCACCGATGTTTACTCGTATGGAGAAGCTGTGAGATTGCTTGAACAGGCCCTCAAAGTACAGGAAGTCCTCGACCCTGAGGAGAAGCTGAAGCGATGTGACCTTTCGCTGGCACTTGGCTGGGCACGTTTCTACGATCATGAGTACCGACACATCATGGAAAACGAGGCGCGCGCGGCGTTGGCGTTAGCAGAAGGAGCAGGAGATATCCAGCGTGCCTGCCAGGCTTGCCTGCTTGCCACAGCCGCTATATCAGGTGCCGGGTTGGGTCCCGGTTTCGGTACATCCGAGGCGATGAGGTGGACAGAAGCATTCGACCGTTATGCTTCCCCCGACACTATCGAGCGTGCCTGGGCGAATAGTGCTATCGCAGGAACGAAAGTAGCAGCCGGCGATTTCACTGGAGCGTGGGCGCTATTCCACGAAAGTACGCTTCTGGCACGCAAGTTGGGAGATGCCAGCGCGTTTGTTAATTGCGGGGGAGATTATTTGTGGTTTTGTCCGCCCACTGTTGAATATGTCGAAGAGGCACGCCAAATAGCAGGTGAGATGAGGCAGGCCTGGGATAGAGCTGATCCCTTTTCTATGGCCTATGGAATGGAGATGGCAGGTTCTTTCTTCCTCAGTCTGGGTGAACGAGAACAGGGCGAGGCAATCCATCGCGAGGAAATGGAGTCGGCACGGTTGGCGAGAATGCCGGCCCGTCAGTATCTTTTCCAGTATCTACGTGGCTGCTATCACATCATGGACGGGCAGCTTGAGGAAGCGGCAAAATGCCATGACGATGTGCTAAGGCTCGGTGCTGAGATGGGTGCACCACTAACTGCAGCAGTCATGGCTACCTCCTTTGGGCCTCGCTTGAGTGGATATCTCGGCCGGGGCCGAGAGGAACTGAGACGTTTGGAGGAGTGGGCGCAAGCAGCCAGCCTTTCTGTGCCTGTACCCGCGCATACAAGGGCCTACTATCTCGTATGTGAGGGAGAGAGGGAAGAGGTTGAATCTATACTCGGCGAGGCTGGAAACCACTACGCCGCTGAGCCGGAGAGAACCAGGCACACGTTCGGAGCCCTGATACTCCTGCTGGAGACGGCGGTGCTGGCGAAGCATACGCGAGCGGCGGAGATTCTCTCGAACCTGCTTGTGGGTGCCACGTACAAGACAACGGGCTTGTCAAATCCGACCTGTGTGGCTCGCCATCTGGGTGCGGCAGCCGCTCTACTGGGCAGGTATGAAGAAGCCCGCGAGCATTACGGGGAAGCCATCAAGGTCTGCACCGAGATGAGGTTCCGCCCGGAGCTGGCGCTCACCCGCCTCCAGTTTGCCGAGTTACTGTTGGAGCATTACCCGGATGAGAAAAGGGAGGCCTTAGAGCATCTGGACTTCGCCATCAAAGAGTTCCAGGACATGAAGATGCAGCCTTGGCTGGAGCGGGCATTGAGGCAGAAAGAGATACTGAAGGCGTAAGTCCTTGCCTCAGAGTCGTCGGGTAGCAATCAGCCAAAACGTTTAGCCGACTGGCAGCCAGTTTTATTATCAATATTATGAGGGCTACTTGGTGAGGCCCCTATTCCAAGATTGCCGGATCTACTTACCTATGCGAAACACCTTAGTCCCGCACCTCGGGCATACACCTTGAGTCGCCCGACGTTTGTTCTTCATTGTGATAGCCTTTGGATTCTTGATCTCAACCTTTTTTCTGCATTTCATACAATATGCCTGCATTTTAACCTCCTTGCGCCTAAGATTTGTTTCTGAGAATAACATCAAGATAATAGACTAGTCAATGGCTTGTCTAAACGAAACACCGGAAAGCGACCCAACAATACTGACTTTTGTGCAATTCGGCAAATTACACAAACACTCAGATTGTAGCCTTTCGCTACTTGGACCACTGAACATTAGCAAAGGTAGTTAATCAGTTCACAACCCATGCCACTCGACTAAATTATCTAATGGTTCACGGGGTCGTGGAAATGTGTTAATCGGAGCCCTGAGGTCAGGATAGCCAATGGCTATTGATGTTACGATGGCCCTGTCTTTGGGGATATTAAGCAACTCCCGAAATATTTCAGGCCATAAGACCGGTATACCCATAATACATGTACCCAAACCATAAGTGAGGGCAGCCAGACAGATAGTTTGAGTGACTGCGCCGATACTCACTATGGAAGTAGGGCCGCGGTCATCGGCACAAATAATTATTGCGCTGGGGGCGTCAAAGAAGCGCAGCATGTGCTCTCGGTGCTCGAGTTGCTTTGCTTCCAGATTTTTAGTGCCTGGAGGGTAGCGGATGGCGTCCTGCACTGTTTTTAACAATTGCCGTCTTGGCATCAAAAGCTTAGAATAAGGACCTGTTCTGGGCAGGTCTGGCTTGGTGTTCATATAGTCATGGCCATCCCATGTTTTTGCTTTCTCTACAAGTCGGGCTGTTACTTTAGCTAACAATTTACCTGCCAAAACGTCAAAATACCAGGGTTGGACATTTCCTCCCGATGGTGCCCAGCGACTAACATCCAACAACTCCTGCAAGACCTTTTTTGGAACAGGGTCAGGCTTGAAAACGCGGATACTTCTTCTGGTACGTATAGCTTCAATGACATCCATAATCTCCTCCTAGTCGTATTTTAGTGTTGACTCTAACACAAGAATCATACTTGGTCTATCCTTGTTTCCACTTGCTTCACAATACCTATTATTTGTTAAGTGCCAACTCATCGACGGAGCAACCAAGCGGCTTCAATTGCACGACTTAGCGAACTGTGACCTGACACACAATTGGTCAGAAGGTATGATCAGATAACCAAGCTAGCAAGCGGTAATTCACCTACAACAATGATGGATGGTTCGGTAGGACCGCCCATTCTCCTGGCCGCCTTCCCCTTTGCCATTTCCAACAGCTCATCAAGGGTACCAAAATTGAGAGCTTCAGTAGGGCACCATACCGCACAGGCAGGCTCTATATTCATCCCGGTACAGAAATCACACATCTGCATGATGCCATCGTCACCAAATTGGGGCACACCATAAGGACATGCCGAGAAGCAGTCCCGGCAACCGTTGCATTTGTCCCGGTCAACGACGACGATACCATCCTCAGCCCGTTTGCTTATAGCTCCGGTGGGACAGACTTCAATGCAGGCCGGCTTACCACAGTGCATACAGGCCAGGGCGAAAAAAGCTCTGGTGACGTTTGGGTAGACGCCACCCCAAATCTCGACGACTCGCATCCAGTTTATTCCCGGTTCTATATTACGCACGCTCTTGCATGCCACTTCACAGGTGCGGCATTGGACACACCTATCTGCATCAAAGTAAAAGCCGTATTGCTTTCCCATTACGTATATCGCCTCTTCGTTTACTATGATCGGTAGTTCTTAGCTACCGGTCCGCAACTCTATGCTTTTCGTACCTCGACCAGGGTCTGCTTGGGCATAGCGGTTACCATTGGGTCAAAGGCTTTATCTGGGTCAGTACTGTACATGACGTTTACGTTTGCGCCTCCATCCAGTATCGGATAACCTGGCAATCCCAGCTCATCGCAGCCCTGCCACCATCCGTGGAGGCCCATAACCACGTCCGGCCGTATCCCGTCGAAATACAGAGCCTTTACCTTTATCCAGCCATGCGGTGATTCGACAATTACCCAGTCACCGTTCTCTATCCCTCGTGCCTTAGCTGTCTCGGGGTGAATGTGTATCCATGGGTCAGGTTGAATCTCGCGCAGATAAGGCACATTACGTAACCACCCCTGGTTATAAACATCCGAAGTATGTGCGTCAAAAAAGACAAGAGGGTACCTCGCTAAGAGCTCCGGTGTAGCCGTTGGACTCTCGGGCGGCTCTACCCATTCTGGCAGAGGATTGAACCCATTCTCTTCGAACGTAGTATTATAGATTGCCACCTTGCCCTGAGGGAGATAAGGAGCCCTCGAAAACCGAGTACTGGGAGTGGCAAATATTTTCTCATACTTTTCGTAAACCATCGGTTTTGGCTCATAAATAATACCTGTAGGATGTGCCCTTAGCTCTTCTATGGTCATGCCAAAATTCTCCAGCTGGTAGTTCATGCACTTCTCAATATTTCCGTCCCAGAAGTCCTCCCCGTACCCCATCTTGACGGCCAGGTCAAGCCAGAACTCGTAGTCCGACTTGTAGTCTCCCAGCGGCTCAATAACCTTGTTTCGCGCCATTATCCAGTTACCCGATACTTCAAAAGGATGGTCGCATTCATACATAGTGGCTACAGGGACAACGACATCAGCCCAGGGCATTGACGAGTTCTGCATCACATCGATAACCACAAAGAATTCCAGTTTCTCAAGCGCTTCCACCACCCTCTTGCTGCCACGAGTAATTACCGTGGGCTGAGTCCCGGGAGCGATTATCGCCCTGACAGGGTATGGCTCCCGGGTGAGAACGCTATCAAGACAGCGGTAATAAGCGGAAGACGTGCCCTCCATGAAGGGCTGAAAACAACTGGCTATTTCCGGGCCTACCAACCTGTCTACAAAATCTTGCGTATATCTCTCCCTGAGATGTACGGATTTCACCTCGGGCATATTACTTCCGGTGGGCACAATATTGCCACCGGGTCTGTCGAGGTTGCCTGTTATGGCTATCAGTATTGCCACAGCCCGTACGGCGTTATTGGAGTCTGCCGTCTGGTCGAATGCGTTCCCGGCAAGAATACATGCGGGCTTCATCGTCCCATATAACCCGGCGATTTCTCTTATCTGGTCAGCCGGTAGTCCCGTTATCGGCTCAGCCCACTCCGGGGTGTATTTCTGTATATGAGGTACAAGCTTATCGAAACCGTAGCACCACCTGGAGACGAAGTCTGCATCGTAGAGGTTCTCATTGATTATGACATGCAGCATGGCCAGCGCCAAGGCACCATCGGTGCCGGGCCTGATAGGAACCCAGATATCTGCCTTGGCCGCATCCGGCTGCATCTCAGGCTTAATCACCATGAGCCTGGCACCCCTCTCCTTGGCATCTAAAATTCTTCTCAGTTTGCCCAGAGGTCCTGCAGAATAGACGGGGTTAGCACCCCATACCACAATCAGGTTAGCATGCTCATAATCCGCACCGACCCTATTGAGCCAAGGCCATCCCAGAGTATAGGCAAACCCGAAAGCTGCCTGTATAAAACAGAGGCCACTGTGGCCATAATTTGGGCTTCCGTGGGCAATTAGGAATCGCTGTAAATAATCACTATAGCTGCGTCGCGCCGGCGCGAGAATAGCCAGAGATTCCGGCCCGTGCTTTTCCTTGAGTTCGCTGAGCCTGCTGGCAATAGTATCAAGAGCTTCATCCCAGGTGATCCTCTTGAACTTACCTTCACCCTTCTTCCCAACACGCTTCAAAGGGTACCTGAGACGTTGCGGCGAATAAACCCACTGCACGGAGGCGAATGCCTTGGGGCACAATGTTCCTTTGTTCGTAGGAGCCTCCTTCATGCCCTCAACTCTTATCAATCTGCCGTCTTTAACATAGCAGTTTAGTCCACATCCCGGCATTGGGCCGCATAATGAACAGATGGTTGGAACCATCCGTTCCTCAGACTTCTTAGCTTTCACTGATTCTACGGCTTCTTCCAAACCATCGCTTTTTATACTCACTTTTTAGCTCGCTCCCAATCTCACGGTTTCAGAGTAACAGTAACACAATCTTTGAAATAAGTAGTATTTTCGCAATAGCCATGCGCGGATTGGAATTTTGTTAATTTAATGATCCTTCGGGTTATTCCTCGAATACATAGTCTGTAGCTTAACTACAAATCATACTCTCATACCGTAGACTAATCAATAGCTACAAAAATTTCCATATCATCATAGTCGATTGAACTTTGAGCCATATTGTTAAGAGAGCCCACAGTTTATTAGGTTCCAAGAAATAAATAGCCGCCTTAGGATTTATAGAAGGCTGGACAGAGATTAATGATTGCTGCATAATGAATTTGGCAGACTATTCGAAGATTGCGAAATATCTGAGTCTGCTTCGGATGTCATATGGCGGTTCTCTTTGATAGAGTTGTTGGAGTGTATCACTTTCTAGGCGACAGGATACCAAGGGGTATTCCATGTGTAGAGCCAAAGCCACGAAGGAGTAACCCGTGGCTCAGGAATAACCAGCCAGTCGTAGCCAAAATGAAAGCAAAAGGAGATATTCGGTTAGCTATTGGCCAAGCTATTGCATCAATGGGCAATTTAAAACAAACCATTGGTAGGGGTGACCGAGTTCTTGTAAAACCAAATTTCAACAGCCCAGACCCGTTCCCAGCAGCTACTGACTTGGCATTTCTTCAAGTCGTGATTGAACTTATCCTGGAAACTGGGGCTGAAGTCACCATTGGTGAGAGCTCTGGTGGCGTTTGGCGGCCAACTAGAAAAGTCTTCAATCAACTCGGTGTCCCCGAGTTAGTTCAAAGGCTAGGTGTTGAACTTATTGCTTTTGAAGATAGGCCTAATGATTGGGTACAGATCAGGATCAATGGAGATTATTTAAGCAAAGTTATAATGCCTCGCTCCGCTTATGAAGCTGACAAGATGGTTTATCTGCCATGCATGAAGACTCACAACCTTGGTGCATTTTCTGGTGCAATTAAACTTGCTTTCGGCTTTGTTGCTCCTGGGCAACGGCGTAGTTTTCACCTTGGTCATTTGCAGGAGAAGTTGGCTGAAATAAGTCTTTGTTGGCAGCCCGATCTCATCGTCATGGATGGCAGGAAAGCCTTCGTATCTGGCGGACCGGATAAGGGCCAATTGGTCGAGCCAGGCTTAGTGCTGGCTTCTGGTGACCTTATTGCTATCGATGTCGAGGCAATGAAGGTGCTCTTAGATTACCGGGCTTCTAATAAGATCCCTGCCAATCCTTGGGAACTACCACAAATTGCTACCGCATTAAAGCACGGACTAGGGGCAGCAGAAGGCAAGTACATAGTAGTTTATTGAATTTATTCCTACAGTAGATTAATTGCACCGGACATCGTAATGTTGCTACACAGAAAGCCAGATTGTGTGAATAACATACTACCTGCTCTCTTTGTTAGACTTTCCAGGAAATCTACTATTGGTGCCGTCAAAGTCATAGACCTCTGAGAAATTCAGGCCTGAGTAGAGAGGGGTCTCTTGCTGCCAAAACTACTTTTAGTTCCTTAAGCATCCTCTCTCTATCCTGCGGCAACTTGCCGCGGACGGAAAGATAGTTTGAGGCATGCATTGAGCTAAAGAAGCAATTGGTAAAGTTGGAATTCTCTATAATTAACCTCAGTTCCTCCAAGGATTGGAAAGGAGAAAGAGGATGGAATTCATTCCGTTCCCACCGCTCATAGAGCGGGGTATCGGGGACGAGGGTCAAAGTCAAAGCTCCGACATAATCCGGGTCAATCTCAGTGAGCACCTTAGCTGTCTCAAGCACGTGTTCCTTGCTTCCCTCGATACCGTCAAGTCCTAAAATTATCGTCACAGAAAAGCTTATCCCGGCTTCCTTCACTTTCTTTCCCGCCTCGACTATCTGATGTGAACTTACCCCTTTATCTATCTTCTGGAGCAGTTCATCATCACCGGTCTCGAGCCCTGTATAAAAAATACCTAACTTGAGCTGTCTTAATTCCTTAAGTTCATCGGAGTTCCTGCGCAAGATATCCTGTGGCGTGGCATATGTACCAATCCTTTCGACACCGGGCAGTTTCTCATTCAAGTACTGGAGAACCTCCCTTAATTTAGGGAAGGGGTAAACAAGGGCATCGCCATCCTGGAGAAATATCCTCTTGCCATCCCAACCTTGAGCCACGGCATATACCACCTCAGAAACGTCAGGAATTTGAATGCCACTCCGAGTGAATAAGGCTACGGCATCTATTTCACTCTTGATGTCATCGACATCTCGTATTTGAAGCTTCGAGCCATAGTATCCACAGAAAGTGCAGGTGTTGTTGGAGCACCCGCTGGTTAAAGGGAGAAAATAGCTTTTCCATTCACTTGGAGGTCGGATGATATCAGATCTACTGAAGCTCATGTGCCGATTGAGTTTCACAGGATACTAGGCCGATTTTGAGGTACCATTTAAGACTTATTTTATCACTGGTGACAATCTAGCCTCAAGAAAAGTACGATGTGCCCAATTTCACCCCGGCACGCTTTCACTGCTCTGATGAATTAGAGAGACGTAGAGGATACACTTATTGGGCTAATCTCTTAGATTGTATAATGATGTATAATATCTTTGTAGGATACTACGTGAAGGAGGAGTTCGACGGGCATGAGGTTTGAGAGTAGCATCGACATTAATGCCCCTGCCGAGAAAGTCTGGGCGCTGGTAGACAAGCTTGAAGAGTGGCCCCAATGGATGCCGTCCATCAAGAAGATTGAGAGGCTCTCTAAGGGGCCTTTGACAGTAGGCTCGCAGCTTTCTGTCACAGCTAAGGTAAGCAGGCTTACGGTTAAATTATTGATGACGATTACCGAGTTTGTCCCAGAGCGGAATGTGGTCATGCAAGGAAAAGCCCTGGGCACCAATTTGACACGCTTCTACACTCTGGAACCTGTAAATGGCAAGACGAAGGTTACCATTGGCGGCGACGTTTCAGGGGCTTTAGCTTGGCTGGCGCGCCGCGGTGGGCAAGAGGTCTCAGCCGAGATTGCGCTGGCAGTGAAAACAAGGATCGAGGGATCGGAATGACAAGCCAAAGCAAAACCTTTATGGGAATAGATATAGGCTCGGTCAGCTTAAACATAGCTGTAATTGATGAGAAACTCCGACTCCTCGAAAGCGTCTATGAGAGGACAAGGGGGCAACCTATTCCAGTATTAATTGATGTTTTTGAGGGTCTCGAAAAAGATTTTCCTGAACTATGTGGGGCTGTATGCACGGGCAGCGGACGTAACCTTATAGCTGATGTCATGGGTGTAGATAAAGAAAATGAAATTATTACTCAGGCAAAGGCTGTCGCATACTTCCATCCTGAGGTTAGGACAGTTATCGAGATTGGAGGGCAGGACTCAAAGCTGATTTTCCTGGAGTGGGATGAAAAAAGTAGAAGGACAGTCATCGTTGACCATGCCCTTAATGAGATATGCGCTGCGGGAACTGGCTCTTTCCTTGATCAACAGGCATATCGTCTGGGGATTTCCATAGATGAGTTCAGCAGTTTAGCCACGAGAGCTGAAAAGCCGGCTACCATTGCGGGCAGGTGCAGTGTCTTTGCCAAATCTGACATGGTCCATTTGCAGCAAGAGGGGACATCACAGGAAGAAATAATAGCTGGGCTTTGTTATGCCTTGGCTAGAAATTACATAAGCAATTTAGGTAAAGGGAGGAGATTCGTAAAGCCAGTAGCCTTTCAAGGTGGCGTCGCTGCCAATAAAGGGGTGGCTAAGGCTTTTGAAGAACTGCTAGAACTCAAGCCTGGGGAATTGATTATTCCCGAGTATTTTAAGGTCATGGGAGCCTTCGGAGCGGCAATCACGGCCTCGGAGAGACAAAGTGACACACCTATCAGACTTCAAGTAGCAACGGAGGTCTTGAGGCGCTATTTAGCTAAAAAGGCCAGTGAAGCTGAGGTAGGGCATTTAAGGAGATTGATTTATAACGGGGATGGTTCTACTCCATTGGATGAGTGTCCTATTCTTAGAAAGCAACAAAAGAATAAGGTGTATATAGGGGTTGATGTTGGCGCTGTTAGTACAAATATCGTTATTCTGGATGAAAACAAGAAGCTGCTGGCGATGAAGTATCTCATGACCGAGGGCAATCCCATTGAGTCAGTTAAGAAAGGATTAAAAGACATAGGTCATGAAATAAAGGACCTTATTGAAGTCCAAGCTGTGGCGACCACTGGCAGTGCACGTTATTCTACAGGGGACTTCATCGGCGCTGATGTAGTAGTTAATGAGATCACTGCTCAGGCTAAGGCCACACTGGATATCGATGAGACCGTAGACACCATATTTGAAATAGGGGGGCAGGATTCAAAATATATCCGCCTGAAGAATGGCGCAGTGGTAGATTTTGAGATGAACAAGGTTTGTGCTGCAGGAACTGGCTCCTTTCTCCAGGAACAGGCTGATAGATTGGACATAAATATTGAGGAGGAGTTTAGCAAGCTTGCTCTTAGCTCGAAAGCTCCTGTTGATTTGGGGACCCGGTGCACTGTTTTTATGGAATCTGATTTAATACACCACCAGCAGGTAGGTTCACCGAAAGTCGATCTCTTAGCGGGGCTTTCCTACTCTATTGCCAATAATTACATTGAAAAGGTGGTAGGGAATAAGAAAATTGGCGAGAGGATATGTTTTCAGGGAGGCGTTGCCGGAAATGAGAGTGTAGTGGCTGCCTTCGAAAATATTTTGGGGAAGAAGATTACGGTTCCGCAGAACTACAATGTAACCGGTGCCATAGGTGCTGCGTTGATTGCCATGGAGAGGAGACATGGGGATGGGAAAAGCGATTTTGTCGGGTTTGACCTCACAGACCGGGAATATGAGGTCAAATCCTTTGAATGCCAGCATTGCCCCAACCACTGCGACATAAAAAAGATATCCATCGGAGGCGAATTCAAATCCTTTTACGGTGGTATTTGTGATAGATATGAGCTGAAAGGCGAAAAAACCGCTGACCAGGTTCTTCCCGATCTCTTTAAAGAGCGAGAGGAAATGCTTATGAACTATTATAAGGAGGATGAATTTGCCCCGAATTCTCCGGTAATAGGCATTCCACGAGTGCTCATGTTCTTTGAGCAGTTTCCATTGTGGGCTGCGTTTTTTGGGGAGTTGGGAGTTAAAGTGGTGCTGTCCGATAAAACTAATAGGAGGCTCATTCATAAGGGACTTCAAGAGGTTTTAGCTGAAGCCTGCTATCCGGTGAAGATTGCCTATGGGCATGTAGCAAATCTCATTGAAAAAGGTGTTGACCGTATATTCCTGCCCAGCATTATTGACCTGGAGAAGGATAGTGATGATGTAGCCAGGAGTTACAACTGCCCCTTGATTCAGGGTATCCCCTTCATGCTTAGACCTGCTTTTAAAGATAGAGCAAAAATCATAAGTCCTAGCATATTTATGGCAAAGGAAAAAGAGAACCTGAAGAGGGAAATGAAGAAGATAGGCAGGGAATTCGGAAAAGAAACGGGGGAAATTGCCTCAGCCATAACCGCTGCGGTTAAGGCTCAAGACGAATTCGAAAGGATTCGTCGAGAAAGGGGTCAAGAGATACTTAAGACCCTTACGAAGGATAATGAAGCCGTGGTGGTAATAGGAAAGCCTTACAATGTTCATGATTTGGCGCTGAATCTAAATATTGCCAAGAAGTTGCGACATCTAGGAATGCTGGCCATACCATTTGACCTACTGCCGCTGGATAGGGTTGAGCTGCCACCTCATTACTCCAACTTGGTTTGGAAGAATGAACAAAATCTTCTGCGGGCAGCGATGATAGCTAAGAATAACCCCAGCTTGAATCCTATAATGATCACCAATTATGGCTGCGGTCCTGATGCTTTCTTCTGGAAGTATCTTGAGGAAACCATGGAAGAGGATCCTTATCTACTTCTGGAGGTAGATGAGCACAGCGGTGATGCTGGAATGACCACCAGGGTTGAGGCCTTTCTTGATACCCTTGGTAGACCGAAAACGCGGGTAAAGGAGGAAAGGCAAGAAGACCTCAGTGTGATTAGACCCTCTGGTGGGATAAGTATCTTCAAACCAACAAAGAGGCTTAGGAAACTGGATAAAACCTTTTATATCCCCTATGTTTCTGGGCACTCCGTTATTTGGGCTGCTGCTCTCAACTCCGTGGGTCTAGATGCCCGGGTTTTGCCCGAGCCTGATGAATTATCGGAGGAGATAGGAAGAAGATACGTCTCTGGCAAGGAATGTCATCCCTATTTACTCACCACAGGGGATTTAGTCAAGATGACCCAACTTGAAGATTTTGATCCGGATAGGGCAGCATTTATGATGCTTAACTTCGATGGTTCATGCAGGTTGAGTCAATATGCCTTGTCTCAGAAATTGGTTCTCAAGAGATTAGGTTTGGGGCATATCCCTATAGTTGCCCCGGTTGCCTCTATCCGCCATGATGAATGCACCGAATTATTTGGATTAAAGTGGGCGGAGGCTGTCTGGAAGGGTTGGCTAGCTACGGATGTCTTATTAAAGAAGTTACTTCATATTCGCCCTTATGAAGTAAATAAAGGGGAGAGTGACAGGGTTTATGCACAAGCCATAGAGGAGATAGCCTCTGGAATTATCAACGGGAAATTTTGGCAGGCTTTAAATCGCTCAATAGCAGCTATGGACGAGATTCCAACTAAGAATGAAGATAGACCAATTATAGGTATCGTGGGAGAGTTCTATACCTGTATGAACTCCTGGTCTAACAACGATATAATCAGAGAGTTTGAGTCACTGGGTGCTGAAGTGAGGCTTGGGCCGACTACTACAGATTACTTAGTATATTTTAATGAGGTATATCCGGAGACTCACTTCTCTAGCAGAAAATATCTCTCTGCCCTTTATTACTATCTTAGAAGGTTTCCGTTTATGTACTGGAAGGGAAAGATTGAGGGAATGATGAAAGACGAGCTTCGAGATTGCAGGATCCCCAGGGTTGAGGATGTGGTTACGCTTGCCGCTCCTTATGTAAGTGATGATATAGACCCAGTAGTAACTGTAAATGTGGCTAAGGCGAAAAATTATGCTATGCAGGGCTGCAGTGGTATAGCTAATCTCGTCATTTTAAATTGCCTTTATGGGACTGTATCCACTGCTATTTATAGAGGGATACAAAGGGAGCACAACCGCATTCCTGTGCTCAATATGATATACGATGGGCTCAAGCAAACCAACGCAGAGACAAGAATAGAGGCCTTTATACATCAGGCGAAACTGTACACTGAGAGATACTGCGCAGTTAGATCCTAAATATAAAGTTCGAAACACTAAAAATATCTAGTGACCTACCACTTTGAATTGGGCTTTTGAATTTGTTTAGGCTCTAGAGCTCAGGGTTTAAAGTCTTCCAGAATTATCCAATCAATTTCGTTGTCGTCTTTGAGGACGGAAATAATATGGTTCTTGTATCGTAGTTGCTCCACCAGAAAAAATTGCCCCTTATAGTCCAGAGTAATATGATTCTCATCGGGGACTGAGATTATCCGGCAGGTCTTTAATCCGCTTATGCCAATTTCGATAACCTTCAGAGCGGCTTCTTTCGCCGTCCAATAGCGGAAAAAGGCAACCCAGGATTTCTCCTGTAGCTCCCATTCCTCGTCACTCGCCACATGAGCAAAGAGTGATTCAGCCCGGGGCTTCATTTCTTCAATATCGATCCCGACCTTATCCTCGCTAACCACTGCCGCCACGTATTTAGGTTTATGGGAGATAGACCAATAAATGCCAGCAACTGGACATGGTACACCCTTTCCGTCCTTGAGCAGTTCTCCAAGCCTCACTCGGCTTCTTTCGGCACTCACCTTTAGCGCCTCTCGAGCAATTCGGCTTAGATGGTCTACCTTTTCTTTCCCTGAGGGTTTATGTCCAGCTTCAATAACTGGCATGACTACAGGAAACAAAGTCATGGGCTTACTAAAACCTTATTGCCTTCTTGATAATGTCTTTATCAAAGTAGTTGATTGACATTCCAGCATCTACAACGATGCCCTGGGCATTAATGCCACTGGACCGCTCGCTTAAAAGAAACGCTACGATATTAGCTACTTCTTTAGTGGTCAGAGCTTTTTTGCGTAGGGTTAGTTGTTCTGCGAAGAGGTAATAATCTAAGTATCCGGGTATCCCTGCCGATGAGGAGGTTTTTAACAGTCCGGCATTCACGGAATTAAATCGGATTTGGGAAAAAGAACTGAAGGATTTAGCCAGGAAGCACAGGGTTGAGTCCAGGGCAGCTTTTACCGGCGCCATAAAACCATAGGGTTCGGCTGCCATCTTGGTGGTCGAGATGGATATGGTGACTACAGATGCCTTCACATCTAATAGGTCTTTAAACGCATTAGCAATAGCGATTAAGGAATAACAGGAGATATCAATTGACTGCAGGAAGTCTTTCCTTTTTGTTTCGTGAAATGGCTTAAGTCTTCCTTCGTAATTGGCAAAAGCGATGGAATGAACGATGCCGTGAAGTTTGGGACATTTTTTAGAGATGCCCTCGGCCAGTTTTTTAATCTCCGGCTCCTGTTCCACATCGCATACGTATATATCAGCACCAGGAAGAATCTTGGAGACGCTCTCTTTTCTTGCCGCTGATCGAACACTATAGATTACATTCGCCTTGGCCTCGGAAAGAACCTCTCCGATAGAGAAGGCGACGCTCTTCTTGTTAGCTACCCCAAAAACAAGAACAGTCTTACCCGCAATGTCTAAGAAATCCATATGTTACTCCTTATCACCCTTCCCAATATATGTCAGGGTGCCTCTTTAGCTAAGGTGACGGTAAACTCAACCGTGACCGAGGTCTTTCCGGCGACTGAGGCTTTGCCCTTCATAAAATAAGCGTTACTGACTTTTTCCACCAGCTCCGCTTCAATATCTAGGATATTGCCGGGCTTGACGATACTCTTGAACTTGGCGTTATTAATTCGGGTCAAAACAGGAATACCTTCTCCCATACCGCCCATCATTTTGGAGAGCAGAATTGCGCCTGTTTGGAAAATAGATTCACAGATAAGTGCCCCGGGCATGATCGGGTGTCCTGGGTAGTGTCCTGCGAAAACTGGTTCATCAGGCTTTATCTCTTTCGTTGTTTTGATTTTTGTTCCGCTTAATTCTATGATCCTATCGACGAACAGAAATGGTGGACGATGGGGTATAGCGTTTAGAATCTCCTCCATCTCATAATCCTCCCGTCACCTCAAGAGTAGAACCGGTAACATATGACGCCTCTTTGGAAGCCAAGAAAAGAACACAAGCGGCCACCTCTTCAGCATTTCCGAATCTCTTTAGGGGAATCCTGGCCAGGTAAGTTTCACGCAATTTATCAGGAAGGTCTTGGATCAATTCAGTGGCGATAAATCCCGGTGAAACGCAATTGACTGTGATGCCCCGGGTGGCGACCTCCTTGGACAACGATTTAGTCAATGCACTGAGGCCTGCCTTTGAAGCTGCATAGTTCGACTGCCCTTCAAAACCGTATCTTTCCATCACAGAGCTTATGTTAATAATCCGTCCGTATCGTTTGCGCATCAGGCTCATAACAGCAAATTTGCACATGTAAAAGGTTCCGGCGAGATTGACATTCATCACATCATGCCAGTCCGATTCTTTCATCATCGCCAGGACAGAATCCTTTCGGATACCGGCGTTGTTCACCAGGACTTCAAAGCCCCCATATTTCGTGTCTATGTGTTTGAAAAACTTTTCCACCTCTTCATACTTGGTCACATCAAGCTTTTGGATATTGATGTTTTCGGCAAACTGGCTGTTGTCTTGTTTAAATTGTGCCGCCGCAGCTTCATTTGTCGAATAAGTGACAATAACTTTAGCACCTGCCTTCAAGAAACTCTCGGCGATGGCTTTGCCTATACCTCTGGTTCCACCAGTGATGATGACAGTCTGTCCCTTGAAATCATACATTTCTTGCACCTGCCGAGAGAAATTTGTCTACATCATGGGCAACAATTACTCCGTAATTAGCTGTGCCTAGCCAACCTGACATGATAATCCCCACTGAGCCAGTATGGAAAAGTCCCGCTATCTCTTTAGGAAGCCCCATACTGACCTTTAACCCTTCAAATTTGGTGCCAAAAGAGGCACCATTTAAATGGAGCGTATACCTTTGAAATGTCTTTGGAGTAGAAGCTTCCAAGTGGTCTACCTTATCCCGAATCTTAGGAACATATTTCTCCAGAGCATCCAGCGTTCGTTGAATTAATCTTTCTTTAGAAGCTTGGTATTCTTCTTCGGACAGATTTGCCCAGTCGTCGTAATTGGCATTAGAGGAGGCAACAATGGAGTACATATCAGAGCCTGGCCGGATTTGGGGATAGTAGACTGAGAAGGTCCGGCTGGTAGTATTTTTGCTGCAAAGTTCTTCAGAATCAAATTTTTTCGCCTCTGAGGTGAAAAGCAAATCCCCAATGTAGTCAATCCTCTCGCCTTTTTTGATACCAATATAGACCTGACAACTGCTATTATTGAGGCGCACCTTTTTCGCCTCTTCAGTGAAGCTTTTAGAAAAGTTCTCATCTCCAACCAGTTTATGGATGGTTGATAACAAATTACCATTGGAGACAACAGCCTTACTCTTGATATGATAATGATATCCTCTTCCACTTTTCGCTATTACCCCGCTAACCTTTCTATCCTTAATAATGATTTTTTCCACCAGGCACTTAGTCCGAATACCAACGCCGTTTTTTAGAAGTTCCTCCCGCATTTTTCCGATAAACTGGTCTGTTCCCCCTCGAACAGTATAAACGCCTTTGCTCATGAAGTTGGAGAACACAATTCCGTAACTTATTGCGGGATCGTCTAGTAGGGTTGACCCGTTGGCATAAGTGATCGGTTCCATTAACATGCGGACAACATCATCATGGCCAGGAAAGAATTTCTCAAAAAATTCTCTCGTGGTCATACTTTGGTCATCATAGAAATTCATATTTCTCGCTGTGTTGAAAAAGGTTTCAATATTCTCTCGGGGTATTTTGAATCGCTCCTGCAATACGCGTGTAAAATCCTCCCTGTCATAAGTTGTGGTAAAGGAAAATTGGGGGTTGTCAAATCTGATCCCTTTGAGTTGAACAATCATATTAGCAATTTCAGGCGTCCAGTATTTACGACAGGTTTTAATCATACCAACTGGAAATCCGTGTAAGGCGATATCAAAGATGTGCCCCTTTCTTTTGAACCAGGTAGCCAGTCCGCCAAGGCTGTAGTGCTGCTCTAGAAGTAAAACTGAATGTCCTCCTCTGGCTAACATATTGGCACATGTTAATCCCGCCAGTCCACCTCCAATGACGATGACATCGTATTCTGACCTTGTATCCTTCGACCAATCGTGGCTCATAGATTTCTCTTTTTCTACGTCTTCTGCAGAACGTGAAGATTTGCCATGGAGATACCGCTAAGCATTGCTCCCACGATTCCCAGGAATCCCTGGTCTGTGCCGCAGATAAATAGATTGTCTAAATGAGTCTTTCCCGTTTTGGTTTTATTTGGTGTCCCATAGACCGCACCATTTATGTGGCCGGTGAATTTGTGGATCGTTTTTGGAGTAAAGATATCGCTAAAAACAATTGAATGGCGAAAATCGGGCACAAATTTCACCACCTCTTTAAGCGTGGTTTCCAACCAGGCAGCTTTCTGGGCTTTGTACTCTTCTTCACTCAATCTGTTCCAGAGGTCGAAATTAGCCAAGTTGGTTATCCTGATCATGCCCTCCGGCAGAGGATTTTCGAATTGAAAGTTATTAGGGCAGCAAATAACGCCACTGGAAACATCGACTAGCTCGTCAGGTTTTCGATGATCAAATCTATCTGAGTTGTTGTAAAAGGTCATTGTTGTGTTGTGGCCCATTTTAGCGGGCTCTTTATTTAAAATGAGAATAGACTCCACAAATGAAATTTGACCCACATGGCAATTTAATTTTGAAGAATCATAGTCGGTCAACAGTTTCATCGTTTCAACATAACCAGCGGATGATAGTATCCTATCGGCTGTCAGGACTTCACCGTTTTCGAGCAAGATTGATTCAACCCTGTCATTAGCACATTTGAGACTTGTTACCGTGCACCTCATCTTTAATTCACCGCCGCAAGACTTATATTTTTTCACCAGCACATCGAGGATTTGGCGTATCCCAGCTTGGGGTCGAGCCAGGCCTTCGCAGAAGATACTCTTAAACATGATAACAAATTGTCCGAACTCCATGCCATTCTCTTGAGCATTTCCATAAAACATAGGCGGGCAAAAAATCATATCGCTGAGGAGTGGGTCGGAAATAATAGAACTCACAACTTCACGAGCCGAAATCGGTTTGGCATACAGGTTCAGTTCATCATATTCGAAAATAGTCTTAAGCAGTTTTTGGAAGTTGTCAGCTTGCGTTGGGAAATTATCGACGACCTCTTGGACAAAAAAGCTGAAGTCGTTATTAAATCCGAGGGTTTTATTGGGAAATTTAATTTCTGACATCCGTTGTGGGCAGAGGGCGAAATCTTCAGCTTTTAGTTTGAGCTGTCGTAGCAGCTTGGGCAAGGGTGCTAATCTAACACCTTTGGGGACATAATTGGTCATGGCATGAAGGCCGACGTCGAATTTACGTCCCCCCAGGTTGTAGAAGGAATTCAGTCCCCCAACGCGATAATGTTTTTCCACGATGCAGACCCTTTTACCGTAGTAGGCCAATCTAATGCCAGCGGCAAGACCAGACATTCCGGCACCGATAATTAGAACATCGTAATCCATGGTCAGGCTCTTTTCAAAATTGAGGACTAACTAAGCCTTCAATCCTCGGGGAAAATGCGATAAAAAACTTGTGTTCCTAGCCTACCACCACGTAATAGCTTAGTTTTTCCACAGTCCTAGTTCATAGAGTATAATACAAAGGGTAAAGGGGTCAACTCTATTTCCTTTCCTGCGCTCTACCCACCGGTATTGCTTCGGCTCACTTTCTTAATCTGGCAGTGACGGGACGCAGAGATACTCCAAGCTTTAGTTGCATTAAACAACGGACTGCCAGCTCAGGAAGGGATAGGTCTGCTCATGAACGATATTCCAGGTGTAAGCGGGGTTGGTCGCGCCAGGACCGACCGCGCATATGTCCCACGCCGCCGCTAAGAAGGTAGCGCTGTCTTGCATTTCCGCGGTGGTCTTGCCTGTCCCGCCAGCCGAAGTAGCTTGTCCGCTGGTTTCGGTATCCCAGAAGGAGTTGCTCACAGTGCCTCTCCAATTCACTCCCACCAGACCGCCAATATACTCATCGCCGATCATGTTACCGCTGGAATACGAGTTGCTGACTGTGCCGAAATTCACTCCCACCAGACCGCCAACATAATAGCTGCCAGCCACGCTGCCTGTGGAATAGGAGTTCCTCACAGTGCCATCCCAACCATTGATCCCCACCAGACCGCTAACAATCGAAGAGCCAGTCACGCTGCCCGTGGAATAGGAGCTGGTCACAGTGCCCGAATTAGATCCCACCAGACCGCTAACATAATAGTTGCCGGTCACGTTGCCTGTGGAATGGGAGTTGCTCACAGTGCCATCATTCCCTCCTGCTAGGCCGCCAACATAATAGTTGCCAGTCATGCTGCCTGTGGAATAGGACTTGATGACAGTGCCCGAATTAGATCCCACCAGACCGCCAACATTCCACTCGCCAGTCACGCTGTCTGTGGCATAGGAGTTCGTCACAGTGTCGTAATTACTTCCCACCAGACCGCCGACATCCCGCTCGCCAGTCACGCTGCCTGTGGCATAGGAGTTCGTCACAGTGCCGTAACTACTTCCGATCAGACCGCCAACACCCGACCTGCCACTCACGCTGGCGATGGAATAGGAGTTGCTCACAGTTTCCGAATTAATTCCGACCAGACCGCCAACAGAATACCAGCCAGTGACGCTGCCGCTCGAATAGGAGTTGCTCAAGCTGCCCTCATTAATTCCGACCAGACTGCCAACAGAATACCAGGCAGTGACACTGCCACTCGAATAGGAGTTAGTCACGGTGCCTTCATTAATTCCGACCAGACCGCCAACAGAATACCAGCCGGTGATGCTGCTGCTCGAATAGCAGTTGGTCAAGGTGCCCCCATTGATCCCCACCAGACCACCGACATCCCGCTTGCCAGCCACACTGCCGCCGCAATAGGAGTTGTTCACAGTGCCCTTCCAGTTATATCCGATCAAACCGCCAACGTAATCATCGCCAGTTACGTTGCCGCTGGAATAGGAGTTGCTCACAATGCCATCATTTCCTCCCACTAGACCGCCAACCAGATAAGCGCCGGTTACGTTTACATTCTCGACACCCAGTTGAGTGACTTCTCCACCGGAAGCAAGATATCCGAATAATGCGACTTGCGAAGCAAAATCAGAGTTGAAGGTCAGGCTCAGGATTTTGTGACCATTGCCATCAAACTCTCCAGCCAGATAAGGGATGTAAAAGTTGGCTTCACTGCCTAAGTCCAGATCGTGTGTCAATCTAAATCTGAGGGAACTATCCTGACCAAAGGCGAGCAGCTCTTTAAAATCACTGACATCATTCACCACATAACAACCATTTTCTTGAGAAAGCCTTTGATTGACGTCCAAAAACTTATCGTTAGCAAGCCACTGCTCGAAGTCTTCAGCGAACAAAGCTCCAATGGTAATCATGTTTTCTCCGTTGATCAGAACCTCGTCGTAATTATAGTAGGAGTTGCTCACAGTGCCGACATTCCCTCCCACCAGACCGCCAAGGCACTGGTCGCCAGTCACGCCGCCGCTGAAATAGGAGTTGCTCACAGTGCCCGAACTATTTCCCACCAGACCGCCAACATATTGCTTGCCAGCCACAGCGGCGTTCACCACTCCAACATTCTTGATGACCCCTCCCTCATCAACAAGACCGAAAAGCCCGACCTCATTTTCGTCAGTGCGGTCGATAAACAGGTCCCTTATCTCGTATCCCTGCCCGTCGAAACTCCCGGTAAAGGGGTTACCCGAAGTTCCAATCGGCTGCCAGCCCTTTCTTTGGTTGGCTGTCTTACTCGCCAGCCTTGTATAACCGGCAGCAGTGGAATCGAGGTCGTTCATCAGACGGTAGCTACCGGCTGGGTTGTCTCTGACGGCATTCAAGTCATACCAATCCTGTATTCGAATAGGAGGAAGAGCACAGCCTACCATGCCTGTAATTAAGGCTACCATGATCAGAAAGATACTGGCTCTTGCGACGTCACGCTGTCTCCTCGAACCAAATGTTATGTTCATATTGCACTTCTCGCACTGTACCGACCGGGATTGCTGGAGCTGGCTTTCCTTAATCTGGTAGTGACCCGGCGCAGAGAAAAACAGAGTTGACGCCATTTTAGTTTAAAGTTCTTTCATCCGTGGCTCCAGATAAGCTATAGAGCCATCTAAGGTGGCTAATTGCATATAGTCATCCTCAGGGACTTCGATGCCGTAGCGTTTTCGCAGCTCCATAATAATGTCTAAGAAGTCCATGGAGTCCAGTTCCACTTGTTCTCGTAGCGGGATATCGCCCTTAAGATTACTCAGGTCTTCGTCTGGTATGATTTGCGCTATGATTTCTAGGATGGTGGCTTTAATTTGTTCCTTGGTCATGTACCCCCCGTTTGTCTATTCCAAGAATGCCTTCAGCTTTATTCCTCAAATCTTTTTGCGATAACAACTGAATTGATGCCTAACATTCCGAAGGAATTATTCAATATATAGTCGACCTTGTCAATCTTTTTTGGTTCATTGATAACCAGGTTGTTAAGATGACATTCAGGGTCTAAGTGATCCAGATTGATCGTAGGGTGGACAATATAGTCTTCAAAAGAAGGTAAATTACCGGCTAACTCTAAGGCGCCGGCAGCCCCCATAGCATGACCGATAAAACTCTTGGTGTTGTTTATATAGGCATGGAGATGCTCACCGAAGACCTCTCTCATTGCCTGACACTCTACAGGGTCTCCTTCAACGGTGCCCGTCCCATGGGTATTGATGATATCGATATCTTCGGGGGATATACCGGCTTTGTCAAGAGCAAGTTTCATGCACTCAACTTGTCTGTCTTTGTCGGGGAAAATAAAGTCAGTGGCATCTGAGTTGATAGCATAGCCCACGATTTCACCGTAGATTTTAGCTCCCCTGTTAAGGGCATCGCTCAATCTTTCTAGAACGAAAATGCAGCCGCCTTCGGAAACAACCACACCATTTCTATCCTTGTCAAAGGGGCGGCATGCCTTCTCAGGGTCTGCATGGGAAGCTAAAGCACCTTCACTTTTGAAGCCAGCAAAAATACCAAAGGAACCGGTACTCTCGGAAATGCCACCAGCTAGGGCTAAATCGACTTCGTTCAGCAGCAGCATTTGCAAGCCCTGTGTAAGTCCAATGTTGCCACCAGCACAAGCAGCCCCCAATGTGTAGTGAGGTCCGGTAATTCCCATATTCAGGGTGACTTCGCCAGCGGGATTATTAGCCACTACTCTGGGATTATGATGGTGCGACCAATATTTTACATCATAGTCAAATTGCTTAATTTCATAGATTTCGTTTTCAGTTTCCACGGTGCCATGCTCGGTAATCCCAAGGTAGATACCAATCTTCGATTTATCAAGGCAAGCAAGGTCCAATTTGGCATCAGCGATTGCTTCTTGAGCGCAGTAGATAGCAATAGAGCCTGCCCTCGTTCCCCGACGCAATTCCTTCTTTTTTTGATACTTCAGTGGGTCGAAGTGGCATATACCAGCCAATACTTCACCCATGTAGCGGACGTTGAATTTCTGTACCCCGGATTTGCCAGCAAGTAAACTTTTTCGAAATTCCGCTAGATTATTTCCGTTTGGCGCCGTCAGGCCAACCCCGGTAATTACAATTCGTGCTTCATTAGGCTTCTTTGCCACCATAGGGTAAAACTTCCATCAAAAACGTAGATATCGGAGCGGCTTCAAGAAATCTAGTTGCATTGCTGTCTGAGGGAGTATTTCCCTGAACTCATCTCGTTAGGGCCATTTTCTCTACCATTCCAGACCCAACATAAGACAGACTATGCCGCTGCCGATCCCCATCATGGCAACCTTATCACCAGGGTTAAGGCGACCTTGGTCAATTCCGATAGCCATGGTAATGGGCAGGGAAACCGACCCAATGTTTCCTAGATATTCTACAGTGGAAAAGTCTTTTGCCTTATCCAGTCCCAGGGTCTTGAACAATAGTCTACTATGCACGGCGCTAACCTGATGAGTAAAAAACCTATCTACGTCGGAGTCCCTCCATCCAAGCTCTTGTCTTGTGGCCTCCCAGGTGGCAGGCGCCAATTTTGCTCCATTTTTGAGGAGCTCTCTAGAGTCTGTGTACATCTCAGGCGAAATGCTCGGGTCGAAGAAGTAGGTATCGGCTTGTATACGACAAAGATCATTGTGCTGTGAAGCAGCGCGCGTTACCCCGCCAAGAAGTTTATGCCCGTCTCGCGATAGGGAGGAGTGAGTTAACACTGCTGCCGCTGCTCCTGCCCCCAAAGTCAAGGTGGCAAAGGCGAGTTTGAGCTTTTCTCTGGTGATGTCCGGGTCTTTCAAAACCTTATCGATTGTTGCATCAATAAGTCGTTTGCTGCTCTCACAGCCAACCACAAGCCCAGCTTTTACCTGACCCAGCTCAATCATATTTGCCAAAGTTACCATGCCGTTAATGAAACCGAGGCAGGCATTGGAGATGTCAAAAATAGTAGCTGTGGATGGGAGGCCTAAAGAATCGTGGACTACCGTAGCCGTCGCTGGCTCTAGGAAATCACGAGATACGGAGGTGTGAAGCAAGCAACCGATGTCTTCTTTTTTGACTCCCGACTTGCTGATGGCTTTTTCTGCTGCCTTTATGCTGGCTTGGCTCGGCGTCACTCCATCGTCCCAGAATCGCCGTTCACGAATCCCAGTCATCATTTCCAAGCGTCCATAGGGGAGATTCAATTTGTTGTATATTGGGGCCAGTCTTTCTTCCAGGCTCACAGACGTGACGATAGTCTCAGGAAGTTCATAACCAAAAGACTCAACACAAACCCTTTTGTACTGCATTTAGTACCCTGCTTCTTCCTCACCAACATCGTGAGGAGCTACGATAGAAATAGCTATGTCAACTCCACAGGCTCACTTTGGCCTGCTCGACATTAATTTCGGAATATGGAACTTTGTTCTAAGATTTTCCCACCTTTCTGTGGACTCCGGGGGAATTATCTCATCTGGAATGTATTTCCCTACTGCAGCAATGACAGCACAGACCTTTCTCGAGTTCGCTACCTCGTCAGGGACATACTCATCAGCGGCATCAATAGCAGTAGAGCGCAGCCTACGAGGAGCTAATTTCTTGACCACTTTAATTGCGAAGGAAATCAGTCTATTTGGGACATGTTTATCCAAAAAGTTAAGGGCAAAAAGCAACAGCCTATCTGGAGCACATTTATCTACGACTTTCACAGAAAGAGAGAACCCCCTCTTTGCCAGGGATCTAATTATCGAATCAAGCCTGGGCTTTTTTTTCTGTACTGCCATGTCCTCTCTCACCAAGATATTATATTCTTATCATGTTTTACTACTATTTGTCAAACATAATATTGTCTTTCTACTGATTGACATACTGGGGTGACTAGGGTAAAATGCATTGTTTTGATATGGCTGATGTAAAGCTTGGTTCAGGCGAGAGTTTCGAGGCTCTGCTGCGTAGATTTAATAGGCAGGTGCAGCAAGACCGCATTTTAGCTGAAGTTCGCCGCCGCAAGCACTTTGAAAAACCTAGTGAAGAGAAGAGAAAGAAAGCGGCAGCGAAAAGGCGAAAAAGTTTTAGATAGCCAAGAGATGGCACTGAAGAAAAGTATTCAGGAAACTCTCAAAGGGGCGCTTAAGCGGCAGCAGGGAGTAGAAGTTTCTACATTAAGGTTATTATTATCTGAAATAAAGTATGCTGAAATTGCGCAGCAAAAGCCCGCTGACGATAACAAAGTGCTTGATGTTATTACCAAGGAAATAAAACGTCGTCGGGAGAGCATTGAGGCCTTTAAGAAGGGGAATCGTAGCGATCTGGTGGCGCAGGAAGAAGCAGAACTGGCTGTTCTTCTGAGCTATCTTCCTGAGCAAATGAGTCGGGCGGAGATTATGGCAGCGGCCCAGCGAGTGATTGATGCAGTTGGAGCTAAGGGGCCGAACGACAAAGGCAAAATCATGGCTCAGCTTATGCCTCAACTTAAAGGCAAAGCTGATGGCAAAGAAGTCAGCGAGATAGTTTCAGAATTGCTTGCTGCTCGCTAGGTTTAGAAGGCAAGCGAGGTTTTTAAATTATGGCGTGATGGCGGTAAAAAAGCACCGCCATTGTTCTTTGCGGTACGAAATTTGGAATCGTTATTTTTTCCAGCACTGGGACTGATTGAGATTATTGCTATGTTCTTCATGCTTTGTGCCTTGGAATGACATCCTGGTGAATGGAGGCGGTTAATGAATATCTCCAAGAAAATTCTGAATGAAGTTGCTTTAAGCGAAAAGGAATATAAGCTTATTGTGCAGCAGCTAGGGCGAGAGCCTGGCAGGATGGCCTTAAAAGATAAATCCTAAGCACGAAATCCCAAATGCTAAACAGAAGAAAGGAAAAATTTAGTTCCTCTCATCTAATGACAAAAATTCAAAACGGAATGAGTTTTGGTATTCGAATTTGAAATTTTGAATTTGTTTAGAGTTTAGAAATTAGAATTTGGGATTTAATTAAATGGAAGTTTCTCCATTTCGAGGTATACGCTATAACCAAAGGATAGTTGGAGATTTAGCTCGGGTCCTTTGTCCTCCCTACGATGTTATCCCTCCTGAACAGCAAAAAGTTTACTACGAAGAAAGTAGTTACAATGGTATTCGCCTGGAATTACCCACTGAAAGCCTGGAGCCGACAGGTGATAGATATCAGAGAGCAGCTATTACTTTTCAGCAATGGCTAGAGCAAGGAGTTCTTCAAGCTGATAGTATACCCAGCTTCTATTTGCATGACCATCGATTTGAGTATTCAGGCGAAAAGAGGGTAAGGCGTGGGCTGATAGCTCGCGTCAAGCTTGGACCCTGGGGCAGCGGCATATATCCTCACGAAGAAACATTTTCCAAAGCTAAAAGCGACCGTTTGCAGTTAATGCGCGCTTGCCGAGCTAACTTCAGTCCATTGCTTTCCCTTTATCATGATTCTGAGCGAAAAGTTGCTCCGATATTATTCCGCGTAGCACAAAAAAAACCACTAATGTCACTGCAAGTCCCGATTTTGTCGGGGCGAAGCAATCTCCTTGGCTCTGACGAAGCTCATACTCTATGGGCGATAACTGACCTGGAAGTCAAGCGGGAGCTAAGCCAGTTTCTATCCTCTCAGCCCCTTTACATTGCTGATGGTCATCACCGCTATGAAACAGCGTTGGCTTACCAGCAAGAAAGAGCGCATGAGCAATCTGATTCCTTTGCCTCCTCTGTCATTGCGAGCGAAGCGAAGCAATCTCCAACTGGTAAGGAAGCCTTTCAGTATGTGATGATGGAGTTAGTCGACTTTTCTGACCCGGGACTGCTTGTTCTACCTCTGCACAGACTTGTGCGTGGTATAGCGCCTTCAGCTCTGGCTGGACTGGAAAAACAGCTTGAGAATTCCTTTACTCTGGAATTTGTTTCGTTGAGCGAGGACTCCCTTGTCTCCTATTGTAACAAGACTTTCGCTCTTTCTGTCATTGCGAGCGAAGCGAAGCAATCCCGTAGCTCTCAGGACATAGTCTTAGGAATTTTAAGTCTGCGTGCTGGAACATTATTGCTTCTAAGGAGACGTCAAGGTATTTCCCTTGAGGCCATGATGCCCGGTAACAGGTCCCAGGCTTATCGGGAGTTTGGCGTTAGCATCCTTAATCATATTATTTTGGACCATGTCCTGAGCGGAGCGAAGGATCTAGATGTCGCTTATACCGTGGATTTGAAAGAAGCCTACCAGCAGATAACGGAAGGAAAATATCAATTAGCCTTCCTGTTAAATCCTCCGCAGCCGGAGATGGTCAAGGCTGTTGCCGATGCTCAGGACAGGATGCCAAGCAAATCAACTTATTTCTACCCCAAGCTCCCCGCCGGTTTAATCATTAATCCTCTGGACTAACCAGCAATTTCCTCTCCTCGACCCACAGTGTCATTGCGAGGCATAGCCGAAGCAATCTTTTTTTTACCTTTCCCTCGACCCCCACTGTCATTGCGAGTCCCGATTTATCGGGACGAAGCAATCTCTTCTTCCGTGAGGGGAGGCTAGTCCTGAGCCGAAGCCCTGAGAGAAGCGAAGGGTCAGCGAATGATGAGAGTGGAATAAGAACCCTAAGCTTCGGCGCTGCTTTGACCAGGCAAACGCAGAATCAAGAATTCAGCCATTGCAATAGGGAAAAGGCCCCGATTGGTAAGAAAAGTTAAGTTATGTGTATTGACAGTTCCACTGGAAAACGATAAAATAATACTAAATCACTTAGGAATAAAGGGCTGGTAGTCAAATGTCTGCATCACTGGGTTGTCATTGTTTCCGTATGCTGAGTCCACCACAAGTAGTTGTGTGACTTCGGCTCTTTTTTCTGCCACGGTAAAATCTACCCTCTTCCTCGACCCCCAGTGTCATTGCGAGGTACAGCCGAAGCCTTGAGCGAAGCGAAGGGTCACGAAGTATGAGGGTAAATATAAAAGAATGATCAAGGGAGGTACATCAATGAAAAAAGGCAAATTGATAGCCAAAATCTTTGGGATTGTACTTGTGTTTGTGATGGTGGGGTCGATGCTTGGAGGGTTGCCTGCTTTAGTAAGCAAAGTTGAAGCCTCTCCGGGAACCATTTATGTCCCCGATGACTACTTAACGATTCAGGAAGCAGTGGATGCTGCCAGCCCCGGCGATACCATAATCGTAAGGGATGGCACCTACATCGAGAATGTGGATGTGAACAAAGACCACTTGACTATTCAATCAGAGAACGGGGCTGAGGCAACGATTGTCCAGGCAGCGAATGAATATGACAATGTCTTTGCAGTGACTGCCGACTATGTAACGATAAAGGGGATGGGTGTCTACGGGGCGAAGGGGATGGGTCACGTGGGGATATCTCTCCACAGCGCCAGTAGTTGCGCCATCGAGGACAACCGCTGTGGCTGGGACTCAGGCCATAAGAACCGCATCGGCATCGTGCTGTTTTCTTCGAGTGGCAATACCCTTTTGGGTAATACCTGCAACGAGAACTTAGAAAATGGTATCTCTCTGTATTCTTCGAGCTATAACACCATTACAGGCAACACCTGCAACGAGAACTTAGATGGCATCCGCCTGTCTTCTTCAAGCAGCAACATCTTTTCGGGCAACACTTGCGATAAAAACCGCTACTATGGCATCTACCTGTCTTATTCAAGCAGCAACATCTTTTCAGGTAACACCTGCAATGAGAGCCCGTGGGGCATCAATCTATATTGTTCAAGCAGCAACACCTTTACTGACAATACGATGGTCGACGATGGCATATTGATTGAGGGCGCACTTGAACATTGGAACACTCATGATATCGATACATCCAACACAGTAAACGGTAAGCCAGTGTACTATTGGAAGGATATAGACGGAGGCACAGTACCCTCAGGAGCAGGACAGGTCATACTTGCCAACTGTACAAACGTTGTTGTTGAAAACCAGGATGTATCTAATGGCGCAATTGGAGTACAACTGGGATTTTCGTCAGGCAATAAGATTGTGAACAACACCGCTAACGAGAACACGCGCGATGGTATCTCTCTGTATTCTTCGAGCTATAACACCATTACAGGCAACACCTGCGACGAGAACCTTAGCTATGGTATTTGCTTATGGGATTCGAGCAGCAATGCCCTTACCGGTAATACGATGGTCGACGATGGAATAATCATTAGGGGAGATTCAATTGTGGATTGGAACACTCACACTATCAGCGCGTCGAACACCGTAAATGGAAAACCAGTATACTATTGGAAGGACATAAATAGTGGGACAGTACCCACGGGAGCGGGGCAGGTCATACTCGCCCACTGCAGGAATGTTGTTGTTGAAAACCAGGATGTATCTAATGGCACAGTTGGAATACAACTAGGATTTTCGTCAAGCAATAAGATTGCGAACAACACCGCTAACGAGAACACGCGCGATGGTATCTCTCTGTATTCTTCGAGCTATAACACCATTACAGGCAACACCTGCAATGAGAATAATGAGAATGGCGGCGCGGGTATCCTCTTGGTTTCTTCGACTTTCAGCACCCTTATGGACAACATCTGCAATGAGAACTACTATGGCGTTAGCTTGGTTTATTCGAGATACAACACGATTTACCTGAACAACTTCATAAACAACAGAGAAAACTTTGCTTCTTGGAGTTCAACCAACACTTGGTTGAACTCCACAGAGCAAATAACCTACACCTATAACGGCAACACATATACAAACTTCTTGGGCAATTACTGGGATGATTACTCTGGAAGCGATGGAAACAGAGACGGGATTGGATATACTCCTTACACTATAAATTCAGATAGTGACAATTATCCGCTGATGGAGCCTTTTGAGAATTATGAAATAGGCGAAACCCCTCCAGCAGATCAACCACCAACCGCCTCTGCCTCAGAGATAAGTGGTCAGCCTGAAACCATGCATCCATACAATACCTATTCAGTGACTGCCCGATACCACGATCCCGATGGAAGAGATAATCTGAAGTACTGTTATCTAAGACTTAACCATCCCTCAAAGCCTCTAACTATAATGTGGGATCAATCCAACGGCAACTATGGGCCGTGGGCTGGTGAGAAAGGCGAAGATTATATATTGGTGACTAGTGTCATTAGCACAGAGTTGGCCGATGGCTATGAGTTATCCTGGAGTTTTGAGCTTAAAAGTAGTTGGCCTGGGACAGACAGTCCCATCGATTTCGGAGTTTACGCCTGGGATGATGGTGACCTGAAGAGTGGATGGGACTATGACGACACCAATGCTGCTTTTATTGTCCAGCCCTTCTTGCCCGTACTCATTTCCCCCCTGTCAATCACTCCGGAGAAAGAAACGTATGAGATTGGCGAAACGCTGACTGCTCAATTCGCAATAAGGAATCAAGGAGCAATGCCGTTCACTCTCGATGTGCTTACGGCGGGAGGTAGGTGCAATGGATGGTGTATGCCCTCTGGATGTCCTGACTTCCCACATTATAGTGTTACCCTTCAGCCTGATGAAATATACCAATATGAAGGTGACTTCACATTGCCCAAATCCGGAAATTACCTATTCTTCGTTGCGTATCATATTGACTCTCCTACTCCTGATGAAGCCAAGCTACTTGACGAGAACAACTGGAACACGAATATCAATCCGGGGACGGGCCTGACACCGCAAGACCGAATACGTACCGTTATTGTACCCCAGACAGAAGAAGAGGCTGACCTTAGCGCAGAGATTAATAGGTTACTTGCAATCAATGTTCAGTATCCACCCTATCTTCTCACGCCTGAAGGCTTTCAGATGTCCGTCGCTATCGTGTGGATGAATTGGACTGCGTGGATTACACAAGTTGAATTAAACGAGAAGTACGATGAGCTCTATTTTACTGGGATTGACTACGACTGTGCCAGCCGTACAGCCTTAATAAATGCAAAAGCTGCATTGAACAGGGGCGATATCGAAATTGCACAAGAATATGTTCAAGACTACTTCCTGTATAACAAACTGTCATTGATGAGCTTCAATGCAGCCACCGACTATTTCTCCAACATGGCAGGAGCTGCAGAGACTTTGGCCGAGGGGGTGCGAGACGGTTCCCAAGCTGCTGTCAAGTTTGGCCTCACGTTTATTTCGCCTACAGCTGCTAAGGCTGCGGACTATTTCTTTATCGGCTCCGACTTTGTAGTCGACTATTATTTCCGAGGGGAAGACGAGGCATTGAAGGACGCCTTAGTAGAGGCAGCCATAACGACACTCTTCAATGAAATCCCGTTGGCCCCCGGGGGTAGGACGCTGGAGAACTACATAGCTAACAGGGTCGGGAAGGTGACGTTCCCTCTACTACAAACTTGGATCAAGAGCGGACAATGGCAATTCTTTCTATCGAGAGGTCTGAAGTATGGCGCTGAGTGGCTCTCTGAAGAGGTTGCTGAAGAAGTTGCTTCATTGATTCTTGATGAATTGGGAAAGAGCGTCGATCTCATAGAATCACAGCTAAAGAGCCCAGTAGAGCTTCTTGTTTATGACTCTCAGGGTAACGCTGCAGGCCTGCTCAATGGACAGGTTGAACACGCAATACCGAGGTCAATGTATGCCAACGAAACAGTCACAATTTTCTTCCCTTCGGGTCCTTGCACATACAGCATCATCGGGAAGGATGAAGGGGTTTATGGGCTTGAGGTATTCCATGACGAAGGGGACGATACAGCTAACTTCAATGTCGTAGACATCCCAACATCAGCCGGGGTAGTGCACCAATACACCATTGATTGGGATGCTCTTTCTGAAGGCGAAGAAGGCGTTACAGTCCAGATAGATTCTGACGGTGATGGCGAGTTTGAGGATACGTTTACCTCCGATAATGAGCTTACGCAGGATGAGTTCATGTTGCGGACAGCTACGACCATAGACTTCGACCCAGACACCTTAAACCTGAAGACCAAGGGCAAGTATGTCACCGCATATATCGAGCTTCCAACAGGCTACGATGTAAGCCAAATCGATGTTTCCAGCATTACGCTGAACGGCACCATTCCAGCCTTGGATAAGCCAACCAAAGTTGGTGACTACGATAGTGACAGCGTCCCTGACCTGATGGTCAAGTTCGATGCATCTGCAGTGAAGGACCTACTCACGCTTGGTAGCCAAGTGGAGATAACAGTAACGGGAGAGGTCGCTGGAATTGGCTTTGAGGGCAGCGATACTATCAGGGTAATAAGTAAGTAATACGTCAAGATTTTTGCCCTAGTTATGCTCGCGTGATGGGAGGAAAGAGGTTCCGCCCGGCTCAAGGATAGGCCTTTAAGCCGAATAGAGTAAAGGGGATGGCTCCTTCAGGTGTGCCATCCCCTTTTTCGACTTGACATCTCATCTCGGAACGCTATAAATTATGCAGGAGCCAACGTGTCTAAAACCTGAAGGAGTCAGCTTTATGAAAAAGATCATCCAGGTCAAAATCTATAAAGGGGAGAAATTTTACGTTGCCGAGTGTGTTGACTTGCCTGTGGTTACTCAAGGCAAAACTCTGGACGAAGTTGTGGAGAATATCAGGGAAGCTATTGACCTCCACCTTGAGGGAGAGAGCCTAGAGGAGTGGGATATTTCCCCCGATTTTTCCGTTTTGGCCAATTTTGAGCTTGAGCCAGTTCATGCCAAAGCTTAGAACCCTCAGCTGCGAAGATGTTGTGAGATTCATAAGGAACTGGATGAAGACACCTTAAGAGCCATTTTCAGGCAAGCCTTAAGATATTTTCCAGAAGAGCAGCTTAAGCCATATTTCTATAGCTAGAAGTATTATAGCTGGGTTACTATAATTGCGCTGAGGTTCAGATTGCCTCGTCGCAAAGGCTCCTCGCAGTGACAGTGGAAAAACGCAAGAGGCAGCGGGGCTCAGAGATATGCGAGAGATTGCCATGGCTTGGGTTTTCACCCTCACCTCCCTTCACGGAAGAAGGGATTGCTTCGTCCCGACAAAATCGGGACTCGCAATGACACTGGGAGTCAAGGGAGAGGAAATTGCCGGTTAATCCCCTGGACTTAACCGGGTTTGCAAAAAAGACTATCTATAGCTTTACTGCTTTAGCACTGTAAATACCAGGAAGGGCACGTATCTCCTGTAGCTGCTCTTCACCCAGTGGTTCATCGAGAGCCAAAATCATGAGAGCTTTCCCCCGGGGCTGGAGTCTAGATAAGTGCATGGAACTGATATTAATATCGGCTTTACCGGCTATATTACCGATGGTGCCAACAAGCCCAGGTTGGTCAAGATGGTCGCAGAAAAGGAAATATCCCCCGGTGGGCACGATATCCATCCAGAAGTCATTAACCTGGACGATGTGGATCTCGCTATCTCTAACTGTGCCCGATATTGCAGTGGTTCCTACATTGGTATTGACCTCCAGGGTGAGCAAGTTGGAGTAGTTCTGGCAGGTCGCCTCTTTTTCTTCGCTGATCTTCAAGCCACGCTGAGCGGCGATAAGACCGACGTTGACCAGGTTGATTCTTTCTTCGCTTGCTTGCTGTAATAGCCCGCTGATGAGCGCCGTCTTAATAGGATTGCAATCGTAATTACTTACTCCGCCGCTATACTTGATGTGTGTTGAGTTTATTTGTCCCTCCATTAGTTGACTGGCGAGGTTGCCGATAGTTGCAGCTACTCTCATAAATGGTACTAGTTCGGGAGCTATGTGTGGAGCGTTAACGGCGTATTTGCTAAATCGTCCTTGAAGCACAGCCAGGACTTCTTCAGCGATGTCTTTGGCGATGCTAGTCTGCGCTTCAATTGTAGAAGCGCCCAGATGAGGGGTAACGATTATCTTGTCTTCTTTGAATAGAGGACTATCTGTTACTGGCTCATTGGTAAAGACGTCAAAGGCGGCGCCAGCTATTTTCCCAGTCTTAATTGCTTTGACTAATGCTGCCTCGTCAATCAATCCGCCCCGGGCACAATTGATAATCCGAGCTGTGGGCTTTAATTTTGCTAACTCCTTACCTCCAATTAATTTCTCGGTAGTTGCGGTCAGTGGCACGTGGAGAGTGATAAAATCAGCTTCTTTAAGAAGTTGGTCCAGGGACACCAGGTCTACTTCGAGATTGCGGGCATAGTCTTTAGAGACAAAGGGGTCGTGGGCGACCACGCGCATCTCAAAGGCCTGGGCCCGTTTGGCTACTTCAGAACCGACATTACCTAGACCGATGATGCCCAGTGTCTTATTCCTGATTTCCGTGCCGACAAACTCCTCTCTTTGCCATTTACCTGATTTAAGGCGGCTATTTGCTTGTGGTACGTTACGTGCCAGTGCCAGCATGAGAGCGATGGTATGTTCTGCGGCAGCCACAGTATTGCCTGTGGGGGCGTTAACCACCACAATGCCATTCCTGGTAGCGGCATCGACATCAATATTATCTGTGCCCACTCCTGCTCGGCCGATCACCTTGAGTTTCTTCCCCGATTCAATGACCTTTGCCCCTACTTGAGTTTGGCTGCGTACAATCAAAGCATCATAATCGCCAATTATTGCCTTGAGTTGCTCAGGGTCTAGCTTGGTCTTGATATCCACTTGAGCGTGGCTACGCAGGGATTGTATCCCTTCTTCGGCAATTGGGTCAGCGACTAAGATTTTCATCTTTTAAATATAAATCCCAAATCCTAATTTCTAAACCCTAAACAAATTCAAATTTTCAAATTCCTAAATTCAAAACCCTTATATTTTGGTCATTGGGATTTTGATGAGAGGAACCAAATTTTTCCTTTCTATTGTTTAGCATTTCGTATTTAGTGCTTAGGATTTCTTCGCCTTGGGTAGAGCTTTGTTTAACGCCTCCAGTACCGACTTGATATCCTTGTCATATACCAGGCCGAGATGGCCAATGCGGAAGATCTTTCCTGCTAGCTTCCTCTGGCCTCCGGCA